>DHFK01000197.1 GCA_002400365.1 Anaerolineales bacterium UBA4826 | reverse complement strand
TGCGGACGATTCAAGGCGTCGGCGAAGCGCTGGCGGAGAAAATTGACGAACTGCTCCGCACCGGGCAGATGAGTTATTACCAGAAAGTTTCCCAGGGCATTCCCGACGGCATCTTTGAGATGCTGACGATTCCCGATGTCGGACCCAAGACGGTCGCGCGCTTGTGGAAGGAACTCCACATCACCGACGTTGCCAAGTTGGAAAAGGCGGCGCGCGCCGGGAAACTGCGGGAACTCAAGGGCTTTGGCGCGCGGTCGGAAGAAAAAATCCTCGCCGGCATCGAAGCAACCCGGCGCAAGAAATCGTCCACGCGCATTCTGCTCGGCGCGGCGTATCCCTTCGCGCAGGCAATGGTCGCCGCGCTGCGCGCCGCGTGCGGCTCGGCGCTTGACGACATCGCGCCCGCCGGCAGTCTGCGCCGGATGAAACAAACGATCGGCGATCTCGACATCCTCGCGAGTTCCGACGCGCCCGAGAAAATCATCCATGCCTTTGTGAACTTGCCGCAGGTGCGCGACGTGAATGCCAAGGGCACGACCAAAGCGAGCATCGTCGCGCAAAACGGCTTGCAGGTGGATCTGCGCGTGCTCGAGCCAAAGCATTGGGGCAGCGCGCTGCAATACTTTACCGGGAGCAAGGAGCATAATGTCGCGCTGCGTCAGATCGCGCTCGCGCAGGGTTTGTCGCTGAGCGAGTGGGGCTTCAAACCTGTCCTGAGCGCAGCCGAAGGAACGGTCAAGGGCGAGAAAGAGATTTTCACGCCGCGCGAAGAAGAGGTGTACGAGAAACTCGGCTTGCAGTGGATTCCGCCGGAATTACGCGAGGCGACCGGCGAACTGGAAGCAGCGCAGCAGAAGCGGCTGCCGCGCCTGATCGAACTGAAAGATCTGAAAGGCGATTTGCAGGCGCACTCCAACTGGAGTGACGGCAGTTTCACGATCGAGCAGATGGCAGAGGCGGCGCGGGCGCGCGGGCTGCGCTATCTCGCGATCACCGATCACAGCCAGGGGCTTGGCATCGCGCGTGGGTTGACGCCAGCGCGCGTGAAACAGCAATGGGTGGAGATTGATGCGCTCAACCAGCGGCTCAAAGATTTCGTCGTCCTGAAAAGCATCGAACTTGAAATTCGCGCGGATGGCTCGTTGGATTTTCCAAATGACCTGCTGGCGCAATTCGATTTGGTCACCGTCTCGACGCACAGCGCGCTGAAACAGACGCGCGACAAGATCACGGCGCGCGTGGTAAAAGCCATCCAGAATCCATACGTGGACATCTACTTGCATCCGACCGGACGCCTGATCAATGAACGCGAGGAATCTGCGCTTGACCTGGAAGAAGTGTTCCGCGTCGCGAAAGAAACTGGCACGCTCCTCGAAATTGACGGCGCGCCAGAACGCCTCGACCTGGACGACGTGCGTGTGCGGCGCGCGCGCGAAGTCGGCGTGAACATTGTGATTAATAGCGACGCGCACTCACCCGACGGCTTTAACGGTTTGTTCTACGGCGTCGCGATGGCGCGGCGCGGCTGGTTGGAAGCGAAGGACGTGCTGAATACGCTGGAGTGGAAGGAACTACGGAAGAGGTTGAAGCGGAATAGGAAATAGCATGCGCCATTCTACGCTTTGAACATCGGAGACAGCATGAACAAGAGAGCATTTCTTCAGGCAATTCAAACCGAAGTCACAGCGTTCAATTCTGCCGTCGCAACGGTCGAAGGCGATTGGATCGTCAAGGGGTTTATTGACATTGCCAAGAACATCTACACCATCTCGGTTGACACGAAAGTAATCTCGAAGATCATGGAACTATTGCTCTTTCCTGAACTTGTCCGCTTTTCCGAAAAATATGGCTTGAAGATGGTCCTGGTTCAGCAACAGAATTTCTATCCCGACATCAGTTTTGTTGACGAAAACAATCATCGCTTTGCGCTTGACCTCAAAAGCACGTATCGGACGGACACCGGGCGCGTCAACGGGATGACGCTCGGCGCATTCACCGGATATTTTCGGGAGCGCAATAGCACCAAGAACATCACCTTTCCTTACGGATCGTATGCCGGTCACTATGTTCTGGGAGTAATCTATTCCAAAGCCGACGGCGCGATTGACGAGCGCAAGCGATACACGCTGGATGAACTCGAAAGTATCACCTCCGTCGTAAAAGACTTCCAGTTCTTCGCGCAAGAGAAATACCGCATCGCGCTAGACAGACCCGGGAGCGGCAATACCAAGAATATCGGTTCCGTCGTTGAGATTGGTAGACTGATCAACGGGACGGGGCCTTTTGCCGCACTCGGCGAGAAGGTTTTCGATGACTATTGGATGTACTATTTGACAGAGGACATGGCGCGTGCGGCAGAACTGCGCAAGCGTCCGTACACGAATTTGCAGAGTTACTTGAAGTACAGGAGATTGACCAAGTGACCGCCGGTGAATTGCCCAGAAAAATACGCCGCGTTGTTGTGCCGCCCGTGAAATGTCAGGGCATCAAGACCAAACTCGTGCGATTCATCCTAGCGAATACCCGGTGGAATGGTCGCGGCCGCTGGATCGAGCCATTCCTGGGTTCGGGAGTTGTGGTATTCAATGTTCAACCGGAACGTGCTCTAGTGAACGATATCAACCCCCATATCATCACACTTTATCGAGAGGTCTATGAAGGTCGGTTGACTCCGCCAATGATCCAAGAGCATCTCACGAAGGAAGGGAAACGACTGTTGACCGAAGGCGAGGCTTATTACTACGCAGTGAGAGAACGTTTCAATCAGGCGGCAAACTCTCTTGATTTCATTTTCCTCAACCGCGCGTGTTTCAATGGCGTCATGCGATTCAATCAAAAGGGCAAATTCAACGTTCCGTTCTGCCGCAAACCAGAGCGTTTCCGTCCGGCTTTGGTAACCAAGATCGTTAATCAGGTTGCCGAGATTCAAAAGATCATGCGTGGAAAGAAATGGGAATTTCGTATCGGCGATTGGCGCAATTGCCTCAACGAGATTGACGCGGATGATTTCGTATACCTGGATCCGCCGTACATCGGACGGCATACCGATTACTACGAACATTGGTCAGAACAGGACGCGATTGAATTGGCGAGCGTCGTTCAAGCATTGCCGTGCGGATTCGCGATGTCCATGTGGAAAGAGAACAAGTATCGTTCCAACGACCACGTCCCTCAGTACTGGCATGAGACGATTCAAAGAACATTCCATCACTATTACCACGTCGGGTCAACTGAAAACTTGCGAAACGCGATGGAAGAGGTGCTACTGGTCAAACCTGGTTACGAAACGTCGGCGGTCCAACCAGAGAAGAAGACAGCCAAGCCGGTGCAGTTGGCATTGGCAGATAAACGAAGCAGATATTGGGTTCGCCCATCCAAGTGAGAAAGCAATAATGGTCTTTACCCGCGAACTCTCCCTCCGCACGCGCGGCGGATACGACGTGCAAGACATTACCGATGCGGTCGCGCGCGCGGTCAAAGAATCGAAACTCGCCGCCGGCAGCGTAACGATTTTCTGTCCCGGCTCGACCGGCGGCTTGACGACAATAGAGTTTGAAAGCGGCGTGGTCGCCGATTTGCAGCAAGTGCTGGACGAAATCACGCCGCCCGATCGCGACTATCGCCATCACTTGCGCTGGCACGACGACAACGGACACTCACACATTCGCGCCGCGTTGATCGGACCATCGCTCACCGTGCCGTTCGTGGACGGCGCGCTGACGCTCGGCACGTGGCAGCAGATCGTCTTTTGCGATTTCGATACGAGTCCGCGGACGCGGACATTGATAGTACAAGTGATGGGAGAATGAAAAGACCTTAGAACAAATGGCACTCTCCAATCTCCAATCCCCAATCTCCATGTTCTCTAACACCCTCATCCTGCTCAAAGGCGCGGGCGACCTCGGC
>DHFK01000113.1 GCA_002400365.1 Anaerolineales bacterium UBA4826 | reverse complement strand
GGACACTACCGAAATTCCCAAAGAGCCTCAATTATTGGTCAGCAGGGTGGCTATGCCTCTCGCGGCGGATGTAGTCCTATACCGACCCAAAGCGATCTCGCGCCGACGATCAATGGGTCGTTCATCTTGAGGGCAGCCACCGTGGCTCTCCCTGTGGGGGTCAGCCCGATGATCTCTGTACCGCTGGCACTCCAAGCGAAGTGGTTACTCCAACGTTGGTGGCGGGGATCGAAAAGAGGAACGCGGTCGCCCGATTCGGGATCACTCGCCTGTATTCGCGCGTGTTTGTGACCATTGCAGGCGGGGCAGGCAAGGCAAAGGTTCTCTGCGGTTGTCGCGCCCTGGCGAGCACGCGGAATGATGTGATCGACTTGGCAGCGAATACCGCTCAGTTCTTCGGAAGTCAGGCAATACTCGCAGCGACCTCCGGCTCGCTCACGGACCAGGGCGCGCAAGTCGTCGGGGATCTCAGTTGTCACCATGACCTGGAGTTTGTGGCGATGCGGTGGCCGGGATGTGATGACCGCGCTGAGCGAGAATCGCCAAGGCTTTGGCTCGGCGCAAGACCGACCGGCGATAGGCTGCAATGAGACTGGATTGTTCCGCCTCCTCGGCCGCTGTCAATTCCCGTTGCCCGGCGGCTGAGTTGAGTTGGTCGAGTCGCTGTTCTTCGCTCGGTGAGAAAGAGGGTGCGGCGGCAGCCCACAGCGCCTCATCGCTGAACAGATACATCGCCGCCAGTTCGTCGGCAATGTCAGGGGGCAGGTTCGGAGCCGGCGGCAGGACCGCCTCCAGACTGGCGGCAGCAATCTCTTCGACCGAGCGATGGGTCAAGTCCGCCGCACGCTTGAGTCTTTCGACGAGTGGTTCGGGAAGTTGAACAGGTACCGTACTAATCGTCATGGCATTCTCCTCTTGCCAAACCCATCATACCATACGCCTAGACATTTGGCAATTGGGAAATCACACAGATCGTTAAACTCTTGTCGATCCCGCGTCGTGTGCGGTGGATGCACCATAATCTGCAACACGGTAGGTCTTTCTGACGCCACATCCTTCTGTGCTTGCGAATTCCACGTATGAAGTTCTCAAACTCTGATTCATTCTTCCCCAATCGGCCAGTCTCGCTTACGGATTTTCTCCAAGTCTCCACTCGACCAACCCATGACCTCTCGCAAGAAAATAACGGGGCGCATGACCTTCAGGCGTTGGCGCACTTGTTCCGTGGTGTCGTCCTCGTCGGTCAAGTCCTTGTCTTCACTGACGAAACAGTCTACCCGAGCCTGAATGGCGGCGAGAGCCACTGGAACATCTTTCAAATCCCGGACGAGAGTTTGATTGGAAACGATCTCCTTGAGAGAAGGCTCCGGGGCTAGCTCAAAAGAACACAGCTGCAACCATGTGTCAAAGGCCTCAACGTACGCTGGCAGTTTCTCTTCCAGATTCCTTCTGGCTTGAGTGATGACCAGTGACGAGAGAACTAGTTGAAAATTTCCCTTGATGGCGTGGCGGAGGACTTCATAAGACCAGCGTGGCCAACCGATCCCGGCAAAGAGAACGGTAGCGTCTACCATGACTCTAACTGGCTTTGCGCCGGTGGGATCTGAGGGCTGGGCCATATTTCTCCTGAAAAACCTTCCGCTGCGTCTTCTCCAAATCGGCCAAGGCTTGTTCTTCGGTTATGCCTTTCGCGCGCATTTCACGATTGACGCCCTTATTTAGTCTCTCAAACTGCTGAAGCGCCAGCAGGCGACGATACTCCTCGTAATCGGTGTGACTTAGGATGACCACGACGGGCAAACCGTCTTTCTCGACAATCAATTGTTCTCTTCCACGATAGACGCGCTTTATGATCTCGCCGAAATGAATTCTGGCCTCGGTCGCCGGAATGGTTTTTGTCAACGTCCGCCTTTCTCGCTCTAACATCTGAAACCTCCATATCTGGATAATCAACATTAATCAATGTACATCAGGCGATCGGTTTTGTCAAACGCGGCAAAAGTGGGGGTGAAGTTCACCTTGGGGGTAAGTTTGGTATAATGCCGGGCATCCCATTGAGGAGCCCCGCCAATGAAAAGCCAGACAAAGAAACCGACCCGTGCCGAAATGAAAGCGGCGCTGCTCGCGAAAGCCGAAGCCACCATTGATGAGTTGTTGCAGTGGACCGACGATACGCCCCGTCCCAATCTGACGCAAATCGAGGACATCGTGCTTAAGTTGCGCCAAGAATTTGGGCAGGTGTTAGCGGAGACAGCGATTCAAGCCCAAGACAGCGTGCAACCGGTGAATTTGCCCTCGTGCCCCAAGTGTGGTCAGACGATGCAACCGAAAGGGAGCAAGGATAAAACCGTGGTCTCACGGGTGGGAGAACTCCCGCTCGCCCGCCAGCATTACTACTGCCCGCGCTGTCAGCACGGGCTTTTTCCCCTCGATGAGCAACTTCAGACCTGGGATGCGGGGTGGAGTGAACAGGTCGCCAAATATGCCGTGTGGCTCTATGCCCAAGTGGACGATCACTGGGCAGAGCAGATTCTGGCGCAAATCGGCGGGATTGTCATTTCGGATACGAGTATTTGGCGTCGAGCGAAGGTCTGGGGCGAGAAAATCAAAGCGCAAGAGGAAGCCCAGCGGGTCACGACGAATGCCCTGCCAGCGCGGGGTGCCGTCGTGCGGGGCACGGTGCCCCAGTCCCACGACATGGGTGTGGCGATGGACGCCGCCAAGATTTACATTCGCGAAGAGGGCTGGAAAGACCTGAAAGCGGGCTGCGTGTTTGAAATTGCCCTGCGCCCCGAACGGGATCAGGAAAGTGGCGAGACGGTTGAGCGCGCCCATGCGGTGGACAACAGCTATGTCGGGTACTTGGGCGGTCCCGAAAAGTTTGGGAGTCTGATGTGGGCCGAAGCAGTGCGACGCGGGCTGCCCCAGGCGCGGGATAGTATTGCGCTTGGCGATGGCGCGCCGTGGATTTGGAATTTGGTGGGCGAGCATTTTGGCCGCAGTTGGCAGGCCGTGGATTGGTATCATGCCGATGAACATCTTTACAAAGCCGCGCAGCTTGTGTGGGGGCCGGGCAGTGCGGAAACCGTGCGGTGGGTGAAGGGCATGGAAAAGGTGCTGTACCAAGGCAACGCCTGGTATGTAGCCGAAACGCTGAAAGGGATTGGCAAAGACCATCCGAACGTGGCGGAAATGTTGCAGACGGAAGCCGGGTACTTTGCGGGCAACAAGCGGCGGATGCAATACCTGGAATTGCGCGAGAACGGATTCCCGATTGGCAGCGGCATGGTGGAAAGTGCTTGCAAGCAATTTCGCGCTCGGTTTACAGGTGCTGGGATGCGGTGGAGTCGCGCCGGTGCCGAGCGATTGATCCCAACCCGCGCTGCCGTCATGAGCCACCGTTTCGATCAGGTCTGGAGCGATGCCTACAACTCACCCCGAAGGTGAACTTCACCCAAAAGTGGTCTCCCCAACGGCTCGATCGCATGGGACCTTTTGAACCAACCTGATCTCCTCTCCCAGTACGACACTTATCTCAAGCTCAAGGGCGTTTGTCTCAAGACCCGCAAGCGCTATCAATCTCTCCTCACATCCTTGTTTCGGTCCGTTGGGTTAAACCCGAGCGAGATCGCCCAGGTAACCACGGCCCACTTGCGCGCCTACGTCGCCGGACTCCAAGCGCGCCGACTCGCCGATAGGACGGTGGCTTCCTCCGTCACAATGCTCAAGACCTTCTTTGGCTACGCCGTCACCGAAGGGCATCTTGGGCGCAATCCAGCCACTCGCCTCCCTAATCCAAAGATTGGCCGCCGGCTGCCCCGAACGCTCTCGCCGGAGGAAGTGCGTGCGTTGTTCGTTGCAATCGCGCAGGGCACTTCTAAAGTGGACCGGCGTAACCTGATCCTCTTGCACCTGTGTTATGTTTGCGGTCTGCGCATCGGTGAAGCCGTTGCGCTCCGGCGAGAGCAGATTGATCTGGAGGGAGCGACCCTGCGCGTTATCAGCAAGGGCAAAGAACGACTGTTATATCTTAAACCGAGGACGGTGGAACTCTTGAAGGACTACCTCATCCAAAATGGCATTCAAGACCATGTGTTTCCCGGCGCGAAAAACAGTCACCTCACGGCCAGTGCTTTGCAAAGCAGGTTTCGTTCATACGTCAAGGCCGCCGGGTTCACCAAGCATGTTACTGTTCATGCCTTACGGCATTCCGTGGCGGTCCACTATCTCCTGGGGGGCGCGCCGATTTCTTTTGTGCAGCAGTTTCTGGGGCACGAAAATTTGCAAACCACGGGCATCTACACGCGACTGACCGACGCGATGACAAAGCAAGTCGCGCTGACTACCGTGACCGCGCTCGACGACCAGAGCGAAAGAGTGGAACTCGAGCGGAAAGTGTTGGAAGCGGCACGTGTGGAACATAGAGACGAAAGAGCGAAATGAACGAGGGTCGCCTCTCCAACTGTTGGATCTCCAGTTGAGCGCGTGCGATTCTTTCTTCGATTGACATCATATTCTCCGGCGAGACCGGTGTAAGGAGGCACCCATGTCAGAAAACGCGACCTATCTCGAACATCCACAGTTCAAGGATTTTGTCGCCTATCTTCGCTTGAAGAACGTTTCAAAAAGGACCATCGAAGAGTACACCAAAGTTTTGCGTGCCCTCTTCAGCCACGTCCATCTGGGCGATGCGCCGCCTGCAACCATCACTGCCGAGCAACTGCGATCCTATTTCACGATCCTCCGGCAGCAGGGACTTGCTCCGAAGACACTGGCGGACCGCGTCATGGTCGTCAAGAGCTTTTTCGGTTTTCTCCTCCAGGAAGACTATCTCACCACGAACCCTTCACGCGGGATCCCGTTGCCCCAAGTGGGCCAGCGGCTCCCCAAAGTGCTTTCGATGTTGGAGCTCCAGCAGCTGTTTGCGGCCTTCGATGACACGGCACCGCCGGTGTGCCGCGATAAGATATTTTTCAAAATCGCCTATGCTGGCGGGTTGCGCATCAGCGAGGTCACCCACCTGCGCGTGGACGACATTGACTGGGGAGAAGGTTGGCTGCGCGTGATTGGCAAGGGAGACAAGGAACGACGGGTTTATCTCAAGCCCGCCGTGCTTCAAACGCTCCGAGAATACGTCCACCAGTTCCAGATCAAGCACTTGCTGTTCCCTGGGCGCAAGGGGCAGCCCGTGACGATGCGCAACATGGATATGCGTTTCGAGGTGTACGTCCAAAAGGCGGGACTGCCCAAGTGGGTGACCCCACACAGTCTGCGCCACTCGATTGCCGTGCACTACCTCATGGGCGGCGCGCCGTTGTCCTTCGTGCAAGAGCTGTTGGGTCATGCAAAGTTGAGTACGACGGGAATCTACACGCGCCTAACCGACCCGATGATGAAGGAGATTGTCCTACGTATTCCGACCGCTCTAGATACCCCAGACAACATGCCGCGCCAAGCGTGACCGAAGTTGTCAGATCAGTGAATTCGGCTTCAACTGGACCCGAGAACGGTCTCCGCCAATCCGATCTTTTGCTCGGCACTTTGGGCGGACTCCGCTCCGCCCTTCACCCGTGTACATTCCTTTCGCTTTTTCTCCGCCGCCTCGGTCGCTGTCGGAATCCGCAGCGCGATTTCTTTGGTCATCGGATCCGTCAACCGAGTGTAGATCCCGGTCGTCGCCAAGCTCGCGTGTCCCAGAAAGTGCTGCACAAAGGAGAGCGGCGCGCCCCCGACGAGATAGTGCACGGCAATCGAGTGCCGCAGACTGTGAGGAGTGGCTGGTCGGGATATTCTAGAGGCTTTGACGGACTGCCTGAAATGCGCGTCCATACAACTTGCGCTCACGGGCGCGCCGTTGCGACTTGGAAACAGATAATCGGTGATCGCTGGCTCGTGGAGGTACTCCCGAAGCAGCTCCAGCACCAGTGGCTTGAGATAGATGCGCCGTTCTTTGTCTCCTTTGCCCACCACGCGCAGCGCACCTTCACCCCAGTCGATGTCCTCGACGCGCAGATGAGTCGCTTCGCTGATCCGCAGCCCGGCGGCGTACGAGAGCAGAAAGAAGAACTTGTCACGCCGGCCGGCGCAGGTCGTTTCGTCGAACGTGGCAAACAACTGCTGCAACTCTAAAGTCGAAAGCACTTTCGGGAGGCGCTGTCCCACTTTGGGACTCGGGAGTCCCCGCGAAGGATCGGCTGTGATATGACCCTCTTCAAGCAGGAATCCAAAAAATTGCCTGATCGCCAGCACGTGACCGGCAACCGTGTTGGGGGACAGTCCCCGCTGCTGCAATCCCAACACGTAGGAACGTAGGTGGGTCGTCGTGATCTGAGCGGGATTCCCTTCGCTCGAACCGACTTCTTTGAACAGACCAGCGAGAGTCCTGGTGTACCGATCAATGGTGCTCCGTGAGATGTTCTTCAGACGCAGATAAGCCAGGAAGGCTTTGAACTGTGGGTGATCATGTAGCGGGTTATCCATTCTTGTCTCTCTCCTTGGATAGGTCGTTAACCCCCGACGCGTTTTCGGGTTTGCGATTGATCGCCATGATTTTCTCGAGACCCGTGTCGGTCTTGAGCGCAATTTCCTTGGACGCCCGATCGGTCAACTGGAGGTATTTCCCGGTGGTGCTCAGCTTGGCATGCCCCAAAAAGGTCTGGATGAAATTGATCGGCGCGCCTCCCTGCAGATAGTGAACCGCAATCGAGTGCCGCAACACGTGCGGCGTGACCCGCTGTTTGATGCCGGCGGATTTGGCGTACTGCTTGATGCGCAACTCCACGTTGCGCACGGTCAAGTGCTTGCCGTGATAACCCGGAAAGAGAAACCCGGTCAGTTGTTCCGCCGCGATGTATTCTCGCATGACCTCCTGCACGGGCGGCTTGAGATAGATCCTGCGCTCTTTGTCTCCCTTGCCGATGACGCGCGCACTGCCATTTTCGAAATCAATGTCTGTCACGCGCAAGCTCACCGCCTCGCCGACGCGCAACCCTCCAGCGTACATCAGTTCAAACAGAATGCGATCCCGGCGTCCCAATCCCGGATCGTCGGATGGTGCAAGCAACAACGCCGCGGTTTCCTCCAGCGAAAGAGCCTTGGGCTGCCGTTTCCCAACTCTGGGTTGTGGCAGTCGAGAAGCAATGTCCGCGGAGATGTGTCCTTCGGCGTGAAGAAAACCGAAGAACCTTTTCAGAATGGTGACCCGGTCACTGACTGTCTTGGGGGCAGAACCCCGCGCCTGCATATTAGCAATGTACTCGCGGAGGTGGACCGGCGTGATCTCCTGGGGAGAACTCAGTTCAGATGGGCAAGAACGAAACAGGTCTTTCAGTGCCCATTGGTATTGGCCCATGGTTCCCGCAGAGACATTCTTGAGTTGGAGGAACGAGAAGAAATCGCGCACAGCCGGGTGATCGAGTGAGAGAGACATACGCTACCCTGCTGCTGACTCGTTGCCTGCGCTCGGTCGACACGAGGTCAACAGGAGGGGCGCAGGTCATAGGGCGCGCGCGCCCTTCTCCGATTCACGCTTGTTGGATTGAAGCAGATTCCGTGGAATCGGCGGGTCGGCGTGTCGCAGTTTTGTAGAAGCGTAAACCAGCTGACGTAACGGTCGCAACGGTTACGCCAGAGCTCGCCGCGCGAGCCACTTCTGGCTTTGACTGGCAGCCCGAAGTGGCTCTGACGCGGTCGGGCAACCAAAAAGGTAGGACGGAGAACGGCGCACCCGTCCTACGTTGGGCAGACACACACTCTGCCCACACCAAAAAAGCCACCTCCATCCCGTTGGACAGAAGTGGCCGCCAGTCGCATTAGACCACAAGTAGAACTGTGGTATAATGCACACAGCCCCGTTGCCTGTTCCTGCAGGTGGATGGGGTTAGCGACCCGGTTGATGTTAGCGCATCGGCCGGGTCGCGCCGTTCTATTTGGTGCGACACTATCATAGCACGGACGCCCAAAAGTGTCAATGCTGCTGCTTTTTTCGTCAGGGCGCACGCCAAGGGGCTTGACCACATGAGTGTGGGCGCGCTCCAAGACCGTCTGAATCGGTTCGTCGGATGGCGGGTGAGGCATGCGTTCACCCAGCCGTCCGAGATCGTGCCGGAATTCGCGGAAACGTTCCCAGTCTCGATTGGTGATTTCAATCAAGCCGCGTCCGATGAGGAACCGGTAGAACCTGGAGACCGCCGCGAGGTAATTGGATTTTGCAACCGGCGCGACGTTTAGCTGTTGAGCAAAAGCGATGGCCGCGTCGATGGTCAGTTCGCGATTTTCGATGAAGGCCTGATATTGTCGCAGCGCGACACCATAGGCGCGGACTGTCGTCAGCGGGCGATTGGCCACTCGAAGATACTCGCGGAACTGGTCGATCCACTCAGCTAGGTTGGCCGTAGGTCTATCTGTCATTCGCCTCTCCATGAATGTTGTCTCGTCTCGAAAACAAATTCGAGTCGTACGCTCACTGGCGTAGGGGGACTGAATTCCTCGGAACGATTGAGTGTTCCGTATCGATCTGGAGCCGTGAGACTACTCCTGTTTTTCTTCTTTGATTTCCCGCAGAGCAACGTGGACCCGATTATGTGCCAAACACCAACATGACCGAAAAAGTGCGAGCAGTCATGTTCGCTTCTGCCTATGCAGAATTACACTCGCGAAGCATGGCGCGTTCGTCCGTTTGTAAGCGCGCGTGGGTTGTGTTACAATAATCTGCGCCGGGCGCTGTGCTGATGAGTTGCTTGTTTAGCGATTGCCGACTAGTACCGTGTCTCATAAGTAATCCGACGGTGTAATGTGGTATAGTTGGCTCCTCATTTTGATTCCTTCACCCTAGAGGAGCCCGCATGGAACCGTTCAAATACGTCATTCGTCTGAAAGGAAAGGAGAAAAAGGCCCTTCGTACTCTGAAACGCCAAGGTCAGATCACAGCCCGGCTACTCGAACGGATCCTCATCCTCTTGTGGGCCGATCGGAACCGCACCACGATTGAGGAGACCGCCAAACGCTTGGAGTGCGGGCGCGACAAAGTGATCTTTTGGCGGCGGCGCTTCTTGGAAGGTCGGGCTAACAAGCTTCCGGTGCTGCAGCGTCTGCAAGACCTGCCGCGCTCCGGGCGTCCGCCCGTCTTTACTCCCGAGCAGCGGGAGCTCGTGATCCTCAAGACGCTGGAACAGCACCAAGCCGCTCGGGCGGATGGCATTACGGTCTGCACCAGTCGCGATCTGGCAGAGCAACTCAGCGGCGGAGTGCTCAAGGTCGCAATCTCTCACAGCACCATCGTGCGCCTGTGGGATGAAATGGAGCTGAAGCCCTGGCGCTGGCACTATTGGCTCACCTGCACCGATCCCGATTTAGTGCGCAAAAGCCGCAGGATTTGCCGCTTGTACCGCCATCCTCCGTCTGATGGCACGCTGTTGTGCTTCGATGAAAAGCCCGGCATCCAAATTCTGGAGCGGAGACATCCCGACCTGCCGTTGGTGATGGGTCACATCACCCGACGCGAATTTGAGTATAAACGGCATGGCACCTTGGATTTGTTAGCCACTTTCCAAGTGAGTACCGGCCGGGTCATTGGTCGCTGCTATCCTCAGCATCGCGCCGTAGAACTGGTTGACTTTTTGGATCGGTTGCATCGGGCGTTGCCCCCCGAGGACTATGGGGTGTTGCATCTGGTCAGTGATAATGGCAGCACACGTACCGCCCCAGAAACCCAGGAATGGATGGAACAACATCCCGGGCGAATCGTCTGGCACTTTCTACCCACGCATGCGTCCTGGTTGAATCAAATTGAAATCTGGTTCAGCGTGCTGCAGCGCAAAGGTCTGGCGCGTGGGTCATGGTGCGACTACGCAGAACTCAAGCGACACATTCTGGCATTCATTCGCACGCACAATCGGCTTTGGGCGCATCCTTATCGCTGGACCTACAAGGGGTTGCCGCTAGCCGCCTGACAACCGTCGGAAAACTTATGAGACACGGTACTAG
>DHFK01000136.1:1796-3578 GCA_002400365.1 Anaerolineales bacterium UBA4826 | reverse complement strand
CATAGGAATAATGATCTTGAAGTGATAGGATCGCAACAGGCAGTGGTGTTCGAGGAAACCAACATAGAAGCCGACGGCGAGCACATCTATTTTTCCGTCAAGTTCCCACTCACCAATGCGTCGGGACGTGTTTATGCAATTGGTGGCATTTCAATGGACATTACCGATCGCAAGCGAGCAGAGGAGGAACTGCTCAGGCTGAGAAAAGCAGTAGAAACCTCTGGCGAGGTAGTTTTCCTGACCGACCGGGACGGTGTCATCACCTTTGTCAATCCGGAGTTCACCACGCTTTACGGATACACCGCCGCCGAAGTAGTCGGCAAGACCACGCCGCGAATTCTGAAAAGCGGAACGATGAAACCGCAGGATTATGAACAGTTTTGGCAGACGCTCTTGAACAAGCAGGTGGTCAATGGAGAGATGATAAATAGGACCAAAGATGGCAGACTTCTCCCATTGGAAGTTTCCGCCAACCCGATTCTTGACGAATCTGGAAACATCATCGGATTTCTGGCTATCCAAAGAGACATCACCGAGCGCAAGCGGGCAGAAGAAGAAATCCGGCACCGTCTGGCAGAACTCGAAGCGGTGAATAGAGTTTCCACCGCGTTGCGGGTCGCGCAAACGCTCGACGAAATGCTACCGCGCCTCCTAAACGAAACCCTCGCCGTGCTCGGCACCGATGTGGGAAGCATCCGGCTCTACGACGCGGCGCGCGATCAAGTATACGAGGCGGTGTCGCGCGGATGGTTCACGCGGCTTGACAAAACGCCTTATTCCCCGCGCGAAGGCGGCATCACCAGTCACGTCCTGACGACAGGTGAGGTCTATGTCTCACGCGAGGTCACCAGCGACCCGCGCACACGTGAGGCAGTGCGTTCACAAATCCCCAGCGGTTGGAGCTGTGTCTGGGTCCCCATCCGCACGGCGCAAGAAATCATCGGCGTCTTTATCATTGCGGCACAACTACCGCGCCAAGTGCAACGGTACGAAACAAGTCTCTTGACGACGCTTGCCGAAATCGCTGGGAACGCCATTCACCGCGCCCGCTTGCACGAGCAGACCGAGCGCCGTCTTGAACATGTCCAGGCACTGCACGCGATTGACATGGCGATCAGTAGCAGCATGGATATGCGGGTCACACTCAATGTCCTCCTTGAGCAAGTTACCGCGCAACTGCACGTAGACGCCGCCGACATCCTGTTGCTTACCCCGCACATGCACACTCTGGAGTACGCCGCAGGGCGCGGTTTCCGTACCAAAGCCATCGAACGTGCGCGCCTGCATCTCGGGGAGGGCTACGCCGGGCGCGCGGCACTCGAACGTCGCAGCGTGGCAATTGCAGATCTCAGATTGCAGNNGATTGCAGATTCGGCTGCCGGGCAATCTGAAATCTTAAATCTGAAATCTGAAATGTTCGTCGCGTACTATGGTGTGCCGCTCCTCGCCAAGGGACAGGTGAAGGGCGTGTTGGAAATCTTTCACCGCGCGCCGCTCACACCCGACCCAGAGTGGCTCGGCTTTTTGGAAGCGTTGGCGTCGCAGGCGGCGATTGCCATTGACAACGCCGAACTGTTCACTAACCTGCAGCGCGCGAATGTGGAATTAGCGCTCGCCTACGACACTACGCTGGAAGGCTGGTCGCGCGCGCTCGACCTGCGTGATAAAGAGACCGAAGGACACACCCAGCGCGTTACTGAGATGACTGAGCGGTTGGCACGCACGATGGGAATGAGCGAAGCGGAACGGGTGCACGTGCGTCGCGGCGCGCTCTTGCACGAC
>DHFK01000136.1:0-1756 GCA_002400365.1 Anaerolineales bacterium UBA4826 | reverse complement strand
GTGGTGGATGTGTGGGACGCGCTGACCTCGGACCGTCCCTATCGCAAAGCATGGTCAGAAGAAAAAGCGCGCGCGTACATCCGCGAGCAGGCAGGACAGCACTTTGACCCCAAAATCGTGGAGACCTTCCTGAACCTTGGGAGGGAAGGATGATCGCTCAGGCGCTTGATTTGTTCATCGTGCTCGCCAGTGTGGCGGCTTGGCTGATCGCGCTCGCCTTTGCGCTGCGCTATTGCCGCCGCACACGCCGGCAGCGCGTGGGCATCGCCTGGCTGCTGATGCTGCTTGCCGTTCCATTCCGGCTAGCCGACCAAGTGCTGTATCGCGCAAACGAGCAAGGACGCAACCGGGTCGTTCTCGGACAAACCGCTGAGAAGAAACAGATCGGGGCGACTCACCAGCGCACGCGAAGCTAACGGCGACTTTTCCATCCGCTGACGCGTGATGGAATCAGATTAGCCCTCTCCGTGGTCAGACACGGTCTGGGTCAGCGGCTAGGTAATGCCTCCAACATTGCCTAGCCGCGAACTATTATTCTGTGGCTCTATGATGCCACGCTCATTTGTCAAGTCGCATCAAAAGTTTTCCGTTTTGTGGAGAGTGAGCACACGCTAGATTTCAATGTAGCGTCTCCACTCCGGGACAATATCCGACGACAGCACGAGATAGCGCGTGCGCGGTCGCCGTGGCTCAAACGCCGGATCGTGAAAGTGCATTCCAGCTTCGTGCAACGCACGTCCACCCTTGCGCGTCTGGCACCGCTTGCACGCCGTCACCGTGTTCGTCCAAGTGTTCGCAGGCTGCCCGGTCGCTTTGCATTTCCATTGCGGAACGACGTGATCGATGGTCGCCTCGCGCTCGGTCAAGCGCGTGCCGCAGTATTGGCAGGTGAAATGATCGCGCACGAGAACACTGTGGCGAGACCAAGTCGCGTGGCGTTGGGGTACGTTCACATAGCGACGCAATTTGATGACCGATGGCACGACGATGCGATGCGTCGCCGACGCGATCACCCTGCCGTTACCCGGTTCGACAATCTCGACCTTGTTGCCGACGAGCAATGACACCGCGCGTCGATAATCGACGATGTGTAATGGTTCGTACGATGCGTTAAGAACAAGAACGCGAGTCATGGTTTCACCTTGATCGTCTATGCAGCGGCGACCACAAGCGCATAGAGTAATATGGAGACGCCGACCGGATTCGAACCGGTGATAACTCGGTTTGCAGCCGAGTGCTTTTGCCGCTCAGCCACGGCGTCGCGAGTGGACCGGGCGCGACTCGAACGCGCAACTTGCACCTTATAAGAGTGCCGCTCTCACCGATTGAGCTACCGGTCCATGAGCAGCCTCACGTGGACTCGAACCACGACGGACGAAGATCAAGTCTTCCGGGCTTCCCGATGGTATGTCCATAATGCGATGCCAAGCAGCGCGTCAATGACATGCCATCGTGCGCTATGAGGCTACGAGTGCCCAGGCTAGGAATTGAACCCAGATTCTTTCTCGGTGTAGGCGAGATGCCATACCATAGCGTAGACGAATGCCCCAAGAGTAGCGGGAAGCAGATTTGAACTGCTGATCTTGACCTTATTCGGGCAAAACACGTCCTGCGGGTTCATGGGCATACCTCTTGGTTTCAAGTCCCAAGCATTTGCCACTGCCAGCCATTTTTGTAAAGTTTGGCTCGCACCACGTAAGTGGAGTGATGCCTTAGTTTTGCACCTACTGAAAAAACGCAATACCGCAAAACTCAC
>DHFK01000218.1 GCA_002400365.1 Anaerolineales bacterium UBA4826 | reverse complement strand
ACATCGGGCGGCCAGGACATCGCGCGTATGGCGCGTGGGGCAGTGTGCATCTTGGGATCGGCAACAACACAGCCATCGGTGGTGAAATCCGCAGCGCGATTCATGTGGACTGTCAAGTATACGATGCGACCGTCGAGATTGATGGCGAGAAAGTGATGGATGGTGGACGTTATCTGTTCTAACATTCTATGCGATTGGGGAATACGATGAAAGAATTCAAACTCTCGGTTCTCGCGTCCACCTGGGGCAAACACGGCGACCGCTGGATGCTCGGCGGCTATCACGACGGCTTGGCGGTCGAAGCGATCATCAAAAGGACTGGGACGATTGAAGGACTCGCTGGCATCGAACTCATTCATCCCCAGCAAATCAATCGCGACAACTATCGCGCGATTGCAAAACTGGTTTCCGATTGCGGTCTCGAACTATGCTCGATTGCCAATTCGATTTCGAGCCGTCGCGAGTACACCCAAGGTTCGCTCACCGCGCGTGATCCGCAAGTGCGCCAGCAAGCAATTGACTCGGTGAGGGCGGGACTCGACATCGCGGCGGAACTGGGGGTCAAGCGCACGAATTTGTGGCTCGGACGGGAAGGGTACGATTATCCGTTCCAGATTGACTATGCCGAATGTTGGGATTTGCTGATTGACGCGTTGCGGCAATGCGCGGCGCATCAACCGAACGTGCAAATCTGCATCGAGTACAAACTGCGCGACCCGCGCACGCACTTGTTTGCCTCCACCGCCAGTCGTACCTTGCGCCTGATTGACCAGGTCGGCGCGGCGAACCTCGGCGTGCTGATGGACACGGGCCACACGCTCTACGCGTACGAGAACATCGCCGATACGATTATCGAAGTGCAGCGCGCGGGCAAATTGTTCCACTTTCATTTGAACGACAATCATCGCCTCGCCGACGATGACATGGTCGTCGGCAGCATCCACTTTTTCGAATTCATCGAAGCGCTCTTCTGGCTCGTACGAGTCGGATACGACGGCTGGATTTCATTCGATCCGCATCCGTTGTGCGAGGACGAAACGCGCTCGGTTGAAGAAAGTTTACGTTTCGTGCAAGGCACGCTCGCGCTGTTGGATCGCGTCGGTTGCGATACGATTGGCGCGCTACTCAAGAATCGGCAAGCGATGGATGTGTATCGCTTGTTGCAGAAAGATTTGTTTCGGATGTAGGGAGACGCGCATGTCCACGTCTATCACCAAAACCGCGCTCGACCCGCAACGCGATGCAGACACGATTCGCGATTTGAAACTCGCGGCGGTCGCGATGCGGCGCAAAATCGTCGAGATGGGGTACCGCAACCGCATCCGACTCCACTATGGCGCGCTGATGAGCATGACCGAAATCGTCGCGACACTTTATCTGCGCTGGCTGAACGTGCGCCCTGATGATCCGCGCTGGAACGCGCGCGATCGCTTTGTGCTGAGCAAAGGACACGGCGCGCCCGCGTTGTACGTCGCGCTGTGGATGCGCGGATTCTTCGAGGAAAAACAATTTATCGGCTTCCGGCGACTCCACAGCATTTTGCAGGGACATCCTGATCGCCACAAAACACCTGGCGTGGAATGTTGCAGTGGATCGTTGGGGCAAGGTTTCGCGGTGGCGTGTGGAATGGCGCTCGGCGCACAGATGGACGACGCGCCGTATCGGATCTACGCGTTGATGAGTGACGGCGAGTGCAACGAAGGTTCGATCTGGGAAGCCGCGCAGATCGCGTCCAATCTCAAACTCGACAGAATCAAAGTGTTGCTCGACTGGAACGAAAAATCGTCGTACGGGCGAATGGCGGGACGCAACGATGTGTCGCCGCTGCCCGACAAGTGGCGCGCGTTCAACTGGGCGGTGTTCGAGTGCGATGGACACGATTTCGTTTCGATCACGCGCGCGTTGCGCGAGGCGGAAATGGTCGAAGGTAAACCCGCGATTGTGCTGTGTCACACGACCAAGGGCAAAGGCATTCCGTACGTCGAGAACTATCCAGCCAAGCCCAATATCTTGCTAACGGATGACAAGTACGCCGAATGTCTCGCGCATCTGGACGCGGTTGAAAAGGAGTTGCGAATTGGACCAGCCCGTTGACGTCACAACCGCGTACAGCGAGGCGCTCGTCGAGATTGGACGCGCGTTTCCAAACGTCGTCGTGCTCGATGCCGACCTCCCCGACTCGTGCATGACCGAGCCGTTTTACAAAGCGTTCCCAGGTCGCGCCTTTGATTTGGGCGTCGCGGAGCAAAGTCTGCCGACGTTCGCGGCGGGACTCGCGCTCGTCGGCAAGATTCCGTTCTACAACACGTTCGCGGTGTTTGCGGTCCATCGCGGCTTTGACATGATTCGGCAGTCGGTCGCGTACAACCGCGCGAATGTGAAAATNNCGATGTCTCGGTGTTCGTCACAGGCGATCTTATCATCCTCGCGTTGCAACTGCACGACACACTCAAAGCGGAAGGAATCAGCGCGCAAGTCGTCAGCGTGCCGACACTCAAGCCGCTGCCACCGCAAGAAATCATTCGCCACGCGCAAAGCACGCGCGCGGCAATCACGCTCGAAGACCACAACATCATCGGCGGACTGGGGAGCGCGGTCGCAGAGATTTACGCCGAGTATCTGCAAAAGCCGGTCAAGCGCATCGGCATTCCGGATACCTTCACCGAATCGGATGATTGCGACGTGTTACGGGCAGCATACGGGCTGTCGTTGGATGCAGCAACCAAATGCGTTCGCGAATTGCTTGGCGAAGTCCGTGTTCAAAGAACACCCTCATCAGAATTCATACAGTTGATTTTCGAATAATTGTTGTCCAAGCAAAGTATACTGAGAAGCGAGGTTTGGTCGTCGTGCCAGCGCGGTGTTCGGCGCGGTGATCGGAAAGGAGGCGAAGCCGCGAAAAGATCTTTTAGATTTTGCGACGACGCGATTCAGCAACAATTCCAACGGAGGAGAAAATGTGTAAACGTGTTCTGTTATTGAGCGCGGTGATCATCGCCGTGTTCCTGGTTGCCTGCGCTGCCGCGCCGACATCAGTTCCCCCAACAAAACCACCCGCGGCACAGCCAACCGTAGCGCCAGCGCAACCGACCAAAGCCCCTGAGCCGACCAAGGCGACTGAACCCACCAAAGCCCCCGAAGCGACCAAAGCTGCAGCGGCTCCCACTGCCGCGCCCAAACCGACTGACCCCATCGCTGCCACGCCGGTCCCGGGCAAGAAAGTGGTCACATGGTGGAGCCACTGGGCGAATGAACCAGCCAAAGTTCAGGTCATCGAAACCATCGCGAAGGAGTACGAAGCCGCGCACCCCGATGTAGACATCATCTTGGTTTGGTGGGACAAAAACCCGCTGCGCGATGCGGTTCGCAACACGATGACCGCCGGCAAAGGCGCCCCTGACATCACCACCTTTGATACGGCATTGATTGAGTGGGTTCAAGCCGGCTGGTTGGTTGATCTCGAACCGGTGCTGCCCTGGAAGAACTTTAATCCCGCCGCCAAGCAGGACGGTCAGTACACCGGCATCAAAGGCAACTACAAATTCAACATCGGCGCGACCTACAACCTGATCCTGTACAACCCCGAAGCGTTCCAAAAAGCCGGCGTCAAAGTTCCGGACAATTACCAGTTCACGCAGGATGAGTTCGTCGAAGTCGTCAAGAAATGCAAAGCCGCCGGTTATGCTGGCGTCGCGAACGCCAGCGGCAACCGCCCAACCCCCGGCCGCCTGCCCGTAGAATTCGCCTTGTTCAACCTCGTCGGACCCGACCAGTTCAGCAAGTACGTCAAGGGCGAGACGTCTTGGGACACACCGGAAGTACGCCAAGTTCTGAACTGGGACGTCGAACTCACCAAAGCCGGCTTCTGGCCCCCCGTCTACAGCACGATGGGCATTGACGAGTACCACGTCTACTTCCACACGCAAAAGAAAGCGTGCATGTTGTTCGTCCCAACATGGTACTCGGGCCGCGCATTCAAGCCAGAGAAGGAAGGCGGACAATCGCCGAACTTTAAGATCGGGATGTTGCGTTACCCGACGATGAAGGGCGCCAAGGCAAACAACATGGTCTATGCGGGCTGGGAATCCGGATACGGGATTCTCACCCAGACCAAAGTGCTTGATATCGCGAAAGATATTCTCGTCTTTGCATCGCAGCCCAAATACGGCGCACTCTGGGTTGCCGTAACTAACAGCCCAACCGCGATCCTGTATGACAAGAAAGACATTCCAAAAGTGGAGGGCGCGGAACAGTGGCAGTGGTACTGGGACGAGTTCAACAAGGTGTACGGTACGCTTGAAGTCGCGACGCCTGACCAAACGCGGTGCGGCGACTTTGAGAATGCGTACAAGACCTACATCAACGAAGGCATTCCGCAGGGTTTGGCCACGGTAGACGAAGCCATCAAGGCGATGAACGCGAAACTGTGCAAGAAGTAGGACCGACTGTACGCGGTGAGGGCGGAATGTGGCAGTCGTCACATTCCGCCTTCAGCGTACTTGGAGGCTGGTCAATGGCAATCCGAGTGGATGGGCACGCAAAGAAAAACGCGACGCGGGCAAACGCGGTGTCGCGTAAACCGTGGGGCGCGATCACGTTGTTTATCGCTCCGGTAATCATTTACTATGCTATTTTCACCCTCTATCCGATTGTTGCGACTTTTTACTACTCGCTCCACTCGATTGTGCCGGAGGGCGGCAAACTAGTGACTTATTTTGTCGGCTGGCAGAATTTTGCCAGACTTTTAGCCGACGACATTTTCCTCCGCTCCGTCAACAACACGATCATCTGGGCGGTTGTGGGACCCATCCTCGAAATGGTAACGGCAACCACGCTGGCGTTCATCGTCTACTTCAATGTGCCACTTCATCGCTTTTACCGGACCGCGTGGTTCGCGCCGATGCTTGTCTCCGGCGTGATTGTTGGCTTGGTCTTCAAGTGGATTTTCAACTACGATTGGGGCTTGCTCAATGTCGGCTTGCGCGCGATCGGCTTGGACGATCTTGCGCTCAATTGGCTTGGGCGACGCGACACGCCGCTGTGGGCTGTCATCTTCGTACACTACTGGGCGACGTTCGGCTACTCCTTCGTGTTGATGATCGCAGGGCTTTCCGCGATTCCGGGAGAATTGATCGAAGCCGCACGAATTGACGGCGCGTCCACCGTGCAGGCGTCAACCAAAGTTCTGCTCCCGCTGTTGATGCCGACGTTCCTCACCGTGCTGATTCTCTCGTTCATGGGCAAGATGCGCGCGTTTCACATCGTGTGGGTTCTCACTGGCGGAGGTCCGATGCACTTTTCCGAAACAGTCGCGACGTACGTGCAAAAGCGCGCCTTCGGCTGGAGCACGCTCGACCTGGGTTATCCATCGGCGATGGCAGTCGTGTGGTTCGGGGTTGTGATAATCGGCGTCGCGCTGATCAATCGCTGGCTCAAAACGCGGACGGAGGACTAAGGTCGCCATGCGTCTTGCCGTCCTTTCGCCCCAAAAACAATTCGAGTTCGGCCTGTGGTGGTCGCGCATCCAAATTGTGCTGTTGACCATCATGTTACTCATCTTTACGCTACTCGTGATCATCCCATTCGTCTGGATGCTCGTGATGTCGGTCCGGACGACCGGCGAAATTCTCAACGATCCGTACGGCTTGCCCAACGTGATTCACTGGGACAATTACTGGAAGTTGATGTTCGATCCCAAGATCGCGTTCTACAAGTATTTTGTCAACAGCGGGATCGTCACCGCCGGCGCGCTCATCCTAACGCTGTTGCTTTCGACGCTGGGTGGCTATGGCTTTGGTCGCCGCCGCTACGATTTCAAACTGCGCGGCGCGCTGTTCGCGCTCTTGCTCTTTGCGCTGATGCTCCCGCCGCAAATCATGTACATCCCCCAATTCACGATGATTGCCGAGTACGGTTTGCTCAACACGTACTGGTCGCTGATTTTGCTCTACGCGGCGACGGGCTTGCCTATCAGCACATACTTGATGGCGACGTATTTTTCGCAATTGCCGATCGAGATGGAAGAAGCCGCGCGCATTGACGGTTGCGGCGATCTGCGGATCTTCTGGCAAGTGATGCTGCCGCTCGCGCGCCCCGCGGTCGCGACGGTCGTGCTGATAAACTTTATGCACTTTTGGAACGAACTGCTCCTCGCGATGACGATGGTCACGCAGCCAGATATGCGCACTATTCAGGTCGCGATGATGAGTTTTGTCGGCGAGCACGGTTCCGATTATGCCATCGCCGCAGCCAGTCTCGTCACCTCGATGCTGCCCGTGCTGATTCTCTACTTGGTCTTGTCCGACAAGTTCATCGAAGGGATGACCGCGGGCGCAGTTAAGGGCTAGCGCGATGATTCCACATCCCTTACGCGGCGCGCTCGTCGGCGCAGGCGACGTCACGGAAAATCATCTGCGCGCGTGGCAACACATTCCCGCCGTCTCCATCAGCGCCATCGCCGATCCGAACCTCGTGCGGGCGCGTGCGCGCGCAGAACAATTCGGCATCGCCAATACTTTCGCCGATCTTGCTGCTTTACTCGACGCGAATCTCGCGCTCGATTTTGTAGACATTGCGAGTCCGCCGCAACTTCACTGCGAGCAAACGGCGCTTGCCGCCGCACGCGGTTTGCACGTCTTGTGTCAAAAACCCTTCGCGACGAATCTCGCCGAAGCGCGCGCGATGATCGAAACGTGTCGGCGCGCGCGCGTGACGCTGTGCATCAACGAGAACTGGCGTTGGCGCGCGTGGTATCGCGCGATCAAACGAATGGTGACGGAAGGAAAAATCGGCAAGCCGATCTACCTTCGCTTTTTTTGTCATGGCGCGTTCTGGGTTCCCGAAGTGAAAGCCGCGCGGCGCGATTGGTTGGAGGCGTTGGGACGCGGCTTGTTCTACGATTTGGGGATTCATTATGTTGACGTGGCGCGTTTTCTGCTCGGCGCGCCAGAAACGATTTACGCGCGTTTAGCCCGCGTTCATCCTGACTTGGTTGGCGAAGATCGCGCGCTCGTCACGTTGACCTTTGGCGATTCGACCGCGCTAATTGACCTCAGCTCATCATCGTATGCGCCGTACGGACATCCGAATCGGCAAACCACTGTCGTCGAAGATTTCCGCATCGAGGGCGACGCCGGCACCCTCGCGCTAATTCCCGATCCTGTGCGCGGCGATTTGTTGCGCGTGACTACCACCACCGACGAAACCGAAACCCGCGCGTACGAAGGCGAACCCTACGCGGCGTACCTGCAATCGTTCATCGCCGCGCAATCGCATTTCGTCGAATGTTTGCGCGCGGGGCGCGCACCCGAAACGGCCGGCGCCGACAACTTCAACACATTCGCCGCGATGCTCGCCGCGTATCGTTCGATGGAATTAAACGCGGTTGTGCGGATCCAAGATTTTATCGCGGAAAATTTGCGCGCGCGGCGCCCAGAATGAATGTAGACGCCAAACCAGATTCGCACTTTGACAAACGCATCGTCATTTTCTTCGTCCTGGCGTTCTCCGCGGGTGGAATGGCGCAACCATTCATCAACTTGTATCTCGTCGAGCAGGGCATGAACGGCACGCAAATCGGATTCGCGCAGGGATGGGGCGCCTTCCTCGCGTTCATTCTCACGCCACTCATCGGTTTGCTTGCGGATCGGACGCAACGCTATCGCTTGCTGTTGCGCCTTGCGGTTTTCGGCAAGGGACTTGCGGTTGTGCTGTTGCCCCTCAACGCCGCGTGGCTCTGGCTTGCCACCGCGATCAGTTTGCGGACAATTTGCGCGGGCGCGCAAGACGCGCTGATGAATCGCCTGACGATCGAACAGTTGCAGCGCAGTGAGCGCCGCGGTTTTGGCGCGGTTCGCTTTTGGGGCGGCGTCGGTTTCGCGGCGACTTCGATCATCGGCGGCTGGCTTGCCCAAGCGACGTCGCTGGCGGTGGTGTTTCCACTGTCGGGCTTGTTCGCGCTCGGCGCGCTGTTTTTCGCGGGCGCGTTTCCGCGCGGCGTGATGGACGCGCAACTCGTGCGCGCATCCACGCGCCCTCTGGCGCGCATCGTTTTCTTGTTCGCGATCGTTTTTCTCTACACGGTTAGCGCGACGGGCATCGAAACATTCGGCTACATTTTTCTTGCGCAAGAACTTGGCGCAGACATGGGTTTCATCGGTTTGCTGGGCGGCGTCACGCGCCTCGCGACCTTGCCCGCGTTCTATCTCGCCGATTTCGTTTTGCGCAAGTACGGCGCGAGCAGAACATTCGCGCTCCATCTCACTCTGCACCTGCTCGCGTGGTTTGGGTACGCGTGGCTGACCAATCTGAATTTCGCGTTCGGCATCGCCATCGTGCAAGGTGTTGCGGCGGCGTTCTACATAGTTGCGCTCGTGACGTTGCTCGGCGAGTTGAGCACGCGTGAACAAGCCGCGACCAATCAGGTGCTCGCGCAACTCACGCTTCCAGGTCTCGCAGGAATGCTCGCGCAGCCGATTGGCGGCTGGATTTTTCAATCGTTCGGCGGACGCACGCTGTTTGCGCTCGATACGCTCATCGTGTTGGCAACGCTGGGTTTACTCGGCTGGCGCGCGCTGAACAAGGTGAATCAAGTTGACTGATCACGCCTTCGCACTCGAAACTTTACTTCATGAACCCAGACTTCTGGGGAGAGAGAACCATGTCGGGTTATGCCCATCGCCCCCTCCCCGAATCAGTACTTTCCTTATGACAATGACACGATGAGTTCGAGCAAGTCCCCAATCTTTCTGCAAGGAAAAGATGAGGTCGTTCTTGTCCACCATACTTGTCAGGTCTGATGAATTGCGCTATTATTGCGGGCGATGACACCCCTCCGCCAGCAATACCTCCGCATCAAGCAGCAATTTCCCGACACGCTGGTCCTTTTCCGCCTCGGCGAT
>DHFK01000098.1:456-3009 GCA_002400365.1 Anaerolineales bacterium UBA4826 | reverse complement strand
CATCGCGGACGCGCAAGGACCCAAGCCCGGCCGACGCGCTCCGCGCGCCGCGCTCGGCACCGCGTTCACGTATCAAGGTCAACTCAAGAGCGGCGGCGCGGCATACAGCGGCACCTGCGATTTCCAATTCACTCTCTACGACTCGGCGAGCGGCACGACGCCAATCGGCACGCAAACCAAGACTGGCGTGAGCGTCTCGAACGCTTTGTTCACGACGCAACTCGATTTCGGCGCAGGCGCGTTCGACGGGAATGCGCGCTATTTGCAGATCGGAGTCAAGTGCGGGAGTGAGACGAGTTACACCGCGCTCAATCCGCGTCAAGAATTGACGCCGGCGCCGTACGCGTTGTACGCGGTGACAGCCAACACTGCCACGACTGCGACGACCGCTGCCAACTTTAGTGGCGCGCTCGCGGGCGATGTGACGGGGCCGCAGAGCAGCACGACGGTGACGAAACTGCAAGGTCGGAATGTGGCGCGTACCGCGCCAAAGAATGGACAGGCGCTCAAATATGACGGTTCACAGTGGGCGCCGGGTGCGGATAATGACACGACCTACACGGCGGGCGATGGCTTGGAGTTGAGCGGCACTCAGTTCAGGATGAGAGGCACGTCGTATCAGAACGTGGTGATTGTGGCGAAGAGCGGCGGCGATTACGCGACGATTCAAGCCGCGCTGGACAACATCGGCGACGCCAGCGCGAGCAATCGCTACCTGGTGTGGGTTGCGCCGGGCACGTACAGTGAGCGGGTGACGATGAAGCAGTATGTGGACATCGAGGGCTCGGGTGAATTGACGACCAAGATCACGCAGGCAGGGAGTGCAAGTCCCAACACAGGTACCGTTCTAGGCGTGAGCAATGCCGAATTGCGGTTCCTAAGTGTCGAGAACACGGGAGGAAACGCAGTCGCGATAGCCATCTACAACCATTTAGATTCGCCACGTCTCACGCACATCATTGCAGACGCATCGGGTTCAGCCACCAACTACGGCTTGTTCAACCTGGATTCTTCTCCGAGCATAACGAATGTCATCGCAAGTGCATTGGGTGGAGATAGCAGCTACGGCGTCTACAGTTATTCCGGTACTCCGGAAATGACGAATACCACCGCCAGCGCGTCCGGAGCGACCATCAACTACGGAGTTTACAATGATCTCTCTTCCGTGCGGATGAATGCCGTCACAACGACTGGAACGGGAGGAACGTCTAGCTATGGAGTGTATAACTTTTCTTCTTCGCCAACGATGACCAATGTCAATGCAACTGCATCGCGGGCAAACGTCAACTACGGAGTGTACAATCGCTCTTCTTCACCGACTATGATAAACACTACTACCATGGGCGACGCGGGCGTGTACAACCTATTCTCCTCGCCGACGATTCACTCAAGCGTGATAAATGGTGGTGCCTATGGCATTTTCAATGTCGCAACCAGCGGTTCTCATACGGTAACGGTCAATAATTCACAAATCAAGGGCGCCATCGCGACAATCAGCAACGATTCACCGTTCACCACGCTGATCGGCGCGTCTAAGCTTGAAGGCGGGGCGGTAAGAGCGAACGGCGGGACGGTGACGTGTGCCGGTGTGTACGATGAGAACTATACGTTCTATGCCAGCACGTGCCCGTAGGAGATTTTGATTGTAACCGTTCAGATGCCATTTCGACGAGCGTTCCTTCGGCTTCGCTCAGGACAGGTTTTTGCAAGGAGAAATTTCATTGTCGCTGGACAGAGATTTCTCGCGGAGTTTACACTGAGCGAAGCGCATGTGCTCGAAAATCTGTCCCGCGCGTAGTCGAGGGATGACAAGGGGGCTGAATTGTTACGAAAAATCTAGAATCCTAAACTTAAGGACAATACCATGTCTCACAAAACATTGTTCGTTTCAATACTCGTCACCCTGCTGTTCGCGGTCAGCCTATCCCTCGGCGGCGCACGCGCGACACTCGCGCAATCCGGCGGCACATACACGCTGACCTGGAGCAGCATGGACGGCGGTGGTGGCGTGAGCAACAGCGGTGCGTACTCGCTCAGCGGCACCGTCGGTCAGCCGGATACAGGCGCGCTGAACGGCGGCACTTACACGCTCGCCGGCGGCTTTTGGGGCGGGGGAGCGGAACTCGCTCGATTGTTCTTGCCGCTCCTGGTTCGATGAAACACGAAACCCGGAGGGTCTCTGAGTCTATTTTTCGCTCCTTGAAAATCGAATACCAGAGTGCCAGATGCAAATCCGAATCGTCCGGTGTCAGTCTATGACGCGTGCGGGTTGAGTTTTTGGAGTGTCAAGGCAGGGCGGTGGCTCTCGGAGTGAGAGCCAGTGGCTGTTCTGTGTTGAGCCGCGCAAGCGAAGAAGCACGACGTCGTCCTCAGTTCGTACGCGCTCTTGCATCGCGATCTCGACGCGCTGACCCAGGTTGAGTGGAGCGACGTGATTCTCGACGAAGCGCGGCATCGTCTTGGCGACGCTGCTGAAGTTGAAGCAGGTGTGCAATCATCCCGCGCAATTCCTCGGCGATGGCAGCGCGCTCGCGGGACGCAGTGGCAAACTCG
>DHFK01000098.1:0-449 GCA_002400365.1 Anaerolineales bacterium UBA4826 | reverse complement strand
TCTTTACGCAGTTCGCCGAGATGGGCAGGCTACTCAAAGCGTACCTCCAAGAAACCTTCGGCGACGAAGTGTTGTTCTTGCACGGCGGCGTGCCGGCCCAAGCGCGCACGAAAATGATCGAACGATTCCAGAACGATCCGAACGGCCCACTCGTTTTCATTCTTTCGATCAAAGCCGGCGGCACGGGCTTGAATCTGATGCGCGCGAATCACGTCTTTCACTTTGATCGCTGGTGGAATCCCGCCGTCGAGAATCAAGCGACCGACCGCGCGTTTCGCATCGGCCAAACGAAGAACGTGCAGGTGCACAAGTATCTCTGCGCGGGCACGTTCGAGGAAAAGATTGACGCGCTGATCGAACGCAAGAAAGCGCTCGCGGAAAGCATCGTTGGCACGAGCGAGGCATGGATCACCGAGATGACGACGGCGCAGTTGCGCGATCTGTTTGTT
>DHFK01000080.1 GCA_002400365.1 Anaerolineales bacterium UBA4826 | reverse complement strand
ACGTGTAGGGGCAAATCCTGAGACGCCAAATTGCCCTTTCACGCCCTTAGACGACCTTTTACGCCCCTTGGTACCCGAAATGAGCGAATCGAGGGTTTTAACGCAAAGGAGGAAACCATGCCGATTCAAGGATTCGCCAACCGAATTGCCCAGATTGACCTGTCAGGTGGAAAGGTCGCGTACGAACCCATCAAAGAAGATTGGGCGCGCCAGTATATCGGCGCACGCGGCCTGGGCGTCAAGTACGTTTTTGAGAACGGTCCCCGAGTAAATCCCCTCAGCTCCGACAACATCCTCTGCTTCATGCTCGGTCCACTCACCGGTACCGAAGCCAACATGAGTGGTCGCATGGCGATTGTCACCAAATCACCCCTCACAGGCACAATCACCGACAGCCACCACGGTGGCTGGTCTGCGGCGCGTCTCAAGTGGGCTGGGTTTGACGGTTTGATTTTCAAAGGCAAAGCCGCCAAGCCCGTCTATGCCTACGTCCACGACGGCACCGTCGAGATCCTCGACGCGGCGGAGGTATGGGGCAAAGGTGTCCACGACACCATCCAGTTTTTCAAGAACAAGTACGGTGAGAAAGACCTGAGCGTAATTGCCATTGGACCTGGCGGCGAAAAGCTAGCCCTCTTTGGCAACTGGCTCAACGAGGACGATCGCGCGAGTGGACGCGGCGGCACGGGCTGCGTCGGCGGGAGCAAATTGCTGAAAGCCGTCGTGATCAAGGCAGCGAAGAACATGCCCCGGGCGCACGATCTCGAAGCCTGGAAGAAGGCGCATCAGCGCGCGCTGGCGACGATCATGGACGAGAAGAACGTGACCGCGCCGCGCAAGGGTGGGCTTTCGGTCTACGGAACCAACGTGCTGACGAACATTGACAACAATATCGGCGCCTTTCCTACATGCAACGCGCAACTTGCTTCTTTCCGCGACAAAGCTGAACGGATTAGTGGTGAGTGGGTCAAGGAACACATCTTGGTCGCCGACCCCACTTGCCATGCGTGTCCCGTCGCCTGCAAGAAGGAAGTCGAGATCAAAGACGGTCCCTTTGCGGGCTTGCGGATGGAGAGTCTCGAGTACGAACCCGCTTGGTCGCTGGGCGCGATGTGTGACAATGACGACGCGCGTTCTATCGCCAAGATGATTGGCCTATGCAATGACTACGGCTTGGATGCCATCGAAATGGGCGACGTGTTGGCGATGTACATGGAAGCGACCCAGCGAGGGTATGTCAAGGAGGCTGACGGACTCAAGTGGGGTGATTACATGTGCATGGTGGACATGATTCACAAGATTGGCAAGCGTGAAGGTGCTGGCGATATCCTTGCGTTGGGCACCGAAGCCGCCGCCAAAAAACTAGGCCACCCCGAAATCTCGATGACCGTCAAGGGACAAGGCATCCCGGCGTACGATCCGCGCGGTTTGAAAGGAATGGGCTTGGGTTACGCTACGAGCAATCGCGGCGCATGCCACCTGCGCGGCTACTCGCCCGCCAGCGAACTTGGTCTGATCCCACTCAAGACCGATCCACTCGCCTGGAAGGGCAAGGGAGACTTGCTCAAGTTGTTGCAAGACTTGCACGCCTTTTCGGATTCGCTCGACCTGTGCAAGTTCAGCGCATTCGCCGAGGGTGCGGACGAATACGCCGCGCAGTACACAGCAATGACAGGCGTTCCGATAACCGCAGACGGCGTGCTTCAAGCCGGTGAGCGCATCTATAATCTGGAGCGCCATTACAACAACCTGAATGGATTCCGCGAAGGGAGCGACTCTCTGCCCAAGCGTTTCCTGGAAGAACCGTCGCAGGAAAAAGGTTCGCAAGGTCAGGTCTGTGAACTGCCGCAGATGCTCGAAGAGTACTACAAAGCCCGCGGCTGGGTCAACGGAGTGGTGCCCGAAAGCAAACTAAAGGAACTTGGAATTCTGTAACACGCGTGCGAACAGACAAAAACAGGCGAGGGAAATTCTCCTTCGCCTGTTACTATCCGCCTGCGCGCATCGCTTTCCGTTCAAACGCGACGATCACCCGGTTCACTGCACTCTCATCACCCACGAACTCGACGTGGATTGTGCCCACGCGGAGCGAACCGATCGCGATGAATTCACCTTCGTGAAGATACGCGCTCCAATCCGCGCCGCGCACACAATCGCCCTCCTCTACGTTGCCGCCGATTTCGATGAGGTACTCACGCGCCAGCCACAACGGCAAACTGCGATAGTCGCGCTCAATGTGCATCGCTAGCGACCACTGGGACTTCCCCCGCCCACGGGCGGGAACACGTCGAGTGTGTCGCGAGTTTCGAGTAGCGTTTCCAGTCCCTGCGGCAGGTAGCGTGCCTCGCGCCCATTGATAAAGACGTGAATCAAGTCCTTCAGCTCGCCCGGTGCTTGCCAAATCTCCGACGCCAGTTGCGGTTTTTCGCGCGTCACCATTTCCAGAACCGCGAGTGCGGTTGTAGGCGCGGCGATGTTCACGTTAACGGTTTTGCTGCCCGCCGCAGAGCGCAACGTCGCGAAAAAATTGACCTGCATCGAATTCCTTTCTGTTGAAAGTATCCAACCGTGCTAGCGTGCGCGAGGCGCAACAGCATTATAGCACAAACGCAATCCTAGTCAGAAATCTTCGTGACACCCATGCTGCAATGAAATGGCGGATGTCATGCCCGGTCGAGAACCGGCAGACCCTATCCGCCACCGAATTGCTACCAGATTTGTAACCCAATTTTGACCTTGCGTGGTTAAACTATATTCAGAAAGTTGAATTCAAAATGTCTGTGAATGCATACCGTTTGCCGACCAAGTTATTGAAAGCCTTGGCGCACCCGGCGCGGCTGCAAATCCTGAACGCCCTTCGCCAGGACGAAGAGTGTGTCTGCCACTTGACGACGTTGCTACATGAGCGCCAGGCGTACGTTTCCCAACAATTGATGTTTCTCCGTCAAGCTGAAGTGATCGAGGATCGCAAGGATGGATTGCGCGTGTATTATCGCGTCAAAGATCCTCGCGTCTTCGAGGTCTTGGATATCATCTACGCCTTAGTCGGCGCGAAAGGCACGCCTTCCGAAACAGAAAGGATCGCGGCGTGTCCTTGTCCGAAATGTGAAACAAGAGGATAGCGGAAAGGAGGGAAACGATGAAGATCCAAGTCCTTGGTCCGAGTTGCGCAAACTGTCTGAAACTTGAGACGCTCGTGATGCAGACATTGACCGAACTCGGCATCCGAGATGCGCGCGTCGAAAAAGTCACCACGCCGCGCGAGATGGAACGCCTGATGTCGGGCGATCCGCCTGGGTTGGTCATCAATGGACACCTGGTCTGGTCAGGCGGAAAAGATCTTCCGACCAAAGGACAAATCGCGGAATGGATCCGTGAAGTTGCGCCAGCGTGAGTCGGTAATGAAATCATCGTGATGAAAGCGGGATGACGAATCGTCCCGCTTTTCTTTTTGAGAGGATGGACATGGATTATTTGCAGGTGACCATCGACAAGTTTGTCTTCCGGGTCGCACCCGATTGCAGATATAGTGACGCCGACCTGTGGGCAAAGCGCGTCGAGAACCGTGTGCGGGTTGGATTGACGGATTACCTTCAGCAGAAATCGGGCGACGTTGCGTTCGTAAACTTGAAAGAGGTCGGCACGGTGCTCACAGCGAACGACGAACTTGGCGCGCTCGAAACGATCAAGGTGGATCTTGTGATTGCTGCGCCACTCGCGGGTGAAATTGTCGCCGTGAATGAGCAACTGTCCACCCATCCTGAACTGGTCAACAGCGATCCATACGGCGCGGGCTGGCTCGTCGAGATCGAGCCAAAGGACATTGCAGATTACGACGCGTTGCTCGACGCGGAAACGTACTTGCCACAGATGAAAGCACGCGCGGAATTGGAGCGCGAAAAATGACGGCTGCTACACAGAAACGCGTAATGATCGTGCCGTGTAGCGGCATCGGCAAGGCGTACGGCAGTGTGGGGCGCGAAGCGATGTACACCTTGCTGGAAGATTCGCGTCCTGGTTCGACTGATACCGTTTGTCTATCTCTCTTGACACTGGGTGATGCGGACGCGCAAGCCGAGGTTCGTGACCATCCGACAATCACGATTGACGGTTGCCCGAAGGCGTGCGCGAAAGTGAACGTCGAAGCGGCAGGCGGCAAGCCCGTCGCCGAATATCGCGTCTTCGATGTGTACCGCGCGCACAAGGAATTGAAAGTGCGCTCGGTGAGCGAACTGGGTGATGCCGGACGTCAGATGGCGCAGATTCTTGCGGAAGAAATCGCGGCGAAGGTGGACGAACTACAGTCGTCAGTCAACAGTCAACAGTCGCCAGTAAAACCTGACTGTTGACTTAGTTAACGTTGCCGATATTGCCAAAGAAAAAAGTGGGACTCGTTGGTTGCAGCGGTGAAGAATTACCTGCAGGCACGCTATTCCATAACCCTGTGCCACTGTCCAATATTGCAACCTGATGAATCCGCGAAAGGCTCAGAGAACGAACAGAAACCCGCCAGGTCTTTTCCTGACGGGTTTTTCTAGCCAGTGCAAACCGCCAGCCCTTTGTCAGGGCTTTGTCAGGAATCGTATTTTCCTTTTGTGCTATAATGTAAAGTGAAAGATTCCACGTAACAACTGGCAATCGATGGCAAGTCTCACACCATCGTCAGGGTTGTTCCCAGCAACGTNNGGCAGGCGCAGGCGGAACGCGAGCGCCAAGCGCGCGTGATTCTCGGCGAGTCGGAAAAGCAGATCGCGGCAAGTTTTGCGCAAGCCGCGGAGCAGTACGCCAACAATCCGACCGCGCTGCACCTGCGCGCGATGAACATGCTCTTTGAGGGTCTCAAGGAGAAAGGCGCGCTCGTCATCGTCCCCAGCAGCGCGGTGGACACGATGAGCCTGGGCGGGCTGGCGGGCATCACGTCGCTGGCGAAGCAAGTCGAGAGCGCGCCGAAATCAAGTTGAGGTGATAGATGCCTGAGCAAACGCAATGGGAGTATCGCGTCAAAACGATCGGCCGATTTTGGGGGACGCGGGACGAAGCGATCGAGGCGACGCTGAACGCATGGGGCGAAGAGGGTTGGGAAGCCGTGAACGTTTACACACCCGAAGGCAGCGGTAAGGTGACGATTGTCGCCAAGCGTCCACTCACCGACGCGGTGCGCCGTCGTCGTTCGATGCCGGGGTACGAGTGAAAGGTTGAAGGCGGAAGGAGAGCGATCGAGACCGGTCTTCATCCCTCATCCTTCTGCCTTTGGAGGGAATGATGTTACTCTTTGGCTTGGGAATTGGCGGATTGCTTTTTGTGGCTGGCGTGGTGACCTACTATCTCGCGCCGCGCGTCGGACCGAACCCGATCTTTGGCGTCCGCGTGGGCTATTCGTACGCGAGCCGCGAGGTGTGGGACAAGTCGAATCGTTTGGGCGGCGCGTTGATGGCGCTCGTCGGTGTTGGCACGGCGAGCCTGGGCGCGTTGCTGCAATTGCTCAACCTCACCCCGCGCGATGGTATGGGTATTCTGACTGTCACGATGATTGCCGCGCTGCTGGGTGTGACCGCGTGGATGTTCGTGTACGCGCGCAATCTCGCGCAGGGCACGACGATCGCGCGCGAAATCGCGCCGGTCAGATTTCGCTGGGCATACCTCGCGCCGGTGCTGGCGACGTTTGCGCTGCTCGTCGCGCTGGCGGTGTATGTTTATCCAACCTTGCCGGCTGACCGCGTCGCCACGCACTTCAACCTCGCCGAGCAGCCGGATGGCTGGCAGCCGCGCGACCAATTCATCGTGATGTACCTGGGACTCGCCGCACTGTTCGTCGTGCTGGATGCCGTCGCCGTGTTCGTCGCAACACGCGAGCCGCTGATTGCGTTCGGGCGCTGGGGGTCAACCTGGCGGCTCGAGCCGGAACGCGGGTTGATTTATGTGGGCATCGCGCTCGGGCTGATGAATCTGATTCTCAGCGTGGTGCTGTGGGACCTGGCGTGGTTCAACACGCACGGCGCGCACGCGTTTCCGCTATCGCTCTTGTTGTGGATGATCGCGCCATTGATCGCGATTCTCGTCGGGCTGTTCTTCTTGCTGGGCAGACGCGAACCTCACCCCTAACCCCCAGGGGATGGGGGTGAGGACAGGGAGGATCAACATGCTGACCGAAAACCTTGCGACGAAAGACGAACGGGTCAATGCAGCGCTCGCGCACGCGAGCATTTTCCTCGGCTTTTTCAGCCGCGGCGTGCTGGGCATCGTGCTGGCGTTTCTGATTTGGATCACGCAGCGCGGCAAATCGCAATTCGCCGCGCGCCACGCCGCGCAGGCGACGGTCTATCAACTCATCGGGCTAGTTGTGGCGATCGTACTGTGGGTCGGCTGGGGCGTGACGTTCATGGGCTCGATCTTCGTCCCAGTGCTACTGAATCCGCGCAATCCCGAACCGATGATGCCGTACACGATGATTCCGGCGTTCGCGCTGATGCTTGTCCCGCTCGCGGCGATGCTTGGATGGTTCATCTATGGCGTTTACGCGGCATGGCAAGTGTGGCACGGCAAGGATTTTTCGTACGCGGTGATTGGACGGTGGTTCAAGTGATTGCAACTCGCGGAACGATACGCGCGTCGCGCAGCCAATCGGCGGCAGGTTGGTGGTTTCAGCGGTCGTCCGGGGACTCGCACAAACGGCGGATTTTCTGCTGAACGCGTCACAGTTCAAAAGTCGAAATCGTCAATGCACAGTCGGCGCAAGGATGCTGCAGCGCTGGCTGTGCATTGTTTTGCAATTCTTGATGAAACGATATATATTTGTCGCAACTGCTTCGCGCGCTGATGGACAATGGCGCGGTGCTGGCGCAGAATGACAAATGAGCAAATGACATAGGACAGACTATGCAGAATGTCAACGCCTTGACCGAGATTGTGCCGGGCTTGTGCCTCGTCCCCGGCGAGAACAACGGGCGCTTTCCCTTCGCGCACAGTTTTCTCGTCGAAGGCGCGACGCGCGCGCTGATTGATACGGGCTGCGGCGCGCGCGTGATTGCTGCGTTGCAACGCGAGCAAGCCGTGGACATGGTGATCGCGTCGCACAGCCACCCCGATCACACCGCGCTCAATTGGAAGTTCGACGGCGCGCCGATCCACGCGCCGCAGTACAGCGCGGACACCTTCGGTCGCTTTGACCTGCTCGGCGAACGTTTCACGGAGCCGGGCGAACTCGCCGCCGCATGGCGCAACTATGTCGGCGCGATGATGCGCTACCAGACCGCGCTGCCCACGCACACGTTTGCCGATGGACACGTTTTCGATTTCGGCAAAGTGAAACTCGTCGTGATTCACACGCCCGGGCATACCGTTGACCACACTTGTCTTTTCGAACCGACGCACGGCGTGTTGCTCTCATTCGACATTGACTTGACCTCCTTTGGTCCCTGGTACGGACATCGCGAGTCGGACATCGCCGCGTTTGAAGCGTCCATTCGCAAGTTGATGGCGCTCCAACCGCGCGTCATCGCGTCGAGCCACAAGGGCATTATCGCCGACGACGTGCCGGCGCGCTTGCAGCGCTACCTCGACGTGTTCGACGCGCGTGATCGCATCCTGCTCGAGCTCTTGCCGCGCGCGCAAACGCTCGACGCCTTGGTGAACGCATCGCCGTTTTACCAGGGCTATCCATATGCCGAGAAACTGCTGCGCTATTGGGAAGGGCAGATGATTCGCAAACACTTGGCGCGATTGATCGAACGCGAGGTGGTTGCAGAGAGGGATGGCGAATTCGCACAGCGGGAAACGTAAATCGAAAGAGGAATACGATGGTCAGAGGAGGCGAGTTCTATGAGTGAGCAGACCACGGTTACACAAGGCAAGGGTTGCGCCCGGTGGTTTGTCCGGGACGGCCGATTGCGTTCGGGTTGGCGCGTGCTGCTGTATTTGATTTCGGCGCGGCTTGTTCAACTCGTCGCCGCGCTCGTCTTTGGATTGGCGATTGCCGTCATCCTCGCGGGCGTGTGGATGAATCAGGGGTTGACGCCGGAACAACTCAGCCGGCGTCTCGCGGCGGAGTTGGCGAACGTCGGAGGACCCTCTCCACTGGGATTCGGCTTTCGCGTCTGGGACACGCTGAGCGTACTCGCCGTCATCTGGCTGTTCCGCCGTTTGCTCGACAAGCGCTCGTTCGCTTCGCTCGGTTTTCAACTCTCGCCGGGCTGGTGGCGCGACGCGCTCGCCGGGTTCGCCGTCGCGGTGGCGATGTGGCTCGCAGTTTTCGCGCTGTCGCTTGGGCTTGGCGCGGCGACGGTGGTTGGTTTCGCGTGGGATTACCAGAACGCGCTGACGCTCCTGGGCGCGCTGGTGGTCGGGTTGCTCTTCAACGTCTTCGTCGGCATCACGGAGGAAGCGGACGCGCGCGGCTATATGCTGCAAAATCTCGCGGAAGGAATTCGCTTTGCGCCGGCGGTCGTCGTTTCGTCCGCGTATTTTGGCGCGCTGCACTTGCTCAATCCCGGCGCGGGCTTGGGGTCCACCATCGGTATCTTCTTTGCGGGCGTTCTGTTAGCGATGGGCTATTATGCGACCGGGCGGCTATGGTTTTCGATTGGGATGCACGCGGCGTGGAACTTTGCCGAAGGACCGCTTTTCGGTTTCCTCGTCAGCGGGCTGGATATGGGCGGGTTGTTCCGGCTTGATGTTACGGGACCGGAATGGTTGATGGGCGGCAGGTTCGGTCCCGAAGCCGGCGCGCTCGCGGTGGGCGTGGAACTAGTCGCGATTATGGCGTTGTGGGGATGGGCAAGCCGCCGGCGCATGACGAATGACAAATGAGCCAATCCAAATCGAAATCGCCAGCGTCGTCGCGTTTGGGTGGCTAGTGCCGGTGGTCGGCTGCGGAGTTGTGAGATGAAGCGAACCTTGCTCGTGTGGTGGCGCTATGGCAAGGAACACGAAGACCAGGGGGACGGTCGCCTGCTCCAAGTCAATCCACCCGAATTGATCGCCGCGCACCTCGACCGCAAGATCGCCAGGTTCCGCGCGACGCCGGACGACGCGTGGCGGTGGTGGCAGGTGAGCGACGATTTGATCGTCGAGCGAATGGGCCCGCCGTACTCCGAGGTTATGCGCGCGGACACGCGTTTTTACTATCTCGTTAGCAAAGGCGTGGGCGTCATGGAGAACTGCCACTTTGATCCGCCCTACGCGGAATGGCGCTGGTATCTGCACCTCGCCGACATTTACTTCGATGCGACGCGCGAGTGCTGGATTATGAAGGACTTGTTTTGCGACATACTCATTCACCGCGACGCGTCGTGTCATCTCGTTTTGGATTTGCACGATTTGGGAACCGCGTTGGACCTTGGGTTGGTATCTCCGTTGGAGACAAGTCAGATTCTGCGGAAGACGAACGCGGTGCTGCACGACATCGCCAATGGCGAGTTTCCGTTCCCGGAGATGTTGCGCGCGCGGGAAGCGTGCGCCAAGTTGGGATGGGATTAGGCGATGGGCAACCGAATGAACGGCAAGGTGTGTTTGGTCACTGGCGCAACGTCCGGCATCGGCGCAGAGACAGCGCGGCAATTGGCGCGGCTCGGCGCGACCGTGATCGTAGTCGGGCGCAGCGCGGAAAAGAGCGCAGCAGTGGTCGGGCAGATTCGGCGACAGACCGGCAACTCGGTGGTCGAGTTCATGCTGGCGGATTTGTCGTCGCAAAAGGAGATCCGCGAATTAGCGCAGCAATTCAAACGCAAGTATCCGCGTCTCGATGTGTTGGTGAACAACGCGGGCGTCGTGATGATGCACCGGCAGAAAAGCGTGGACGACATCGAAATGACCTGGGCGATCAATCACTTGGGCTGTTTTCTCATCACCAACTTGCTGCTCGATACATTGATCGCCAGCGCGCCGTCGCGCATCGTCAATGTTGCTTCTGCGTTGCATGCGCGCGCGAAAATCAATTTCTGCGACTTGCAGGGCAAGCATGGCTACAATCCTCTGAACGCCTACAACCAATCGAAACTGGCGAATATCCTATTCACCCACGAACTCGCGCGGCGATTGGATGGAATCGGCGTCACGGTTAACGCATTGCATCCGGGCAGCGTCAGGACAAACCTGATCGCGCGGAATGGCTGGTTGTTCAAATGGATTGTGCAGCCACTATTCAATCTGCAAGCGGTCAGCGTGGCGCAAGGCGCGCAGACGAGCGTGTATCTCGCGTCGTCGCCGGAGGTCGAGGGTGTTACTGGTAAGTATTTCGGCAAGTGTCAGGAGTGGCGTTCGTCGCCCGCTTCGTATGATGAAGCGGCGCAAAAACATCTGTGGCAGGTAAGCGCGGAGATGGCGGGATTAAAGGATGAAGGATGAAGGCGGAAGGATGAAGCATTTCATTCTGAGCCGCGAAGCGGCGAAGAATCTCGTTATTGCTTTGGAGGAACTATGCCCACATTAGACTGGCTCGGCAAAGAATTCGTCGTCGAACACCACAAGCAAGTGCCGTTCCACTTGCTCAAATACAGCAACAAACTTTCCGTTGGCGATCCTTCGACTGACTCAGGACTCAGCGGCAACCTGCTCGTCGAAGGCGACAACTTGCTCGCGCTCAAAGCGCTCTTGCCGTACTACGCGGGACAGGTCAAGTGCATCTACATTGACCCGCCGTACAACACGGGCGATGAGAATTGGGTCTACAATGACAATGT
>DHFK01000208.1 GCA_002400365.1 Anaerolineales bacterium UBA4826 | reverse complement strand
TGGACACTGCCTCTGACCGCTTTTTGACCGCCTTGCGACCATTTGCGGACTTGACGAGGCTAGAATACAATTGGCTTGTCTCGCAAGGAAAATCCGGGTCGAAAAATGCCGATTGTAGAGTTCGTGACCCCGGCGGGTCGCCGCCTTTTGATCAACGCGCGTCGCGAAGCCACGTCGGTCTTGGTTGACCAGGCATTGGCTTTGAACTATGATCGCGAAGGGCGTTTGACCGGGGCATGGATCGAGGGGCGCAACTTTCGGCGTAGTCTGGACAATCGCGTGATCGAAAAACAGGAGGGTCCGCAACCCGGTCTTGCATATCGCGTGCGCCGCGAACTCGCTCCCGACGAGGCGCGCCAGTTTCTTGCCGATGTGTACGCGCGCGTCGCCGAGTACCGTGCCGCGCTGGACGATCCTGCCACGCGCGCCATCACGACGGCTTCGCCGGACGACTACCTAGCCGCGCGCGCCGCGCTGGATCGGATCCTGGAATGTGACCTGGCGCGACTGGAGCGCGATCGCGAAACATTCCACATTATCTACAAGCCGGTCAGCATCCTCCCGCCCGATCAATACCTCGCGCTCGTCTTGCAGGCGACGGAGGGGTGCTCGTACAATCAATGCGCGTTCTGCGGCTTTTATCGCGACCGCAAATTCTACGTCAAGAGTCCGGCGGAATTCAAAAGCCACCTCCGCGACGTCCGCGCGTTCTTTGGCGGCGCGATTGGCTTGCGCAAGACTATATTTCTCGCGGATGCGAACGCGCTGATTATGCCCCAGGCGCAATTGCTCCCCCTTTTCGACGCGATCAACGCGGAGTTTGCGCTGCATCCGCCCGGCTTGGAAGACGACGCGCTCAAACTGTGGGAGGCGCAACACCCGATCCATTTCGAAGGCATCTACTCGTTCGTCGACGCGTTCACGACGCGGCGCAAGACCGCGCGCGAGTTTTCCGAATTGGCAACGCGCGGGCTGCGCCGCGTCTACATCGGCTTGGAGAGCGGCGACGCCGAGTTGCTCAAGTTCCTGGGCAAGCCCAATTCGCCGGACGATGTGGTGCAGTTGGTGGATCACGTCAAAGCCGGTGGCGTCGCGGTCGGCGTCATCATTCTTGCCGGCGCGGGCGGCGAGAAATACGCCGAGCAGCACGTTCGTCACACGGTAGAGATCATCAATCGGCTGCCGCTCGACGAAAAGGATTTGATTTACTTTTCCGAGTTGATTGATTTTCCGCGTTCAGATTACTCTGCGCTCGCGCGCGCGGCAGACATTCGCCCGCTGACGATCGGCGAGATCGAGCATCAGATGACCGAGATGCGCGCGGGATTTGAGTTCCAACGACGGGAGCACGCGCCGAAGGTGAGTTACTATGATATTCGGGAGTTCATTTACTGATCGGGTGGTTGGGCGGGTGGTTGGGTGGTTAGGTTGTCAGGTACCCGTACGCAGAGTGCCTAACCACCCAACCACCGAGAATGGAGGATTATGGCACGCGGCACGATCGCGATAGACGAAAATCGCTGCAAGGGCTGCGAACTCTGCACGACGGTTTGTCCAAAAGACCTGATTCACATGGCGACATATTTCAGCGCGCGCGGTTATCGTCCGGCGACGCTGGTGGATCCCAATGGACAGTGTACGGGTTGTCTGCTGTGCGCGACGATCTGCCCGGATGTGGCGATCACGGTGTATCGGGAGACGAAGCCGGCGGCGCGTCAAGCCGTGCCGGCGTGATGCGTGATGCGTGACGAGAAACGTATCCCACGTCACTCGTCACTCGCCACATCTAAGCGGAGAAAAAATGACGAAAGAACTCTGGAAAGGCAACGAAGCCATTGCCGAAGCCGCGCTGCGTGCGGGTTTGGAAGCCTACTTTGGTTATCCGATCACGCCGCAGACGGAATTGCTCGAATACTTGGCGCGAAAGATGCCGGCGACGGGACGCGCGTTCGTCCAGGCAGAGAGCGAAGTCGCGGCGATCAACATGGTCTACGGCGCGGCGAGCGCGGGCGCGCGCACGATGTCGTCCTCCTCCAGCCCGGGCGTTTCGCTGATGCAGGAGGGCTTGTCGTATATCGCCGGGTCCGAAGTGCCGGTGGTGTTGGTGGACATTATGCGCGGCGGTCCGGGGCTGGGCAACATCGCGCCAACGCAAGCCGATTATTTTCAACTGACCAAAGGCGGCGGGCATGGCGATTATCGCCCCATCGTCCTCGCGCCCGCGTCGGTGCAAGAAGCGGCCGACCTGACGTACGGCGCGTTCGACCTCGCAGAAAAATATCGCCACATCGTCATCATCGCGGCAGACGGCAACATCGGGCAGATCATGGAGCCGGTGGAACTGCCAGAGCCGCGCAAGATCGAAAAGCGCGACCGCGGCTGGGAATTGACCGGCGCCAAGGGACGCGCGCGGCGGATCGTCACCTCGATCTATTTGCAACCCGAAGTCTTGCACCAGCACAATCTCAAACTCCAAGCCAAGCAGCGCGAGATCGAAAAGAACGAGATACGCTACAGCGAGTACATGCTGGACGACGCGGAATATGCGGTGATCGCGTTCGGCACGTCGGCGCGCGTTGCGCAGACGGCGATCAAGTGGGCGCGCAACAAAGGCACCCGCGTCGGCTTGTTTCGCCCGATCAGTCTTTACCCGTTTCCATACGAGCGCGTCGCACAAGTCTCCAAGCGCGTGCGCGCCATCCTCGTCGTCGAAATGAGTTCGGGGCAGATGTTGGAGGACGTGCGCCTCGCGGCGCTCGATCGCGTCCCGATTTCGTTTTTCGGCATGATGGGCGGCATGGTGCCGTTCCCAGATGACGTATTGCCGGAGATTGANNATGCAAACCGTATTCGATTATCCAGACTCGTTTACGGACGTGACCACGCATTACTGTCCGGGCTGTACGCATGGCGTGATCCATCGCTTGATCGCCGAGACGATTGACGAACTGGGTATCCGCGAGAAGACGATTGGCGTTGCGCCGGTCGGCTGCGCGGTGTTCATCTACAATTACTTTGACATTGACTTTGCCGAAGCCGCGCACGGTCGCGCGCCGGCGATGGCAACCGGCTTGAAGCGCACGCTGCCTGACCGCGTCGTATTCACCTATCAAGGTGACGGCGACCTGGCGGCGATCGGCACGGCGGAGATCATCCACGCGGCGGCGCGCGGCGAAAACATCACGGTGATTTTCGTGAACAACGCGATCTATGGCATGACCGGCGGACAGATGGCGCCGACGACGCTGCCCGGCATGAAGACGACTTCGTCGCCGACCGGGCGCGATGTCGAGTTGCAGGGCTGGCCCATCCGCATGTCAGAGATTCTCGCGCAGATGCCCGGCGCGTCGTACGTCGTGCGGCGCTCGGTTCACGATCCGGGCAACATCAACAAGACGAAGAAAGCGGTCAAAGCCGCGTTCAACGTGCAACTCAATCAAGCCGGCTTTGCGATGGTCGAGATTCTGTCGTCGTGTCCGACGAACTGGGGCGTAAGCGCAACCGACGCGCTCAAGTTTGTCAAAGAGCAAATGCTGCCGTACTATCCGCTGGGCGATTACAAAGTGGCGGATGCGGTGAAAAATCTAGTCGTATAGTCGCGTAGTCAGATAGTCCGACTGACTATTCGACTATTCGACTACGCGACCACAAGACTAGGCAACCACAGGACTAGTATGCATCAAGAGATCATCATCTCCGGTTTTGGCGGTCAAGGCGCGTTGTTTGCTGGGCAACTGATGGCGTACGCCGCGCTCGCGGAGGGTCGGCACGTCACGTGGATTCCATCGTACGGACCCGAAATGCGCGGCGGCACGGCGAACTGCACGGTGATTATTTCGGACGACGAGATTGGCTCGCCGCTCGTCCGCAACCCCTCGGCGGCAATGGTGATGAACCCGCCGTCGTTCGAGCGCTTTGAGCCGTTGGTCCAAAAGGACGGCGTGTTGATCGTGAACGCATCGCTGATCGCGACCCCGTCCAAGCGCGCGGACATTCGCGTCATTGCCATCCCGGCGAACGAGATCGCCGCAGAACTTGGCGCGGCGCAGATGGCGAACGTCATAATGGTCGGCGCGCTGGTCGCCGCGACCGGCGCGTTAAAGTTGGAGACGCTGGATCAGATCTTGGAAGAGCACATCAGCGCGCGACATCGCGACAAGATCGAAGCGAACAAAAAGGCGCTGCGGCGCGGCGCCGCGCTCGCGTGACGCAGGACCCGAAGGCAAAATCCTTCGGGTCTTTTTCGTCCTGGTTCTTTTTGACCGCTTTTTGACCCCAAACATACGCGGTTTTGACTTGCGCCGCCTATAATCAGGTCAGTCTGCGAGAGGATGCTTGAAAGCAGTGTAGTTTGGCAATGTCAGATTAGCCACTGAACCACACTGAATCACACAGTAGTTTCTTCTTTTTCTGTGTGTTTCTGTGTGACGCAAAGCGTGTGGCAGAAAAGAAATGTGACATTGGCAAAGTAGTGTAGAGGAGTGCGCATAATGGGTGTACGAAGACATTTGGTCAAGGACTGGATGACGCCCGACCCGATTTCGATTGGGCCCAATACGACTTTGCCGGAAGCCAATCGCTTGATGAAAGAATGTAGCATCCGCCGCTTGCCGGTCGTGGATAACGGTCGGCTGGTCGGCATTGTGACATTGGGCGATGTGCGCGAGGCGTCGCCGTCCACCGCAACCTCCCTGAGCATCTACGAACTAAATTATCTGCTCGCGCGGCTAACCGTCGGCGAGATCATGACGCGCGATCCCATTTCGATCGCGCCCGAAACATCCATCGAAGCCGCGGCGCGATTGATGCTCGAGCACAAGATCGGCGGCTTGCCGGTGGTGGACGGCACGCGCGTCGTCGGCATCATCACGGAATCCGATATTTTTCGATTGCTCGTCACCGAAGGCGAAATGCGCCACTCGTTCGCATAACGTAGGACGAATCTAGAAATCTGTCCTACACTCTCTGACGGAGGAGAGCGCAATGGCGAAACAGCCAGATCGCACTGGCAACATAGAAATTGACCGCAAGGCGCGTTTGAAAATTCCGCGCCAGTCGGTCCCCAAACAAAAACCAGCAGCGCGCGTCCACAATTTCTCCGAGGTTTACCTGGGCTTTGACGTGGAAACCGCCAAACTCGAAGCCTCGCGCTGCTTGCAGTGCCCCGATCCTTCCGGCTGCTCCAAAGCCTGTCCGCTCCACAACGACATTCCCCGCGCCATGTGGCACATCGCGCGCGGCGAATTCCTCGACGCCGCGGCGGTCTATCGCGAGACCAGCAATCTGCCGGAAGTGTGCGGACGCGTCTGCCCACAGGAAAAACTGTGCCAGGGTTCGTGCGTGGTCGGCAAACGCGATGCCCCGGTCTTTCTCGGCAAACTGGAGTACTTTGTCGCCGATTACGAACGCCGCACGGGTGGCATCCGCAAGCCGGCGCTCGCGCCGGCGACTGGCAAGCGCGCCGCAGTCGTCGGCTCGGGACCTGCCGGGCTCGCGGTCGCCGAAGAGTTGCTCAAGCGCGGTCACGCGGTCACGGTATTCGAAATCCTGCCGGTCGCCGGCGGCGTGATGGTGTACGGCATCCCCAGTTTCAAACTCGACAAACGCGTGCTCGCCGATAAAGTCAAGTGCTTGGAAGAGATCGGCGTCAAGTTTGTCTGCAGCACGACGATTGGCAAGGACAAAACGGTTGACGACTTGTTCAACGAAGGGTTCCACGCGATTTTTCTCGGCACCGGCGCGTGGACGCCGACGACGCTCAACCTGCCGGGCGAAAATCTCAAGGGCATTTACATGGCGACCGAGTACCTGGTGCGCGGCAATCTTCCGCCCGAGATGTTGCCGGCGCACATGAACACCAAGCCAGAAGCCGGCAGACACATCGCGGTCATCGGCGGCGGCGACACGGCGATGGACTGTGTGCGCACCTCGCGTCGGTTGCAAATCCAGTCCGGTATCGCCGATGGCACGGTCGTTGACTATTATCGCCGCACGGAAAAAGAAATGCCCGGCAAGGCGGAAGAGCGCGCCAACGCGATCGAGGAAGGGATCCAAATCGAGTTCCTGGTTGCGCCCGTGCAATTCTTTGGCGATGACGATGGGCACGTGCGCAAGATGGAATTGATTCGCATGCAACTGGGCGAGCCGGACGCGTCCGGGCGCCGCCGCCCGGTCGAGATCAAGGGATCGAACTTTGTCGTGGACGCCGACACGGTCATCTGCGCGCTCGGTTACAACCAGGATCGTTTGATCGAAAAGACGACGCCGGGTTTGAAGGTGGACAAGTGGGGCTGTTTCGTCGTCAATTCGGAAACCGGCGCGACCTCGCGTCCCGGCATCTACGCCGGCGGCGACAACGTGACCGGCGCTGATCTCGTCGTAACCGCGATGGCTGCCGGTCGCCGCGCGGCGGTGGCGATGGACGCGTATTTGCGCGGGCTGTAGTCGTCTAGTCAATAGTCGCGTGGTCAACTAGTCGGATGGTCAGATAGTCACGTGGTCGCAGAGACTATGCGGCGAATGATGCCGAGTCACAAGTACACGAGGAGGACGAACCCCCTCGTGTATTTCTTTGTCCAGCGTTCAATGTTGTGATATACTATTGACTAGGTGACTAGAGACCATTTGGCCGCGCGACTATTTGACTAACCGCGAGGTTCCCATGAATTTCGGTGTTCCCAAAGAAGTCCGCGAACAGGAGAATCGCGTCGGCTTGACGCCCGCCGGCGTTCATGCGCTCGTGGAAGCCGGGCACACGGTGTACGTCGAACGCAACGCCGGCGTGGGCGCGGGATTCGGCGACGACAACTTTGGCGCGACCGGCGGCAAGATCGTTTACTCTGCCGACGAAGTGTACGGCCGCGCGGACGTCATCGCCAAGGTGACGCGCCTGACCGCCGCCGAACACCCGTTGCTGCGCGAAGGGCAAACCATCCTTTCGTTCATGCACCTTGCCGTGGCTTCGCCGGATTTGCTCGAAACGCTCCGCGCAAAATCCATCACGGCGATTGCGTACGAGATGATCGAAGCGGAGGATGGCTCGCTGCCGGTCCTCCTCACGTCGAGCGAAGTCGCGGGGCGCATCGCGCCGATCATCGCGGGCGAATTGCTCTCCAGCACGCGCGGCGGACGCGGCATTTTGCTCAGCGGCGTGCCCGGCGTCCCTGCGGCAGCCATCGTCATTCTGGGCGCGGGCGTGCTGGGGACCAGCGCGGCGCGCGCGTTCCTGGGCTTGGGCGCGCAAGTGACGCTGCTGGATCGCGACCCGCACAAGTTGCAGCGCGTTGACGAATTATTCGCGGGGCGCGTGAACACGTTGTTCGCGACCGCGTACAACATCAAGCGGGTCATCGAGTTCGCCGACGTGTTGGTGGGCGCGGTCCTCGTGCCCGGGCAGCGCGCGCCGATCCTGGTTACGCGCGAGATGCTCAAACACATGCGCCCGCGCGCAGTGATTCTGGATTTTGCGATTGACCAGGGCGGGTGCGTCGAGACCAGTCGTCCGACGACGCATCGCAATCCGACTTTTGTCGAAGAAGGCGTCATTCACTATTGCGTGCCGACGATTCTCTCGCGCGTGGCGCGCACTGCCAGTCACGCGCTGTTGAATGCGTCGCTGCCTTTCCTGTACGCAATCGGACAGCATGGCGTTGACGCCGCGATCGAGAAAGACCGCGCGCTCGCGCGTGGGGTCAACACGTGGCGCGGCAAGTTGGTGAACCAGCAGGTCGCGGATGCGCTGGGAATACCAATTGGCAATGACAAATGACAAATGGCGAATGGCGAATAGCGAATGGCAGATGACGAATGAGCCGCATCTAGCATTTGACGTCTAACTTCCAACCTCCAACTTTGAGTTCACAGTGTACCGCAGCAAAGTGATTTCCGCGCAGGACGCGGTCAAGGTCATCCAATCGAACCAGCGCATCTATCTGGGCGGCGGCGCGGGCGCGCCCCAGCGCGTGTTGCATGCGCTGGTCGAGCGCGCGGATGAACTCCGCGACGTCGAAATCGTGCACGTCTTGATTTTTGGCGCAGCGCCGCACCTCGCGCCGGAGTACGTCAAGAGTTTCCGGCACCGTGCGCTCTTCGTCGGCGATAACGCGCGCGCGGCAGTGCAGTCCGGGCGCGCGGACTTTGTGCCGATTTTTCTGTCCGAGATCCCGCGCCTCTTCCGCGATGGCACGCTTCCACTCGACGCGGCGTTGATCCAGGTCTCGCCGCCGGACGAACACGGCTTTTGCTCTTTCGGTTGCGAGGTGGGCTGCACCAAGCCCGCGGCGCAAGCCGCCAAGGTCGTCATCGCCGAAGTGAATCGGCAGATGCCACGCGTCCTGGGCGATTCGTTCATTCACGTCAGCAAACTGGACTATGTGGTTGAAGTGGACGATGCGCTGCCCGAAGCGCCGCAAGCCGGCGGCACTGCAGTGCATCGGCAAATCGGAAAACACATTGCCGATCTGATCCCGGATGGCGCGACGCTGCAACTCGGCATCGGCTCCATCCCGGACGCGGTGCTCGCGCAAGTTGGCGATCGGCAAGACCTGGGCATTCACTCGGAACTTTTCTCCGACGGCGTGATTGACCTGGTCGAGCGCGGCGTGATTACGAACGACAGAAAGACGCTGCATCCGGGCAAGATGGTCGCCGGCTTTCTTTTCGGTTCCAAGCGGTTGTACGATTTCGCGAACGACAACGCGATCATCGAATTGCATCCCAGCGATTACGTGAACGATCCATTCATCATCGCGCAGAACGATAACATGATCGCCATCAATTCCGCGCTCGCGGTGGATCTCACCGGTCAAGTCTGCGCCGATTCGATCGGTCCGGCGATCTACAGCGGCATCGGCGGACAATTGGACTTTGTGCGCGGCGCGGCGCGTTCGCGCGGCGGCAAGCCGATCATCGCGCTGCCCGCCACCGCCAAGGATGGCGCGCTCTCGCGCATCGTCGCGCCACTCAAGCCGGGCGCGGGTGTCGTCACCTCGCGCGGCGACGCGCATTACGTCGTTACCGAATATGGCGTGGCTTTTCTGCACGGCAAGTCCATCCGCGCGCGCGCGCGCTCGCTCATTGACATCGCCGCGCCGCAGTTCCGCGAAGAGTTGGAGCGGTACGCGCGGCAGAACAATTATGTGTGAGTGACGAGACGTTCCGCGCGTCACCCGTCACTCGACACGGTTGATACCGTTCGCCATTTGTGATATATTACGGCTATGGAATCCCAATTGCGAGGGAGCGAAACCCGATGAAATCAAAGTGGTTGGCGCTGGCGCTGATGCTGGCGAGCATGACGTTTGGCATATTTGCGACGGCGTCGGCGCAGGGCGGCGATGTCTCGCGCGGCGCGAAACTATTCGCGCAGAACTGCGCGGTCTGTCACGGCGACCGCGCGCAGGGGCGGGTGGGCGCGACGCTGGCAAAGGATTTCCCCGGCATCCGCGTCGACGCGCTGCTCAGGCAAATCATTTCGAACGGCGTGCAAGGAAGCGTAATGCCTCCCTGGGCAAAATCGAATGGGGGTCCGTTAAGCGACGCGGAGATTGACGATCTCGTCGCGTTCATCCGGTCGCTGGGCAATCTCGCGCCGACTGTGCCGCCCGGACCGACGGCGACCCAGCCGCCGCTGCCATCGCCCGTGGCGACTTTTCCCGCTGGCGACGCGGGACGCGGCGCAAAGGTGTTCGCGGACAACTGCGCGGTGTGTCACGGTCCCAACGGCGAAGGCCGGATCGGCGCGACGCTGCAAAAGGATTTTCCCGGCATCAATGTCGAAAGTTTTCTGGATAGCACGATCGCGCGCGGCGTCGCTGGGTCCAGAATGCCGGCGTGGGCAAAATCGTCCGGCGGACCACTGACCGACCAGGACATTGCGGACGCGGCAGCGTTCGTCCGCACGCTGAAAAAGCCGGGACAGCCCGCGCCGACGCAAGCGCCTGATCTTCCGCAGGGCGGTCCGTTTGGCGGCACGCTGGCGCTGATTTGTGTGGGCTTGGCAATCGGCGTGGGCGTCGTCGTGTTGATGATCGGGTTGGCGGGGTCGCGCGCGCAGAAAGGGTAAGGCGAGGAGGTACGGAATGGATGAGAAGGTTGTGACGGCTCCAACACTTGCGCCGCCGGCGGGCAGGGAATTGCCCGAGCAAGGCAAGTGGACGTACGAGGACTGGCTGCGCTTGCCGGACGATGGCTATCGGTACGAGGTCATAAATGGAGTGATGCACATGGCTCCACCACCTTCTATTTCTGAACATCAGGGACCGGCGTTTTACATGACGCTCAGTCTCGGCAATTTCGTCATCGCGCACAACGCCGGGCGTGTGTTTTTTGCTCCAGCCGGGGTACGGCTGCCCGGTCAAGCGGTGCCGGTTCAACCGGACATCTTCTTTGTCTCGACGGCGCGTTTGCGGATCCTCGGCAAGCAGTACTGCGAAGGCGCGCCGGATCTCATCGTCGAGATTCTGTCGCCGGGCACTTGGGACTATGACCGCAAGGAGAAATACCAGGCGTACCAAGCCGCCGGCGTGCGCGAGTATTGGATCGTGGATCCCCGCGCCCAGGTCATCGAAGTGTACGTGCTCGAAGAGGGGCAGTACTTGCTGATCGGCAAGTGGGGTGCGGGCGAGCGCGCGCAATCACAGGTGTTGAAGGGATTTGACGTAGCGGTGGACGACATCTGCCGCGAATAATGGCAGAATTTCTGAACCAACAAGGTACTCGGTTTCTCCAATAAACCGGGTATCTCTCTCGCACGACATTATCTTTGACCCCCGGTGTGTGGGGACAAGCGGGCGCTGGTGAAAATGCCAATCTCACGTGATTGGCGTTTTTTAGTCGAGAAATAGAAATGTTCTCTTTTCTCCCGGCTGCGTACGATGCGATGCGCCCACGACAACGCTCCTCAGTTGTCGTCGTTCCCGCGTTCTCCTTATCAGAGTGCAATCGAAGAGGTTGTTCAGCCAACCCATTTCCTTCCGCGAGTTTTTCGGAAGACGCCAAGTTTGGCTAGAGACTTGCGTCAAGTCTTTGCATTTCTTGCGCTTGGTTCTTGCCTGGTCTCTGACAATCCCAGGTAAAGGAGGGTCCCATGAGCACCCCGTTGCATGTTTTGATCGTCGAAGACAATGAAGACGATGTTCTGTTATTGCTGCACGAGTTAAAACGCGGCGGCTACGACGTGACGCACGAGCGCGTCGAGACCGCCGAAACGATGCGCGCCGCGCTCCGGCGCGGTGCTGCGCCCGGACGGGGCTGGGATCTCGTCCTCTCCGACAACGCCATGCCGCATTTTGGTTCTGTGGCGGCGTTGGGCGTGTTGCAGGAGAGCGGACTTGACTTGCCCTTCATCATCGTCTCCGGCGCTATTGGCGAGCAAGCCGCCGTTGGCGTAATGAAAGCCGGCGCGCACGATTACATCATGAAGGGCAACCTCAAACGCCTGACGGCAGCCATCGAACGCGAACTGCGCGAGGCAAGTGTGCGACGGGAGCGCAAGCGCGCGGAAGGCGAGATTCGCCGGCGCGCCGAGCAACTGGCGATCTTGAATGTCACTGCCGTCAGAATTCAACAGTGCCTCGCGTCCCAAGAGATATGCAAAGTCGCATGTGACGAACTGCGGAGGTTCGGCGCGTTCGCCTCCATCTTCGTCGTGGTGGACGATCGGCTGGACCACGTCTATACCTCGATGAGCGAAGAGGCGCTGCGCGAATATGTGGCTCGGTTCGGCGACACGCAAGTGACCCTCACTTTTCCCCTTGCGGCGATCAGCGATCTGTGGCAGCGGCTGCAGACTGGAGAAGCGACGGTCGAATCAGAGCTGGTGGCGCGCGCGCTCGCGGCGTTGTCGGCGGACGCGCGTCGCGTCGGTGAGTGGATGCAATCTCACTCGCCGCGAGGAGACGTCCTGCTTGCGCCACTCATGCGCGCCGGCGCGGTGATTGGCTTGATCATCCTGATTGGCGAGAAAATTGGCGCATCCGACCTTCCCGCGGTCGGGCTTTTTGCGCGGCATGTTTCCGTTGCGCTGGAGAATGCGCGGTGGTTCACGGAAACAACGCGCCGCGCCAAAGAACTCGAAGTCCTAGCCCAACTCTCCGCAGCCCTCCGCACCGTGCCCACGCGCGTCGAAATGCTCCCGGTGATCCTCGACCAACTGCTGGACGCGCTAAAGGTCAAAGGCGCAACTCTCGCCACGCGCGACCCAGTGACCGGCGATGTCATGCTGGAATTCGGACGCGGCGCGTGGGCGGGATTCAGCGGTCTGCGCCTGCCGCCGGGCGGAGGTCTGAGCGGGCATGTGATCGCCACGGGTCAACTCTATCAGAGCGATGACGTGTTGAGCGATCCACGCCTGGCAAGACCGGACCTGATGGGTAATCTGCGCGCGGCGGTTTGCTGTCCACTCATCGTCCAGGAACAAACCATCGGCGCGCTATGGGTAGGTCGTGAAACGCCCATCGGCGAATCAGAAGTGCGCTTGCTCACCGCCATCGCCGACCTCGCGGCGAACGCGATTCACCGCGCGGCTTTGCACGAGCAGACCGAACGGCGCCTCTGCCGAGCCCAAGCGCTGTACACGATTGATCGGGCGATCAGTTCCAGCATGGACCTCCGTGTCACGCTCAGCGTCCTCCTCCAACATGCGCTCGCGCAGCTGCGCGTGGACGCCGCCGACATTCTGTTGCTCGATCAGCATTTGCTGACGCTCCAGTACATCGTCGGACGCGGTTTCCGCTCCACGGCGATCGAACGTTCGCGCCTGCGCCTCGGCGAGGGAATCGCTGGGCGCGCCGCGTTGGAATGCTGTCTCTTGAACGTCTCCTACCCAGCCGCTGGTCCGGCGTCGGAAGCGCGCGGGGAACTGTTGGCTGGCGAGAACTTTGTCGCTCATTGTTGTGTGCCGCTGGTCGCCAAGGGGCAGGTGAAGGGTGTGATGGAAATCTTCCACCGCGCTCCACTCGCGTCGGACCCGGAATGGCTGGAATTCCTGCGGGGTCTGGCAGGGCAGGCAGCCATCGCCATTGACAACATCGAACTGTTTATCAACTTGCAGCGTTCGAATACCGAACTCGCCTTGGCGTACGACACCACGTTGGAAGGGTGGTCGCGCGCGCTCGACTTGCGTGACAAAGAGACGGAAGGTCACACCCAGCGCGTGACCGAGATGACGGAGCGCCTGGCGCGCGCGCTGGGCGTGAATGAGTCAGAACTGGCCCACATCCGGCGCGGCGCGCTACTGCACGACATCGGCAAAATGGGTATCCCGGATGCCATCCTGCTCAAGCCGGGCGCGCTCACCGAGCAAGAGTGGGTGACGATGCGCAAGCATCCGATCTACGCGTATGAACTGCTTTCGCCCATTGCGTACCTGCGCCCAGCGCTGGATATTCCGTATTGTCATCACGAAAAGTGGGATGGCACCGGCTATCCGCGCGGCCTGCAAGGAGAGCGCATTCCGCTGGCGGCGCGACTGTTTGCGGTGGTGGATGTTTGGGATGCGCTGCGTTCGGATCGCCCGTATCGGCTTGCGTGGACGGAGGAAAAGGCACGCGAGTACCTTCGCGCGGAGGCGGGAAAGCATTTTGATCCAAAGGTTGTGAGACTGTGTCTCGAGTCGGATCTGCTGGCGACCCACGCGGTTTGATTTTGCGCCGGAGACGAGACCGGAGTATACTGACTCTAAGGAGTCGCCATGAAAACCCATCGCATCGCTCGGTTGTCTGCAATTGCGGCGGCGCTGTGGCTGGTCGCGTGCAGCGCGCCTGCTACTCCCACACCCCACCCACCGCTCACCTTGTCGTGGTCCGTGTGGCCCGGCTATTACCCCATGGCGATTGCCCAGCACCAGGGCTTGTTCGCCAAACATCGCGTCCCGGTCAAGATCGTCGTGTACGATGCCTATACTGAAACGTACACGGATTACGCCTCCGGCAAAGTAGATGGTTGCGAGATGGTGCTGGGCGACTTGCTGCTCCTGCTCGACAAGCGCGCTTCTCAAGTCGTCATGGTCACCGATAGTTCGGAGGGCGGCGACCAGGTGGTCGTGAGCAATGCCATCCAGACCATCGCCGACCTCAAGGGCAAGCGTATCGGCGTGCACCTCGGCACTTATGGCGAACTGTTCGTCCGCAAAATGCTGGCAGCCAACGGCTTGGCTCCGACGGACGTGACGATGGTGAACATCAACCCGGAAGACGTGCCCGCCGCGTTCCCGGACAAGATTGACGCCGGGCACTCGTTCGAGCCGTTTACGTCGCAAGCCGCGGCCAAGGGTGGTCGCGTCGTGTTTACCAGCGCCGCGACACCCGGCTTGATTCCCAATGTATTCGCCTTTAGCGCCCAGGTGGCGCAGACGCGACCGAACGACATCCGCGCCTTTGTCGCCGCCTGGTTCGAGGCGGTGGACTGGATGAACGCGCATCCCGACGAGGTGCCGGCGGTGGTGGCGCAGGTCACTGGGCTCAAGGCAGAAGACATCTGGATGGATGGCGGCGACAAGGTTTTCACGTTGGCTGAGAGCCGGGCGGCGATGACCCGCGGCACGGACTATCGCTCGTTGTACTTTGCCGGCGAAGAATACGTGAAATTCTTGACCGTCACCGGGAGTCTCAATAGCGCGCCGGATCTTGAGAAACTGATCAACCCATCGTTCATCCAGTAGGCAACCCTCGCCGCAGCAGAACGGAACGGCGTCTGTTCCCTTCATTCAACAGAGCGGTGCCCGTTCTCGGCCGACTTGTTCATAAGGCATACTGATGTTTTGGAATCTTCCCTTGCGAACGAAACTGATCGTCTTCGCGCTCATCGTCTCGCTCATCCCGATCGCCATTATCGGTCACGTCTCCGGTCTCGCGATCCACCAAGCGTTGGTCAATGCCGCCAACGAGTCGCTGGCGGGCGCGGCGGAGCAGACCGCCGCCAACCTGGATGGCTTTATTCAAGCCAACTTGGATGCCGTGCGCACCGAAGCCCAATTGCCCGATTTCGGCGAATTCCTAGACCTGATCTCCCAGCCGCGCGTCTCTAGCGCAGAACTCGCCCAGGCATCCGCGCGCATGGCGACGATCCTGCGAGCGCTCAGCCGCCGCGATCAATTATACATCTCGTCGTACGCGCTGCTCGATCGGAACGGCATTGACGTGGTGGATACCAACACCAGCGACATTGGGCTTGACAAATCCAGCCGCGATTATTTCCGCAGACCGCTCATCACGGGCTTGCCGTACGTCTCGCCGGTCGAGTTTTCCGAGACCACCGCTCAGCCATCGCTTTACTTTGGCGCGCCAGTTCGGAACGCGGAAGGCAAAACGATTGGCGTGCTGCGCCTGCGCTATAACGCCGCCGTCCTCCAAAAAATCATCGCCGATACCAAAGGGTTGGCGGGCAAAGAGTCGTTCGCCGTCTTGGTGGACGAGAATCACATCCGCCTGGCGGACGGCGAAACGCCGGCATTGATCTTGAAAGCGGTCATGCCGCTCGAGCCGGCGCAAATCGCCGAACTGCAAGCCGCCGCCCGCTTGCCGCGACAACCTGCCGCTCAACTCTCGACTAACCTCCCTGCCTTTGAACAGGGCTTGGCGAACGCCACGATCCAGCCCTTCTTCCGCGCCGAAATGGATGAATCGGGGAGAACGCTCGAGGCGGTGGCGGTCGCGCGTGTGACCACCGAACCCTGGCTGGTGGCGTTCGGTCAAGACGAAAATGTGTTCTTGGCGCCCGTGGAGCAACAAGCGCGCGATGCGTTCCTCATCGGCGCGGGTCTGCTCCTCTTGGTTGTGCTGACCGTTGCCATTGCCGCCCGGCGACTGAGCGATCCGATCGTCCGCCTGACCGCCGTCGCCCGACAAGTCGGCGCGGGCGACTTGAGCGCGCAAGCCCACGTGGAAACCACGGATGAGATCGGCACGCTGGCGACGACCTTCAATACGATGACGATGCAACTCCGGCAAACGCTCGATGGCTTGGCGGAGCGTTCCGCCGAATTGCGGCGGGTGAATGAGCAACTTGAGGCGGAATTGGCTGAGCGAAGACACGCCGAGGCGGCGCTGCGCGAGAGCGAAGTCAAGTACCGCACTCTGGTGGATGCGGTCAACGACGGGTTCTACGTGAGCGACCCGCGCGGCATGCTCACATTTGCCAATCGCGCGCTAGCGCAGATTCTCGGCTTTGATCACCCCGCGGCGCTCATCGGCAGAAACTTTCTAGAGTTTGTGCCGCCGGGGAACGTCAACGCACTCGCCGAGCAGTACCAGGCAGCGATGTTAGGCGGAACAAGCCGCGCGTTGATCATAACCGAGGTCATCCGGCAGGACGGCGCGCGCGCGTTCATCGAGATCAAGCCCACGAACATCATCGAGGACGGCAAACCGGTGGGCAATCGCGGCGTCATCCGCGACATTACCGAGCGCAAGCGCGCGGAAGAAGAAATCAAACAGCGCCTCGCCGAACTCGAAGCCGTGAATCAACTCTCCACCGCGCTCCGCGCCGCGCAGACGCTGGACGAGATGCTGCCGACAATCGTAGATGTGACGATTGGGCTGGTGCGCGCGACGGCAGGAAGCATCTGGTTGTACGACCCGGTCAAGGATCAATTGCGTCTCGCCGTCAACCGCGGCTGGGGCGCCGAGAGCAACGCGCATCGCCCCGCGCCCGAAAAGCCCGGCACCGGAATTGCCGGCTATGTGTTTGCGACCGGGCAGTCCTATGTGACGCGGGAATACCATGGCGATCCGCGCCTGCCGGAGGCGGCGCGGCAATGGATCCCGCCCGGCATCGGCGGCGCTGCCATCCCGCTGCGCGCGGCGAATGCTGTGATTGGCGCGTTCGACGTCAGCGTGCACTTGCCGCGTGAATTGACGCCGGACGAGATTCATCTCTTGACCATCCTGAGCGAGATCGCCGGCAACGCGATTCACCGTACCACGCTCCACGCGCAAACCAAGCGCCGCTTGCAGCACCTCACCGCGCTGAGTGACATTGACCGCGCGATCACTTCCACTTTTGACCTGCGGCTCAGTCTGGCGACGCTGCTCAACCACGTGACCGCGCAATTGGGCGTTGACGCTGCCAATGTGCTGTTGTTCAATCCCGGTTTGCAGACGCTGGAATATGCGAGTGGGCGGGGCTTTCGCGCCCAAGCCGTCGAACGCGTCCGATTCCGCTTGGGCGAGGGATACGCGGGGCGTGCCGCGTTGGAGCGTCGCGTCGTGCATATCCCGAACCTGGCGGCGCAAAGCGACGACCCGCGCTTGACGCAAGCCCTGGCGGGCGAGGATTTCGTCAGTTACTACGGCGTCTCGCTGCTCGCAAAAGGGCAGATCAAAGGCGTACTCCAGGTTTTCCAACGCGCGCCGCTGGAACCGGATGAAGAATGGCTGGATTTTCTCAACACCCTCGCGCGGCAATGCGCGATCGCGATTGACAACGCCACGCTGTTCGACGGGCTCCAGCGCTCGAACATCGAACTCGCGCTCGCGTACGACGCGACCATCGAAGGGTGGTCGCGCGCGCTAGACCTGCGCGATCGCGAAACCGAGGGACATACGCAGCGCGTTACCGAAACCACCGTGCGTCTGGCGCGCGCGCTGGGGCTGAGCAGCGAAGAGATCGTCCACGTTCGCCGCGGCGCGCTCTTGCACNNGACATCGGCAAGATGGGCATCCCGGACACCGTTCTGCTCAAGCCGGGCGCGCTCACCGACGACGAGTGGGTGACGATGCGCAAGCATCCGGTCTACGCCTATGAACTGCTTGTCCCCATTGCCTACCTGCGCCCGGCGGCGGATATTCCGTACTGCCATCACGAGAAATGGGATGGCAGCGGCTATCCGCGCGGTTTGAAAGGGGAGCAGATTCCGCTGGGGGCAAGGATTTTCGCGGTGGTGGATGTATGGGACGCGCTCACGTCGGATCGTCCGTATCGTGCGGCGTGGGACAAGACGCGCGCCCGCGCCTACCTGCGCGAGCAAACGGGGAAGCATTTTGATCCNNAGTCCTCCACTTGCGCCAAAAACAAAATGTGCTATACTCATTCTGCATCCGCAGAATGTTCTTATCCGATTCTCTGACCCATACCTTTGCGCGAGGGGCGATCTGCCCTGATGATTGGCGAGATATTCGATGACGTGGTCGTTCTTTGCCTCTAAGGATTTGCGCGCCCGCCTGGCGTGGCTGCGCCGTGTTTTGCCGTTCGCGGTCATTCTTGCCGTCCTGCTGTACGAATCCATCAACTTTTTTTTCCTCCGCGGTCTCTCCGACGTTTTCCACCTCCTGGCTGATCTCGTGGTGTACGGCACTGTTGGTCCGGTGACGATCTGGTTCACCGTCAATTGGATTTCTGAGCGCGTGGAGGAGAGCGAACAAGCGCTGGTTGCCAAAGAACAAGCCGAACGAGAGCAGCAGCGCGCGCTCCAAGCGGCGCGCGAACAAGAGCGGCTTTTGGCGGCGGTCTGCTCCAACTCGGCGGACGCGATCATTACGCTCGACCTGGACGGAATCGTGCGGACTTGGAATCGCGGCGCGGAAATGATCTTTGGGTACCAGGCGGCAGAAGTCATCGGCAAGCACTTTCGGCTGATCGTCCCGCCGGAATTGCAGGCGCGCGGCGAAATCGAGTGGCTGGCGGCCCAGGTGCAGGAACGGGGTTACATCCGCAACCATGAAACCGAGCGCATCGCCAAGGATGGACGGACCGTCGTCGTTGACCTCACCCGCACCACTCTCCACAACGCGCAAGGCGAAGTGATCGGCAGTTCCGCCGTTCTGCGCGACATTACCGAGCGCGTGCGCGCCGAGCAAGCGATTCAGCGGCTGAACCTGGAGTTGGAAGCCAAAGTCGCCGAGCGCACGGCGCAGGTGGCTGCCGCCACCGAGGAATTGCGCCGGCGCAACCGCGCGTTGGAAAAGGCAAATCAGGAACTCCAAAAACTGGACGAACTAAAAACTGAATTCGTTTCGATGGTGTCGCACGAATTGCGCGCGCCCCTGACTAACATCAACGGTTCGATTGAATTGCTGTTGGAGGGCGAGACGCCGTGCTACGATCACGCGCATCGCGAGTTGCTCCAGATCGTCGGCGAGCAGAGCGCGCGGCTCACGCGGCTGGTGCAGGGCATCTTGAACGTCAGCCGCATCGAAGCCGGGCAATTGGTCCTGCAGCCGCAGGCGTTCAACATGGTCGCCCTGATCGAGAAAGTCATCGGGGTCTGGGAATCGCGCGGCGTCGGCAATCGGTTCGAGCATCCTACGGCGCAGAACCTGCCGTCGGCGTGGGCGGATCGCGATCGGACGGAAGAAATTCTCTTTAACTTGATTGACAACGCGATCAAGTACTCGCCGGAGGCAACCGCCATTCGCCTCGAGGCGGAAACGGACGGCCAAGTCATCGTGGTCTCTGTGTCAGATCGCGGCGTGGGTATTCCAGTCGAAGAAGTGGACAAGATCTTTGACAAGTTCCACCGCGTTGATCGCGGCGACTCGACCGAGACCTACGGGCATGGCTTGGGCTTGTACATTTGCCGGCGCCTGGTCGAAGCGCAGGGCGGTCGCATTTGGGCGGAGAGTACGTTGGGCGAAGGATCAACCTTCCGTTTTTCGCTGCCGCTCGCCGGGCGAAGCGAAATCGAGCCGCCGGGCGGCGCGCGCCGCCCGGGCGGCAGTCGCGCGCATCCGCCGACGGAAGCGGCCTGGTCGGGAGACGGCGAACCCACGGAGGAGAGTGCGCGGGGAGGCTGGCGATGAGCCAAGCGCGTGTGCTGGTAGTGGACGACGACAAAACGTTGGTGCGGCTGATGCGCGAAGCGCTGTCCAAAGCGAATTTCGAAGTGTTGACCGCGTCCAACGGAATTGATGCGCTGCAGGAACTGTACGCCAAGCAGCCCGACCTGGTCTTGTTGGACGTGATGATGCCGCGCATGGATGGCTGGGAAACGGCGCAGCGCATCCGGCAAGTCAATTCTGTGCCGATCATCATGCTGACCGCCAAGGACGAGGAAAGCGATAAACTCAAGGGCTTTGCCGTTGGCGCGGACGACTATGTGACCAAGCCGTTCAGTTTCGCGGAGATCATTGCGCGCATCCACGCGGTTCTTGGTCGCGCCCGCCAGGCGCCAGCCGAGCACAAGCCCAAACGCTATGCGAGCGGCGATCTGGTCATTGACACCGATTCGCGGCGCGTGACCAAAGCCGGGCAGATCGTCGAGTTGACGCCAACCGAGTATCGCTTGCTGGCGACGCTGGCGGAAAACTCGGGCCGCGTCTTGTCCCACGAACAGTTGCTGAACAAGGTGTGGGGCTATGAATTCGGCGAAGACACCGGCTATGTCAAACGTTACATCTGGTATCTGCGCCGCAAGATCGAGGACGATCCGCGCAAGCCGGAGCACATTCTGACCGAGCGCGGATTTGGGTACGTGTTTCAGGGAGATTGACGGCATGAACATGAAAATCGTCATCGGCGTGATCATCTTGTTGCCGGTGCTGGCGCATGGGGCGTATGCCCTGGCGACCTCGCCGATCGCCGATTACTATATAACCGTAGATCAATACGCCGCGCGCTCGGCGAATACGCCGGTGCGGATCGGCGGGCAAGTCGTGCCGGGTTCGATCCGCTGGGACAATGCGACGCGGACGATGCGGTTCACGATCGCCGGCGAGAATGCCCAGGTGAATATCGTGTATCGCGGCGTCGCGCCGGATTCTTTCCGCGACGGCGTGACGACGATCCTCGACGGCGCGCGCAGCGCGGACGGCAGTTTCCTCGCGACGACACTCACGGTCAAGTGTCCGCACCAATACCTGCCCGCGGGGTGATTCGCTTTTAGACAGGTTCACGACTTCATTTTGACCGGTTTTGTACCTGCAGATGCTAGGATAGTGCCATAGTCAACTCCAAGAACTCGTCGAGGTCTTGATCTATGGCTCAACGATGCGTCCGCGTCAAAGAGGCTGCGGCGCGGACGGAGTACGGATTCAGGGCGGGGAAGAAAACCTCCCAGCCCCATATCTCTGCTGCCGGTCGGTCAGCGCGCGACGCCGGCAACGGCAACAGCGTCGGCGACCTGGTCTATCTGTATTTGCGTGAGATCAGCCAGACCCCCCTACTTTCCTCGCACGAAGAAATCGAACTTGCCAAAGCGATGCGGCGCGGGCAAAGAGCCGAGCAGCGTCTGCGTAACAATGGGCATGACGTCGAACTCAGACTCGACTTGGAAGAAGACATCCGCCAGGGCGCTGCCGCGCGCCGCGTCTTGATGCAAGCCAATCTGCGCCTGGTCGTGAATCTGGCAAAACACTATCTCGGGCGCGGACTGACCCTCCTCGATCTGATCCAGGAAGGCAACATCGGCTTGATGCGCGCGGTGGACAAATTCGACTATCGCCGGGGTCACAAATTCTCCACCCACGCGACCTGGTGGATTCGCCAGGCGATCACGCGCGCGATCGGCAACCTGGGCAACGTGCCGCGGTTGCCGGCGCACACCGGGCAATGGCTGCGCCGGCTGGAACGCGCCACGCACGACCTAACTCAGGAACTCGCCCGCGAACCCACCGAAGCAGAAATCGCGGCACGCATGGGCGTGCCGGCGCAACGCGTCCGCCGGCTGATGTCCGCGAGCGCCGGAACCCTCTCGCTCGAAATGCAACTGGGCGACGATCAGGAAGCCGTGCTCGCCGACTTTATCGAGGATGTCCAGACGCCCTCGCCGTGGATGTCCGCCGTGGCGTCCGCCTTGCGCGAGGACATGTGGCAGGCGCTCGACGCGCTCTCGCCGCGCGAGGCGCGGGTGCTGGCGCTGCGGTTTGGCTTGCGCGATGGCTACGACCAGACGCTCGAAGAGGTCGGCGAGAAATTCGGCTTGACGCGCGAGCGGATTCGCCAAATCGAACAGGACGCGCTCGCCAAATTGCGAACGATGTCGCGCTCGGCGCGGTTGGTGGGTTACCTGGGCTCGAGCGCCGCGCCGCCGCGCGGCGGCGAAACCGAGCAGCTTATCTGAGCGCAGCGATGGGGAGCGACCTGACCGGGTGCGCTCCTTTTTGTTTTCCGTTTCATAAAACAACTTGAGCGAAACGCCCAAGTGTGCTACAATAAGAATCGCTGCGGTGGCTGACGGCAGGGACACCCCTTTTCTCACAGGATCAAGGAGGACGCGGATTTATGGCGCAACAGGTTGACGCCGATGCCATGGACGAATTTGAACGCCAAATGGATCGGATGCTGCATACGTTTTTTCCGCACGAGCATCGGACGCGCGCACGGGTATGGCGTCCGCCGACCGACGTATACGAGACCGACGATGCGGTGATCGTAAAGATCGAAGTCGCGGGAATGGATCCGGCAGACTTTACCATCGCGTTTGCCGACCGAACCCTTTCCATTCGCGGGCTCCGGCAAGACATCGAAGCGAAACTGAGTTATCACTGTTTGGAGATTCCATACGGCGAATTCCTCGTCGAGGTCTTTCTGCCTGGCACGTACGACGAAGCCACGATTGACGCCAGGTACGAAAAGGGTTTTCTCTACATCACCTTGCCCAAGTCCCGGCAAGAGCATCGCGTCCCTGTCCGCGTGCAGACGCAATGAGTTTACCGTACCCTCATTGCGATAGGACCTGGAGTTGACCATGAACATCTTCGCTAGCAAGCAAGGAAACGAAGACGATTCGAAAGAACCGGAAAGCAATCCGCATATTCCGAGCGAACTGCCCATTTTGCCGTTGCCCACTATGGTCGTCTATCCGATGACGGTGATTCCGCTTGCCATCGGGCAAGAGCGCGACATTCGACTGGTGGACGAAGCCGCGACGAGCGCGCATCGGCTGATCGGGATTACCCTGGTCAAGGACGCCAAAACCGGACCCGCCGGACCGGCGGATGTCCATTCGACGGGGACGGTCGCGGTGATTCATCGCTTGCTGCGCGCGCCGGACAATACGGTTCGGCTGATCATCCAGGGCTTGGAGCGCGTGCGTATCAAAGAGTTCATCGCGGTCGAGCCGTATCTCAAAGCGCGCGTGCAGGTCGCGCCCGACACCGGCGAAAAGACGGTGCAGGTCGAAGCGCTGATGCGTAACACCATCGAACTGTTCCGCCGCCTGGTCTCGCTCGCGCCGCACCTGCCGGAAGAACTCTTGATGGCGGCGCTGAACGTGGACGACCCGCGCCAACTCGTCTACATGATCGCGACGAGCGGCTTGCGCACCGAGTTGAAGGACGCGCAGGAATTGCTCGAACTCGACAAGGTCGAGGACAAACTCACAAAGTTGAACGCGCTGCTGACCAAAGAACTCGAAGTCCTCGAACTGGGCAAAAAGATCGCGTCCCAAGCGCAGGGCGAACTCGAAAAGACGCAGCGCGAGTACATCCTGCGCGAGCAGATGAAGCAGATCAAGAAGGAACTGGGCGAAGAAGACGAGCAGGCGGTCGAGACCAAGGAATACGAGAAAAAGATCGCCGACGCGCAAATGACGCCGGAAGCCGAGAAGGAAGCCCGGCGCGAACTCACGCGGATGAAGACGATGCCGCCCGCCGCCGCCGAGTACCACGTCATCAAGACGTACCTCGACTGGCTCGTGGAATTGCCGTGGAAGAAAACGACCGAGGACAATCTCGACATCGCGCGCGCGCGCCAGATTCTCGACGAAGATCACTATGACCTGAAGGAAGTCAAGGCGCGCATCCTCGAATATCTCTCGGTGCGTAAGTTGCGCCTGGAACGCGGCGGCGACGAAGAAGCGCGGACGTACAAAGGCTCGATCCTGTGCTTTGCCGGACCGCCCGGCGTCGGCAAGACCTCGCTGGGGCAATCCATCGCGCGCGCGCTCGGGCGCAAGTTCATCCGCATGTCGCTCGGTGGCATGCACGACGAAGCCGAAATTCGCGGGCATCGCCGCACGTACATCGGCGCGCTGCCGGGGCGCATCATCCAGTCCATCAAGCGCGCGGAATCGCGCAACCCGGTCATGATGCTCGACGAAGTGGACAAGATCGGCGCGGATTTTCGCGGCGATCCGTCGTCGGCATTGCTCGAAGTGCTCGACCCCGCGCAAAACAAGACCTTTCGCGATCACTACCTGGACGTGGACTTTGACCTGTCGCAAGTCATTTTCATCTGCACCGCGAATCAACTCGACACGATTCAGCCCGCGCTGCGCGATCGCATGGAAACGCTCATCCTTTCCGGCTACACCGAGGACGAAAAACTCAACATCGCCAAAGGGTATCTCGTGCCGCGGCAGATCAAGGAGAATGGGCTCAAGCCGGAGGAGATCGCGTTCGAAGATGAGGCGATTCGCCAGATCACGCGCGACTATACGCGCGAGGCAGGCGTCCGCAATCTCGAACGCGAGATCGGTTCGGTCTGCCGCAAGATCGCGACGCACATCGCCGAGGGCAAGCCAACGCCGGTGCGCGTCAACCCAGCCACGGTCGCGGAACTGCTCGGCAAACCCAAGTTCTATGGCGAGGTCGCGGAACGGACGACGATTCCAGGAGTCGCCACCGGGCTGGCGGTGACGATGGTCGGCGGCGACATCTTGTTCATCGAAGCGACCAAGATGCCTGGCTCGAAAGGGTTCATCGTCACGGGCCAGTTGGGCGACGTGATGAAGGAATCGGCGCAAGCCGCGTTGTCGTACGTGCGCTCCAAAACGAAAGAACTGGGGATTGACGACAAGGCGTTCGAGCGCAGCGACATTCATCTGCACATGCCGGAAGGCGCAACGCCCAAGGATGGTCCGAGCGCGGGCGTGACGATGGCGACGGCGATCGCGTCGTTGATGACGAATCGCCTGGTGCGCAGCGATGTCGCGATGACCGGCGAGATCACACTGCGCGGGCGCGTGCTGCCGGTGGGCGGCATCAAAGAAAAAGTGCTTGCCGCGCATCGCGCCGGCTTGAAAACGGTGATCCTGCCCAAGCGCAATGAAAAAGACCTGGACGAATTGCCGGATGAAGTTCGCCAGAGCATGAGTTTTGTTTTCGCGGAACAAGTATCGGACGTGTTCGACGCGGCGCTCAGCAAGACGCCGATTGCGTCGCAAGGCGGCAACGGGCGCGAGCCGAGTGGGTCGGATGCAGCCGAGCCAACGCCGAAGAAAGCGCCGCGCGCCGCGAAAAAGCGCGAGTGAAAACCGAATAACTTTAACCCCGGATCGCCGCCACCGCGCCGCGCGGATTCTATTGATCAACGCGCGCGCTGGTTGCCGGATCCGCAGTTCGGCAAGGGTCAGTGCCGGCGAGAACATTCTGCGCCATTGATTGCATCGCACGCACCGTGGCTCGACCATTTGATTGTGCCGCATGGCAAACATTTGTCGAGCAACCTCGCTGTCATTGCGAGGAGCGCACTTTGCGACGAAGCAATCCCCAAGTTGTGTGGAGATTGCTTCGCTCCGCTCGCAATGACAGTAGTTACGCGTGTGTTTGCGCGTGTGGTTCGCATTGAATAAGCGATGAACCACGCGCGATATTATCGCGCAGATTCTCCCTCCAGTGATCCTTCCGACCAGCAAATGGCGGACGGCAATGGCGAATGGCTATTGGTTTTTGCCATTCGCTATCTGCTACGCGCCATTTGCCAATCCAAAGGAAGGAACCCCCATGGTTCAGCGTAAGAAAACAGCGCAACGCCAATGGTACCGGATGGATTTGCACCTCCATACGCCTGCCTCGGCGGACTACAAGCAACCCAACGTAACCTATCTCGATCTTTTGAAAAGAGCCGCAGAACGCAATCTCGACGTCATCGCTTTCACCGATCACAACACCGCGCGCGGCTATGCGCGGCTGTACGAAGAAATCGAGTTCCTCGAATCGCTCGAGCGCCTCAAACGATTGCACGACGACGAGCGCCAGCGCCTGGAAGAGTATCGGCGGCTGCGCGAGCGAATTCTCGTGCTGCCCGGTTTTGAATTCACCGCGACGCTCGGCTTTCATCTCCTCGCGGTCTTTCCGCCCGAGACGACCGTGCGCGAACTCGAACATCTCTTGCTCTCGCTGCGCGTGCCCGCCGAAAAACTCGATCAGGGCAGCGGTGAGGTGGGCGCGACGACGGACGCGCTGACTGCGTACCGCATGATCGCCGAAGCCGGCGGCATGGCGATCGCCGCGCACGCCAATTCGTCGCACGGCGTCGCGATGCCCGGCTTTGATTTCGGCGGGCAAACGCGCATTGCGTACACGCAGGACGCGCATTTGCTCGCGCTCGAAGTGACCGACCTCGATTCCAGATCGCGGCGACGCACTGCGGCGTTCTTTAGCGGCACCAAGCCGGAATACCCGCGCCGCATGCACTGCATCCAGGGCAGCGACGCGCACAAACTCGATTTCGATCCCCGGTTCAAGAACGAAATGGGCGTCGGCGACCGCGCGACGGAAATTCTGTTGGACGAGTTGTCGTTCGACGCGATCAAAGCGGTTTTCGGCGGCAATGATTTCTCGCGCACGCGCCCGTATCGTCCAACGGCGGAAGAGCCGTTCGATCCGATTCGCGAAGCGCGCGAGCAGGGCGATACACTCATCCAATCGTTCCACGAACGCCTCACCGAAAAACGCGGCGTCGCAGCGGCGATTCTCCAAGACGTCGTCGCGTTGGCGAACACGAACGGCGGGACGATTTACGTCGGCGCGAGCGCGGACGCGCGCAAGCCGGTCGCCGGCGTGGAGCGCGCCGAGCACGCGATCGCCGACCTGCGCGGCGCGATCACCAAGCAGATTACGCCGCCGCTCGACGTCCAGATCGAAGTCGTCAAGAGCCAGGGCAAAAACGTTTTGCAAGTGATCGTTCCGCGCGGCAGCGACGTGCCGTACGCGCTCGAAGAAAGCCACATTTACGTGCGTTCGGAGAACGAGACGGGCTTGGCGGTGCGCGACGAGATCATCCAATTGGTGCGCGACGCGCTGATGGTCGAACTCGCGGCGACTGCCGCGCCCGCGCCGCCGGCGGCTGCGCCCGCGGCGGCAGCCGTCGTTCCAGCCGAGCCTCAGGTCGAGGCGGTTGCGCCGCGTGTCGCGCCGCCGCGCACCGGCGTCGAAATCGTCACGGCGGAAGCGCGCAAGGGCGTGTGGTACTACTCGGTGCGCGATCTGCGTAATGCGCGCGTCGTGCATAACGTGACGCTCGCCAGCGCGCGGCGATTGTGGCAGTACGCGATTTCCGAACGCGAAAAGAATCCGTGCGATCCGCAGAAACTAACCTGGTTGGGCGACACGGCGATCGTCAAGACGTACAAGCGCGGCGGCAAGGTGCGCTACGATCTGGCGCAGCGCGCCGGCGATAAACTCTACGTCTATTACGGCGTGACCGAGGATGGTATTCACGGCGCTTGGCGCAACCTGGTCGAGGGCGAGATGGTCGCCGAAGAAGAGCTCCAAGCGCGTGAGGTCGAGGCGCCAACGGAGATCGCGCCGGGAATCGAGCCAACTGTTGAACCGACGCGCGAACCGGTCCAAGCCGCTGCGGAAGAGTCGCCCGAGGAGTTGTTGCATCCGCTGATAATCGAGGAGGAGGAACCGGCGCGCGTGGAACCCACGCCCGCGCCGCCAGAAACAATCAGCGAGCCGCCAGCGCCGGAACCGCGCGAGGAGGTCGCATCCTGGGCGGAACGCGTTCCCCCGGTCGAAGAAGAAGCCGCGCCAGCGCCTGAGGAATTCGCTCCACCCTCTCAAGAGCCAGCGCCTGAAGAACCCGCGCCGACGCCAGAGACACCGGCGGCGCCGCGCGAAGAAACTCCGCCCATGCCGATTGCGCCGGCGCAGCCCGCGCCGCTCGTGCCCAAATCGCGCGCGCAGGCGTGGCGCGAGCAACTGGACCGCGCGATGGAAGAAGCGCGTCGCGCGCGCGAGGAGGCGGAGAAGGGGAAGGGGTCAGGCGATTGAAATCACACCTGCATGCGAGGAGGCAGCGGCGGCGATGGCAACGCGCGGCGCGGTCGGCGAAGCGCAACTGGTTGCCGCGATGCCGCGCAGCGAAAATCCGTTCGAGGGGATTCGCGGGCGCACGAACTCGGCGTACTTTGGGGGCTTACTGATTACGGCGTGTACGCGCAAGGACTGCAAAAGGGACTTGCGCGCTCGGCATCAAGTCGCAAGTTCTGTACGGGCAGCCGTTCGATGTTTTCCGAGCCGCGCTCCTCGACCATCTGCGCGCGGGCCATCCGATCGTCTGGTAGCACACATGGCAGGACACGCACCAAATCTCGGCGATCGTCAGGATGTTGGATGGAACGTCGGTGAAATTCGGCGCGTCTCTGCGTATTTCGACAATATGGGGTTGGCGATTCAGTGAGGGTGAAGGCAGAATTTTTTCATCCTTCTGCCTTTGCGGGGTGTGGGAAAGATGCCATTACCAAAATTCAACGCGGCAGGTGATTTACCGCCTGGTGTGTATCGGGCAACGCTCTCGGAAGTTGCTGAGCGATTTGGTTCAACAGTGGGGCAACGCGCCTTTTGCGCCCAGCGCCTGTTGCATATCCATGCGTTGGCACAACGGACAGGTCACTTGCAATCATTGGTTCTTTTTGGCAGTTTCATCACATCCAAACCAGAGCCCAACGATGTAGACATCGTTTTGGTGATGGATGATGCTTTT
>DHFK01000183.1 GCA_002400365.1 Anaerolineales bacterium UBA4826 | reverse complement strand
CGCTACGCCGACGCGGTCAAGTGGCATCTGGGGAGCGACATCCCGGCGTACGCGCGCGCGCTGATCGTGCAGCCGTGCGAGCCGAAATTCGATGCGCCGCTCGTCTTCTCCGCGCTGCCCGGCGACGTCGCCGGCGAAATCGAAACGCGCTTTGCCAACGCCGGCGCGCTCGTCTCCAGCAACGCGTCGAGCCATCGGATGGATGCGGATGTGCCGCTCGTCATCCCCGAGGTGAATGCGGAGCATCTCGAACTGGTGCGCGTGCAGCGCGCGCAACGCAAAGGCGCGATCATCTGCAATCCCAACTGTTCGACGATTCACCTGACGCTCGCGCTCAAGCCGCTGGCGGACGCGTTCGGCTTGCGCCGCGTGATGGTCACGACGATGCAGGCGCTCAGCGGCGCGGGCTATCCCGGCGTCGCCTCGCTCGATATTCTCGACAATGTGATCCCGTTCATCGGCGGCGAAGAAAAAAAGTTGGAAAGCGAGCCGTTGAAAATCCTGGGGCGAGCGAATGGGGAAAGCATCGCGCGCGCGGAGTTCAAGATCAGCGCGGCGTGCAATCGCGTCGCGACAAGCGACGGACACTTGGAGACCGCAGCGGTTGAGTTGATCGAGAAAGCGCCGCTCGACGCGGTGCGCCGCGCGCTTGCCGAATTCAGCGCGGAGCCGCAGGCACTGAAACTGCCGACCGCGCCCGCGCATCCCATCGTCGTGCGCGATGAGATGGATCGCCCACAGCCGCGCCTGGATCGCGACGCGGAAAGAGGGATGGCGACGATCGTCGGACGCCTGCGCGCGTGCAGCGTGCTCGACTACAAGTTTGTGTTGCTCGGGCACAACACGATGCGCGGCGCGGCGGGTGGAACGCTGTTGAACGCCGAGTTGTTGGTCGCGAAAAAATTGTTGGGTTGAACAACCGCGGGTTGGTGAGCGCTATTTGCGAATCATCCGCAACCGTCGTATAATGACGCGGAATCATCCTCCAGGTATGCCGATGCCCACACGTCTCTCTACCTTTTGCGACAAACTTTTGGAAGCCGGCTGGCTCGCCGCGCTGATCCTCGCGCCGTTGTTCTTCGACGTTTACTCCAGCCGTGTCTTCGAGCCGGACAAAATTGCCCTCATCCGCTCCATCGCGCTGCTGATGGTCGGCGCGTGGATCGTCAAGCAGATCGAAACCGGGTTGCCGAAAACCTCGCTTGCCGAAAGCGCGCGCGCGCTGGTCCGCGCCAACCCGCTGGTCCTGCCGACGCTGGCGGTCGTGGTCGTGTATATCGTCACGACGATTCTATCGGTCGCGTCGAACGTAAGTTTCTGGGGTTCGTACCAGCGCATGCAAGGGACCTACACCACCTTTTCGTACATCGTCATCTTCCTGATTACCGCCGGCGCGCTGCGCACGCGCGCGCAATTCGACCGCGCGATCAACACCGCGATCGTTACCAGTTTCCCGATCGCGCTGTACGGCATCATCCAGCACTTTCAACTCGACCCGCTGCCCTGGGGCGGCGACACGACCGAACGCATCGCGGCGAACATGGGCAACGCGATTTTTGTCGCGGCTTATCTGATCCTGATCGTGCCGCTGGCGCTGGCGCGCTGGCTTGAAGCGCTCGCGCGCGCGGCGCAAAATCTGGCGCCGCGCGGCATAGCGCTCGGCGCGTTCGTCCTTGCCCTGGTTCTGTTGATTGCGCTGTGGGCAACCAACTTTGCGCTGGGCGCCGGCGGCGCGCTCGTCCTCCTGCTGCTTGGAGCGGCTGTCGGAACGCTGCGGCGGTCCGCCGGGCGCGGCGTTGTGTTGGCGGCGACCTACACGGTCATTCTCGCTACACAACTCGTCGCGCTTTTCTTTTCGCAGAGTCGCGGTCCTTGGCTGGGCTTGGGCGCTGGGCTGTTCGCGTTCACGCTGCTCGGCGCGCTGATGGTGATGCGCCGGCTGCCGCGCGTCTGGCGCTCCATCACCCTCGGCGGAATCATCGGCTTGGCGGTCCTCGCGATGGCGTTCCTCGTCGTCTTCAACCTGCCGGCGTCTCCGCTGGAAGCGCTCAAGCGCGTCCCCTACCTGGGGCGCCTGGGGCAGATTCTCGATCCGGCTTCGCCGACCGCGCGCGTGCGCGAATTGATCTGGGAAGGCGCGCTGAACCTGGTGCTGCCACACCAACCCCTGTGGTCGCCCACTACCGGCGATGATCCGTTCAACGTCATCCGTCCGCTGGTCGGCTATGGTCCCGAGGCGATGTACGTCGCGTTCAATCCGTTCTATCCCGCGGAACTGGGACGCCTGGAATCGCGCAACGCGTCGCCGGATCGCTCGCACAATGAGACGTTCGACTCGCTGGTGATGACCGGCTTGCTCGGCTTTGGCGCGTACATCTTGCTGTTCATATCCGTTTTCTACTTTGGCTTGAAATGGCTGGGCTTGATTGCGTCGCCGAGCGAGCGCAATCTGTTTATCGCGTTGTGGCTCGCGGTCGGCTTTGTCTTCGCGTTCATCTTTGGCGCGTGGCGCGGCTGGCATTGGATCGGCGTCGCGCTGCCCGCCGGCATGATCGTCGGTTTTCTCATCTACCTGGCGTTTGCCGCGCTGCGCCGCTATCGCGCCGAGGGCGCTGCGCCGGACGTGCGGCGCGCGCTCTGGCTGGGCACGCTGATGGCGGCGCTCATCGCGCATTTCGTCGAGATTCACTTTGGGATCGCGATCGTCTCCACGCGCACCTATTTTTGGTTTTACGCCGCGCTCCTCGTCGTCGTCGGCCTGAACCACCTGACGGATTCCGCCGCGCCAGCCGCGCCGCGCGCCGCGCCGGAAGAACCCAATCGCGCGACCGCCGCGCGACGCAAACCGCGCCGCCGCGCCCAAGCGCCGGAAACCTCACGCGCCAAAGAGCGCGCGCTTTCGCCTGCGCCGGTCGTCGCGTGGACGGCGATTGCCACATTGATCCTGATTACATTGGCTTTCGAGTCCATCACCAATCAAACGGGCACCGCCAGCGCGGTGGAGACCGTTCAGCGTTCGCTTTTCAGCAAGAGCGACGGCGCGCCGTCTGGAATCTTTGTCCTCTTTGGGCTGACCTGGTTGATCGCGGGCATCATCGGCTTGACCGACCGGCTAAGCCAAGAGACGTGGCTGTACGACATTCTGCTTTTTGTCATCCTGGCGTTCACCGCCGGTCTTTGGTTCGCCATGCTGCAAACGCGCTGGCTCACGACGCCGGGCGATTTGACCGACGCGTACATCAATCTGCACAGTCTGTTCTACCTCGCGCTATTTATCTGCCTCGGCGTGCTAGCGCTCGCGCTCTGGTTCGACGCGCCGCCGCGGTTCGAAGCGTCCCTCCGCTCCAACTGGAGCGCGCTGGCAGCGCCGGGCTTGCTCGCCCTGGTTCTGGTAGGCGTCTATGTCACCAACTATAACAACGTGCGCGCCGACATTCTGTACAAAGCCGGCACCAATTACGACGCGGCGGGCGCGTGGGATCGCAGCATGGAGGCGTACCAGCGCGCGTTCGATTTGCAGCCGACCCAGGATTTCTACGCGCTCTTCCTGGGTCGCGCGTATTTGGAAGGCGCGCGCGCGGCGACCGATCTCTTGCGGCGGACGCAATTGATCAACCTGAGCGAGAAGACGTTGTTGAAGGCGCAGCGCCTGAATCCGCTGAATACCGATCACACGGCGAACCTGGCGCGCTTGCACCGCATCGTCGCCCCGCTGATTGACAATCCGACCGAACGCGCGGAACATTATCGCCAGTCGTCTGACTATTATCGGATGGTCGCGCGCCTGAGTCCGCACACGGCGTACCTGCGGAATGAATGGGCGTTGACGCTTTCGCAGAGCGGCGATCTCGCGCAGGCGCGCGCACAGTTGGAGCAATCGCTCCAACTCGATCCCAGTTTCGGGCAGACGTACGTGTACCTGGGGGATGTCTACCGCGCCCAGAACGACTTCGCGAATGCGGCGAACGCGTATCTCAAGGCGCTGGCGATTGACCCGCGTGCGCTCTCGGAAGCGGACGGCACGCTCCAAGTCGGCGCCGCCAGTGTCCTGGCGCTGCCGGAATACGCGCCGCGCGCCATCGCAGCGTATCGCGCCGTCGCGCAGCAGAATCCCACGCTGGTCCAGCCGCATTTGGCGCTGGTGGATCTGTACCGGCGGAGAGGTCAGTTGGATTTGGCGCAGCCAGAATTGGAGCAAGCCGCTCGGATTGCGCCGGACGACTTGGTCACCAATCTCGCGTTGGTCAACTTTCTTTCCGAAGCCGGGCAGATTGACGCCGCCGTCGCCGCCATGCGCCACCTCATGGAGTTGGTGCCGACCACGCGCGCCGATTATGCGCGCTTTCAAGATTTCTACGGACAGTTGCAGTCCTTGCAGCGCACGATACAGACCGCGCAGAAATCGCCGAACGATGTGACGGCGCGGCGCACCCTCGCCGCGCTGTGGAAGGCGCGCGGTCAACCGCGCTTGGCGCTGCCGGAATATCAAGCCATCGCGCGTCTCGCGCCGAACGATTACGATGCGTACAAGAACCTGGTGCTCTTGAATTTGCAGACCGACCATCCTGACGACGCGCAGAGCACGCTCGTCACGACGGTCACGCTTGCGCCAGAGAACGAGAAACCGTTCTGGCAGAACATCCAAGTCGCGCTGAACGCGCAAAAAGCCGGGCAGTTCGTTCAGGCGGTGAAAGCCGCCCAAGCCGCGCTCGCGCTCGCCGCGGACGCCGACAAGCCAGTCCTGCAAGCGTACGTCACATTGCTGCAGGAGAAGACGGCGAACAAGTAGCCGATAGCATATGGCAAATAGCGAATGGCAATTGCGAAAACTTGTTTGCCACCAACTATGCGCTATATGCTATACGCCATATGCTATGTGCCATACGCCATCTGGCATCCTATGTCCACCCTGATGCTCATCTTCGCCACTGCCCTCGTCTTTGCCATCGGCGCGACACCGGTGGCGCGCCGCGTCGCGCTGCGCGCCGGCATCGTCGCGCCGCCGGGCGCGCGCAGAATCCACCAGACGCCGATCCCCCTCCTGGGCGGCGTCGCGATGTACGGCGCGTTCATGCTCGCGCTGGTTTTGTTCGCCGACCGGTTTTACATCTCCCAGATCGTCGGCATCGTCGTCGGCGCGACCTGGGTTTCATTTCTCGGCATTTGGGACGATCGCGTGGGCTTGCGGGCAAGTCTGAAACTGATCGGACAGATTCTGGCGGCGCTGATCCTGGTGGTCACCGGGGTGGCGATTGACCTTTTCCATCAGCCCCTGCTCGACACCGTCATCACGTTGTTCTGGGTCATCGGCATTACAAACGCGATGAATCTCCTCGATAACATGGATGGCCTGTCGGGCGGGGTCGCGGCCGTCGCCGCGGCTTTTTTTCTGCTGCTCGCGGCAGCCAACGGCCAGTACCTCGTCGGGAGTCTGAGCGCGGCGCTGCTCGGCGTGGCGATCGGCTTCCTGATCTACAATTTCAACCCCGCCTCCATTTTCATGGGCGATACGGGCAGTCTGTTTCTCGGCTTTATGCTCGCGGCGACCGGGATCAAGTTGCGCTTTCCGGGGCATCCGCTCCTCGCGACCTGGTTCATTCCCATCATCGTGCTGGGCTTGCCAATTTTTGACACGACGCTGGTGTTCGTCTCGCGGCTGCGGCGCGGTTTGAATCCGCTGACGAACCCGGGCACGGATCACCTCTCGCACCGCCTGGTCGCGCGCGGGTTCACGCGGCGCGAGGCGGTGTTGATCTTGTATCTCGTCGCCGGCGCGTTGGGCGTAATGGCGATGTTCTGCGCGCAAGCCGGCGTCCTGGAAAGTTACGTAGCGTTCGCGGTGACGCTGCTTGCCGGCGCGGTCGCGTTGTACGAATTTGAATTTAGAGTAGGACAAGTTTAGCAAACTTGTCCTACCTACCTTTGGAGGACCTGTGACATTGCAGCAAAAGATCGCGCGGAAGAAGGCGCGCGTCGCGGTGGTTGGGCTGGGTTACGTGGGCTTGCCGTTGGCGATCGAATTCGCGCGCGAAGGTTTTCCGGTCGTCGGCTTGGACATTGATGCGCGCAAAGTGGAGAAACTCAGCCGGGGCGTCAGTTACATACCCGATGTCGCTAGCGCCGACGTCAAGCGGCTGAGCGCGCGAAAGAGATTTGCGGCGACCAGCGATTACGACGCGCTAAAAGACGTTGACGTGATTTTCATCTGCGTGCCGACGCCGTTCGATGAAATGAAAGCGCCCGACCTGGAGCCGGTCATCGCCGCCACCAAAAGCATCGCGCCGCGCTTGCGCGCCGGGCAACTCGTGATCCTGCAAAGCACGACGTACCCGGGCACCACCGAAGAAATCTGCCTGCCGATTCTGGAGACGAGCGGATTGCGCGCCGGCAAAGATTTCCACCTTGCGTTTTCGCCGGAGCGGATTGATCCGGGCGCGACGAGCAGCGCGGGGTGGAATGTCAAGAACACGCCGAAAACTCTGGGCGGCTTGACGCCGCGCTGCACCGCGCTGGCGAAGGCGCTGCTCGTGCATCTGACGCCCAAAGTGTTCGTCGTGTCGTCGCCGCGCGCGGCGGAGATGAGCAAACTGCTGGAAAATATCTTTCGCTCGGTGAACATCGCGCTCGTCAACGAACTGGCGCTCTTGTCGGAAAAGATGGGCATTGACTTTTGGGAAGTGATCGCCGCCGCCGCGACCAAGCCCTTTGGCTTTATGGCGTTCTATCCTGGCGCGGGTGTAGGCGGGCACTGTTTGGGCGAGAACGAATTTCTGTTCGTCCAGAACGGGCGCGGGCTGACGTGCGTGCGCGTTGGCGAGTATTTCGCGGACCTGCAACGTCAGCACCCCGGCGCGGCGCGCCAAATCGGCGAGGTTACACTGTTAGAGCCGGAAGGCATCAGCGCGCTTTCCTTTGATCTTGAGCAGCGCGCAACCTGCGTCAAGCCGCTCGCGGCGCTGTCGCGGCGCGAATATCGCGGCGCGATGGTTGACATTACTACGAACGACCGTCGGCATCTCTCGGTGACAGACGGGCATCCAATAATCGTGTGGAAAGAAGGCGCGCTGCGCGTCCAACGCGCGGATACGCTGCAAGCCGGCGACGAATTGATCGTGCCAACGCGGTGGCTGGGCGCAAACTCAGCCGATCCCGCGATTGATCTCATTCCTCACCTGGCAAGCGAAGAAATCGCCAACATTCGCGTTACGCCCAAGTGTGGACAATTCAAGGATCACCGGGAGCAGATAACCCCTTTTCTCAAGGCATGGCGTGTTGATCGTCATGAGATCTTTCGCTCGAATCGGATGCCGCTGGCGATTTACTTGGAATTGGAGAAACAGAATGCCGCGCCGATGGCGCACTGCGATATCTTGTTGCGAACCGGGCGCGGTCCGTCCGCGAACTCGATCCCGGCGGTGATCAGGGTAGATGACGCGTTCGCGCGCCTCGTCGGGTATTATTTGAGCGAAGGATGCATCACGCGAGACAAATCGTTACGCACACGCTTTACGTTCAATGTAAGTGAACACGAGTACATCAACGATGTCTGCCAGATCGTCCGCTCGCTCGGATTGCGCTATTCCAAGCGTAAAGATAGAATCTGGAACGCAGTCCAGATCAAGGTTTCGTCTAATTTATTTGCGCGCTTGCTGCGCGACGTGCTGAACTGCGGAACGCGCTCAACGGAGATGCAGATTCCAGCCATCCTGATGGAGGCGTCCGAGCCAGTTCGTCTGGGCGTTCTGGCCGGGCTGCTGCGCGGCGACGGCGATGTGAACTTGGAGCAACGCGTTCGGCATTACCATCATAAGAAAAAACAGCGCACGTTCGATCATCACATCAACGTCGCGACCGTCGGCTATTTTTCGAGCAGCCCGCATCTATTTCAACAGACCGTCTTGCTCGCGCAGGGACTGGGCTTTGTGCCGACGCTCAAGAAAGGCAAGCCATACCTGCGATTCTACGGCGAGCGACAACTCGCGCGCCTCTTGCCATTGTTCGATGGCGACAAACGCGCTGCTTTGCAGAGGTACGCCGACGGGCGACGGAAGCGCATGCCCACCAAGAGTTTCGCCGCGCACGGCAACTTTGCGACAATCAAGGTGGCTGAGGTATCGCAGCGGGTGGGCACGCACATCGTCTATTCAGCGGAAGTTGAAGATACGCACACGTTCGTCACATCATACGGTATCGTGACGCACAACTGCATCCCAGTGGACCCGTACTATCTGTCCTGGAAAGCGCGCGAGTACGATTTTTATACCAAGTTCATTGAACTGGCGGCGGAGATCAACCAGGGCATGCCGTACCACGTCGTCAAACTAGCCAATGACCTGTTGGGGCAGAATGGCAAATCGCTGCGGAACGCGCGCGTGCTGGTGCTCGGCGTCGCGTTCAAACGCAACGTGGACGACGCGCGCAACTCGCCCGCCGAGCGCGTGATCGAAGTGCTGTTGAATTATGGCGCGCGCGTGCAATACCACGATCCGTACGTGCCGGCGTTTCACGTCGGCGGCGACGTGTTCCACCGCGCGCGCGCCGATTTCAAATCCGTTCCGCTGACGCGCGCCACGTTGCGCCGCAGCGACATCGTCGTGATCGTGACCGCGCACAGTTCGGTGAACTACCCGCTGGTCGTCGAGCACGCGCCGTTGATTGTTGACTCGGCCAACGTGACGCAAGGGCTGGGAGATGGCGCGAAAATCGCGCGCGTGGGCGCGCCGCGACCGCAAAGCGAGACACAGGATGCCTGAAGCCAAACTGCCAATTCAATTGCCAGAACGACCGCCGTTGCTTATTGTCGTCTCGGGTCCGTCCGGCGTCGGCAAGGACGCCGCGCTCCGACGGATGCAGGAACTGAACTGCCCCTTTCACTTTGTCGTGACGAACACGACGCGCCCCAAGCGCGCCGAGGAGGTGGACGGCAAGGACTATTATTTCATCACCAAAGAACACTTCGCCGAGATGGAAGCGCGCGGCGACTTTTTGGAGCGCGCGGTCGTCTATGGCTACGACTATGGCAACTCCAAGCGCGAGGTGCGCGACGCCTTGGCGCGCGGACAAGACGTCATTATGCGGATTGACGTTCAAGGCGCGGCGACCCTCAAACGCATCGTGCCGGACGCCATCTTTATCTTTCTGATGCCGCCTTCGATGGAGGCGTTGGAAGCGCGTCTGCGCAAGCGCCGCACCGAGCCCGAGGACTATTTGCGGCTGCGCTTGCACGCCGCGCGGTTGGAGATGAACGAGTTCGAGAAATTCGACTATGTGATCGTCAACGAAGACGACGCGTTGGACGAAACCGCCGATTTGATTCAGGCAATCATTCGCGCGGAAAAAGTCAGCGTCACACCGCGCCGGGTGAATTTGTGATTTTCGAGGTTGCGAAACTGCAAATCGAAAATCGGCAAGCGAAACTAGTTCCACCCGCTTTTCGATTTCGGCGTCGCGTGGTATAATGCAAGTGAACCATGGAGTTGGAACGATCGGAGGTCTCGTATGTCTGGACATTCCAAGTGGGCGCAAATCAAACGCAAGAAGGGTGTGGCGGATGTAAAGAAAGGCGCGATGTTCACGCGCCTCGGTCGTGAAATCTCGATTGCCGCGCGTGAAGGCGGGGGCGACCCCAACGCGAACTTTGCGCTGCGACTCGCCGTGGACAAGGCGCGCGCGAACAATATGCCGAAGGAAAACATCGAGCGCGCAATCAAGCGCGGCACCGGCGAGCTCAAGGAAGGCGGCCAACTCGAAGAGGTGATGTACGAGGGCTATGGTCCAGGGGGCGCCGCGCTGCTCGTCCAGGTGTTGACCGATAACCGCAACCGCGCCGCCTCCGAAGTGCGTCACCTGTTCACGCGCGGCGGCGGCAACCTCGCGGCGGCGAATGCCGTGGCGTGGCTGTTCGAAAAGAAAGGCGTGATCACGATCGAGAACCCGAAGAACGCGGAAGAACTGGAACTGGAGTTGATTGACGCCGGCGCAGATGACTTGAAGGTAGATGGAAACCTGGTCGAGGCGTATTCCGCGCCGGAAAATCTGCGCGCCCTGCGCGATGCGCTGGACAAGCGCAAGATCGCGTTCACATCGGCAGAGTTGGCGTGGATCGCCAAGACGCCGGCGCAGATCAGCGACGAGCAAGCCATCTCGACGCTGAAACTGATGGAGTCCCTCGAAGAACACGACGACGTGCAAAAGGTATTCACCAACCTGGACATCAGCGACGCGGTGATGGCAAAGTTTGAGGGCGCCAAGGAGCATGCGTAAAGCGCAAAACGCAAGGCAATGATCATTCTAGGCGTTGATCCAGGGACGGCAATCACTGGCTATGGAGTGTTGAAAAGCGACGGCGATGATCTGGCGCTGGTCGCGTACGGCGCGATCACGACGCCGGCGGACTGGCAAATGCCGCGCCGCTTGCGGCGTCTCTACGACGAACTGACCGCGCTTATCGCCCAGCACCAGCCAACCGACGCCGTCGTCGAGAAACTATTCTTCAGCAAGAACGTTCGCACCGCGCTGTCTGTGGGTCAGGCACGCGGTGTCGCTTTACTCGCGGCGGCGCAAGCGAACCTCGCGATTCACGAGTACACGCCGCTGCAAATCAAGCAGGCGGTCGTCGGCTATGGACGCGCGGAAAAAGCGCAGATTCAGCAAATGGTCAAACTGCTGCTGCAACTCGATTTCGTTCCCCAGCCCGACGACGCCGCGGACGCGCTCGCGGTTGCGATTTGCCACGCGCACAGCGCGCGCTTTGAAAGGATGAAGGATCGCTTCGCGGGATGAAGGCAGAAATAATTTTCATCCTTCATCCCTCATCCTTCTGCCTTTGAGGATTAGCAATGATCGCCACACTTTACGGCAAACTTCAAGCGCGCGCTGACGACACGATCATCGTCAACGTCGGCGGCGTTGGGTTGCGCGTGCGCGTGTCGGCTAGCACTGTCGCCGGTCTCGGCGCGGTCGGCAGCGAGGTTCAATTGTTCACGCATCTGCGCGTGCGCGAAGACGAACTCTCGCTGTACGGCTTTGCGACCGAGGAGGAATTGCGCCTGTTCGAAACGCTGATGACCGTCAGCGGCATCGGTCCCAAAGTCGCGTTGGGTGTTCTGTCCGCCGCGCCGACGGAGACTGTGCGGATGGCGATCGCGCAAGGGAATCTCGAGGTGCTCACTGCGATTCCCGGCATCGGCAAAAAGACTGCGCAGCGAATCGTGCTAGAGTTAAAGGGGAAGCTTGACTTGGGCGGGCTGGCGGAAGCGGGAGCGCTATCGCCGCTGGACGAGGATGTGATGAACGCGCTAATCAACCTGGGCTATAGCGCGGCGGAGGCGACGCGCGCGGCGCGGTCGGTGCCATCCAACGTCAAGACGGTGGAAGAGCGCGTGCGGATTGCGCTGCAATACTTGGGAGGAGGATAGGCATGGGCGAGGTCTATCTCGTCTACTTCACCACCTTCGTCCCCACCAAATAGCGCGCCACCCACGGCTCGTAGCGGCTAAAGAATTTTTCGCGCTTGACGACCTGACCATTCACCAGAATCTTGCGCCACACCGTCACGTCCGCGCCGTCGTGCGCGAAATCCACTTGTTTGGTCACACCCTTTTTCAGCGTCGGATCGTCGGTGTAAATCGCGGGACCGTGTGGCATGACGTTCTCCATGATCGGCTCTTCCATTTCGACGGTGCGATTCGGCTTGGTGCCGTAAAAACTGAACGTCAGGGTATAGTTCTTCAAATCCAACTTGGGCTGGATCAGCAGATACGCGTCGGTATCGTTCTTGAATTTGAAATCCACACTCGGCGCAAAGACCGTCGCGTCCAAGCCGATCGGCGGCTCGTAGTAACCGACGCGATACGCGTGCGCCCAGCGCTCGACGATCGGCAAGCCGCCAAAGAATGCCGCGCGAAAGACGGTGGACGACACCTGGCACACGCCGCCGCCCGGACCCAGCACGGTGCGATCCGCAAAGATGATGTACGCATCGTCATAGCCATTCGCTTCCACCACATCGCCCAGGAATTGATCGAACGAAAAGACGCCGCCGGGTGGCACGACGATGCCATCGAACTGTTCGGTCGCCGTGCGAATGTTTTGGATCCGCCCCGCCGCCGACCCTCGAAAATTGCTGACCCCCTGCGCGACCAATTCCTTGATTCCGAATTTCGCCATGTCCTCCAGGGCAATCGCCGGCTTGGTGACGCTCACGGGCAGACCGATCGTGCGCGCCTGGATGGTCTCCAGCGGGTTTGCCATGCCGGGCCCGCGCGCCGCGCGCGCCATCAATTGCTGTTCGATCTGCTTTGCCGCCGCTTCGGGATCGAGGATCTGACCGTACTGGCTGGTGACAATCGGCGTGAGCGCGCTGGTGGTGGGATCGAAACGCAGGCGCGCGTCGCGCGCGGGCTGATTGATCTCGCGCGCCATCGTCTTGAGATAGGCGCTCAGTTGCGTGCGATCAATAGACGCGACCAGACGCAGTTTGCCCGGCGTGTCTGGCTGCGGCTGAATCACGATCATCGCCGCGAGCGCGGCTTGGTCCAACGCCCACGTGCGCCCGCCGAACGTCAGCATGACCGGCGCGGCAAGGAGCGCCTCGGCTTGCGCCTGCGCGGCGTCGGCGTTCGCGACCAGCGGCGCGGTCTCGCGAAACGCGAGCACCAGATCACCGCGCGAGTTGGCGAGAACGCGTGCGCGCATCCGCTCGAGCATGACCGCGCCGTCGAGGTCACGTCCGTTCTGCGCCGGCGTCGCGATCACGCGCACGCCCTCGATACGCACGCGCGCGTCGCGCGCCGGCTGCGCGACCTGCGGCGCGAGCCAACTGAGATACGCCTGCGCGATGTGCTCGTCGAACTGCGCGTCAATCCCGAGGTCACAGTCAGCCCAGATGCAGCGCGCCTGCTCGGCGAGACTGTCGAGCCAACTGTCGCGATGCCCCAACCGCGCGGCTTGCTCGGCGACGGGTGCGAAATCGGTCCGCAGCCCCAGTTCCCAGGGCCACGCGCGCCACACCCGTTTGCCGCCGGGGCGGCTATCGTCCTCGCGCACGACGATCGGCTCGCCGCCAAAGCGCGCGCGGATGGCATCGGGGCTGCCAAATTTGCTCTGGAGAAACTGGCTGGCTTGCGCGCGCGTCATTCCGCTCACGGATTGCCCCTGGACACTCACGCCCAGAATGATCCGGTCGCGGTAGATGAATTCATAGGCGCCGAAGAGGATGAGGAGGCTAAAGAGGACTGACGCGATGACGTAGAGCACGAAAAAGGGCAAGGGCGAGCCACGACGCCGGCGCGGACGTCGCGTTTCCCCAGTCGTTACGGAACTTGTGTCGTTCACAGTGGATATTTTATGCTGGATTCGACGATTCGTCAAAGGGCGGAGGAGATGTAGGAACTTGGTTTACTTTTCCAGCAAGTACGGCACCAGCACCACCGCGACGTTGGGATGCTTTTCGAACGCGCGGCGCAAGCGCGCCGCCGTTCGATTGTGCAAGAAACCCTCCCACCAATGCGCGGTGATAAACTCGGGCAGAACGATCGTGACGAACGCGCTCGGATATTGGCTGTGGACGGCGTCCACGTACGCCAGCAGCGGGCGCACAAACGCGCGCAAGGGCGAGTCGAGAATCACGAACTTGACGTCGGCGGCGTACGTCTGCATCTTGCGCTTGACTTTGTCCGCGCGCTCTGGGTTGGTCGAAATGTGCAGCGCGACCGCGTCGCGTGCGATCGTGCGCGCGAACGAGATCGCGCGTAGCGAGGCATAGTTCACGTCGTCAATGGGCACCAGCACCAGTTGGTCAACTTGGGGCGGCGGCAACTGCCCCGGCACGATGCGGAGTTGATCGGCGACATGGGAATAGTGGCGGTGGATGAATTGAAAGAACGCCACGATGATCGGAATCAGTAAGATGACGATCCACGCGCCCAGCGCGAACTTGGTCACCGCGACGATAATCAGGGTGGTGACGGATAGGGTAGCGCCGACGCCATTGATGGCTAGACTGGACTGCCAATTGGGTCCACGCAGTTTCCACCAGTGCACGACCATGCCGGCATTGGACATGCTAAAGGCAAGGAAAACGCCCACCGCGTACAGATGAATCAGACTATCTACGTTGCCGCCAAAGCCGACGACTAGCAGCGCGGCGATGCCACCCAGCGCGACGATGCCGGTCGAGAACGCGAGCCGATCGCCGCGAAACAGAAATTGATGCGGCATGAAATTATCGCGCGCCAACACGGACGCGAGGCGCGGAAAGTCGGCGAACGCCGTGTTCGCGGCGATGACGAGAATGCCCGTCGTCGCGATCTGGAAGACATAGTACGGCAGACTGGCGCCAAAGACGGCGCGCGCGACCTGCGAGATGATCGTTTCTTCGCTGGGCACCAGCCCCATGCGCGTCGCGAGATACGAAACGCCGAGGAAGAAGGCGCCGAGCAAGGTTGCCATCACGGTCAGCGTGGTCGCCGCGTTTTTTGATTCTGGTTTTTGGAAAGCCGGGACGCCGTTGGAAATCGCTTCGGTGCCGCTCATCGCCACCGCGCCGGCGGAGAACGCGCGCAGGACCAGCCACAGCGTGACGGGTTCGGTCGCCGGCAGAAGCGGCGGCGGCGCGGCGGGGTGGAGCGTGCCGGCGAACGCTTGGAACAAGCCGACGGCGAGCATGACGCTCAGACTGACGATGAATAGGTACGTCGGGATCGCAAAGATGGTGCCGGACTCGCGGATGCCGCGCAGATTGCCCAGCGTAATCAAGCCGATAAAGCACAGACTCAGGATGACGTTGAGATTGAGAAAAGCCGGCAGCGCCGCTTCAAGCGCCTTGATTTGCCCGGCATAGCCGGAAGCGATGAGCGCCGACGTCACGGCGGCTGAGCCGGCGACGATGGACACGGCGACCGTCAGCACATAGTCAATCAGCAGCGCCGCCGCGGCAACCAGCCCCGGAATCTGTCCCAGGTTTTCGCGGCTGACGTTGTACGAACCGCCGCCGTGAGGATACGCGTAGACGGTCTGACGATACGAAAAACCGACGATGGAGAGCATGACCGCGATCGCCAGCGCGGTGTAGAACGAGATGCCGAGCGCGGCGTTGCCGGCTGCCATCAGAATCACCAGCGACGCCTCGGTGGCGTACGCGCTGGACGAGATCGCGTCCGAGCCAAACACCGCCAGTGCTTTGACTTTGGTCAGGCGCTGGTGAACTTCCTCGGCGGTTTCCAACGGTCGCCCGATCAGCACCTGCTTGAGGGCGCGATACGCGCGTTCGAGCCAAGTCTCCGGGCGATCGGACTCGGCGGTGACGACGAAATGCCCTGGACCCACCCGGCGAAAGAGTTTGCGATGCGATTGCCTCATTCGCACATAGACATCGCCGGGACGGACGCCGCGCCGGACTTCGCTGATCGTCAACTCGGGATTGATTTTTTTCGATGGCGCGCCGGCTCGATCGGCGGCAAGCGGTTTTTCGTCGCCCTCCGGCACGCCCAAGTCGTTGTGTCTGTCCATCCTATGTTTTCTCGCATTGCCTCACTGCGACACGCGCGAGGAGTTCCTCCCGCGCGCAGTGGTTGAACGGGCAGGATTGTATGCCTGTTGGTTTGCGCTGTCAACTGCGATCACCCGCGCCGCCACTTTGCCGGCTGGCGGAAACGCGCTATAATCCAGCCAATGAATGAACACCCACGCGAACGCTATTTGCGTCAAACGCTTTTTGCGCCGCTCGGCGCGGCGGGACAAGAACGCTTNNTTTGTCGAACTGAACAACCTGCAGCGCCAGGTCTTGTTCGACGAAGACGACGTCGCGCGCGGCGCGCCGAAAGCGATCGCCGCGGCGGACAAATTGCGGCGCGTCAATTCTTCGATCACGATCGCAGGCGTCGTCGCCGACGCGAACCCCGAAAACATCGAAGAGTTGATTGCCGGCGCAACGCTGGTGCTGGACGGCACCGACAATTTCGAGACGCGCTTTCTCATCAACGACGCGTGCGTCAAACATGCGCTCCCCTGGGTCTACGCCGGCGCGGTCGCCAGTTACGGTATGACGATGACGATTATCCCGCACGTGACCGCGTGCCTGCGCTGCGTGTTTCAGAAAGAGCCGCCGCCGGGCACGCTGCCGACGTGCGACACCGCCGGCGTGATCGGACCCATCGTCAACGTGATGGCGTCCATCGCCTGCGCGGAAGCGCTCAAGTTTCTGGCGGGCGCAGGCACGCGCAACGCGGGCATCATCAACGTGGACCTGTGGGACAACTCGTTCGAGTCGTTTGCGATCGCGCGGCGCGCAGATTGCCCGACCTGCGGACAGAACAAGTTCGAGTTTCTCGAAGGCGCACGCGCCGGGACGATGACCGCGTTCTTGTGCGGGCGCAACGCGGTACAGGTGAACCCGGGTCGCGGGCACACGCTCAATCTCGCGGCGCTCGCCGAACGCCTGCGCGAGGTCGGCAAGGTTTCGCTCAACGAGTACTTGCTGAGATTAGAGATTGGCGATTACGAATTGACCATTTTCCCGGACGCGCGCGCGATCATCAAGGGGACGGACGACGCGGCGGTCGCGCGGGGTGTGTATGCGAGGTACGTGGGGGCGTAGAGACACACCGTATTCAGACCGGATTTTGACTGGACTCGTACCACCGCGCGGTAAAATGAGCGGTGGATAAATTTCGCTAGAATCGAGGTATAAGATGGCACGAATACAAGTTACGTGGGACGCCAACGAAGCCGCCGCTTACGTCGCGCACGGCGTCAGCGAAGTGATCGCGATTTACCCGATTACGCCTTCCTCGCCGATGGGCGAGTGGGCAGATCAATGGTCGTCCGAAGGACGGCAGAATATCTGGGGCACGGTGCCCCTGGTGGTCGAAATGCAAAGCGAAGGCGGCGCCGCCGGCGCGGTGCACGGCGCGCTGCAAACCGGCGCGCTCACGACGACGTTCACCGCGAGCCAGGGCTTGCTGTTGATGATCCCCAACATGTACAAGATCGCCGGCGAACTCACCGCTACGGTCTTTCACGTCAGCGCGCGTTCGCTCGCCGCGCAAGGGCTTTCGATTTTCGGCGACCACAGCGACGTGATGGCGACGCGCCAGACCGGCTTTGCGCTCCTGTGCTCCAACTCCGTGCAAGAGGTCATGGACTTGGCGTTGATCGCGCACGCGGCAACCTTGCAAGCCCGCGTGCCCTTTCTTCATTTCTTCGACGGCTTTCGCACGTCACACGAGTTGATGAAGATCGAGCGGCTAGACCTGGACGACATCCGCGCGCTGATTGACGACGAACTGGTGCGCGCCCATCGCGCGCGCGGCTTGTCGCCCGACCATCCGGTCATGCGCGGCACCGCGCAGAATCCCGACGTGTACTTCCAGGGGCGCGAGTCGGTCAACCCGTACTATCTGGCGACACCCGCGATCGTGCAGCAGATGATGGACCGGTTCGCGCGAATTGTCGGACGACAATATCACTTGTTCGATTACGTCGGCGCGCCAGACGCCGAGCGCGTGATCGTCGCGATGGGTTCGGGCGCGGAAATCGCGCAGGAAACCGCCGAGTACCTGAACGCGCGCAACGAAAAGGTGGGCGTGCTCAAAGTGCGCCTCTATCGCCCCTTCTCCGCCGAGCATTTCGTCCAGGCGTTGCCCCCCACCGTGAAAACGATCGCCGTCCTCGACCGCACGAAAGAGCCGGGCAGCGCGGGCGAACCGCTGTACGTGGATGTGGTAACCGCCATTCACGAATATTGGGCAGGGGAGCAGAGGAGCAGGGGAGCAGAGGAGCGG
>DHFK01000124.1 GCA_002400365.1 Anaerolineales bacterium UBA4826 | reverse complement strand
TTGGCTTTGTCAAGCGACTTTCCACACACCCTGGGCAGTGTCAAGCCGCTTTGCGTTTTGCGCTCTTATCGGATAGAATCTGTCTGGTCATCTGGTCGCTTGGTCGAACAGTTGGACAGTCAAAGAATCCAAATGCCCTGCGACCACTTACTATCTGACCACGGGACGATGCGATGGTGACCTATCGCGACGCGCTCAACTATATCTATTCTTTCACGAACTTTGAAGTCACCCCGGCTGGCAACTATTCCTCCAGGACTTTTGATCTTACACGGATGGAGCGCTTGCTTGCCGCGCTCGGCGATCCGCACAAACGCTTCCAGTCCATCCACGTCGCCGGCACCAAAGGTAAGGGTTCGACCGCCGCGCTGATCGAAAGCGTCTTGCGCGCGGCGAAGCAACGGACCGGGCTTTACACCTCGCCGCACTTGCACACCTTCCGCGAGCGCATCCGCGTCGGCGGCGAAATGATTTCGCCGGACGATGTCGTCGCGGGCGTCGAAAAATGCAAGCCGCTGATAGCCCAGGTCCCCGGCGTGACAACGTTCGAAGTGATGACCGCGCTCGCGTTCGATTACTTTGCCGCGCGTGGCGTCGCGCTGGCGGTAGTGGAAGTCGGACTCGGCGGGCGGCTGGATGCGACGAACGTCGTGCTGCCACGCGTTTCCGTCATCACCTCGATTTCCTACGATCATACGGCGATTCTGGGGCACACACTCGCGCAAATCGCGCGCGAAAAAGCCGGCGTCATCAAGCCGGGAGTGCCGGTCGTCACCGCGCCGCAGCGCGATGAGGCATTGCGCGTCATTGAGGCGGTTGCGCGGGAAAAGGATGCGCCGCTAGTCACTGTTACGCCTGATCTGCGCTTTTCGATTGCCGATCGCTCATTCCGCGTCCTGCCGCAGTCGCAGACGCTGGATTCGCAAACCTTCACCCTCCAATGGTGTATGCGCCTGTCTGAAAAGGGTGGGCAGGCAGCCGCGCTGCCTGTTTCCGACGCCCAGCGCGGCTGGGCTACCACCCCTTCTAAGACAACCTCTAACAACTTGGAACTTGCGACTTTAAACTTGAAACTCTTGGGACGACATCAACGCGTGAACGCCGCAACCGCGCTCGCCGCGATCTCTGTCTTGCGCGCCCAGGGGATCGCGATTTCGGACGAAGCGCTTCGCGCTGGACTCGCCAACGTCCAATGGCATGGACGATTCGAAATTCTCGCGCGGAATCCATGGGTCATCGTTGACGGCGCGCACAACGCGGACTCGGCGCAGCAACTGGTCGCGGCGCTGCGCGAGTTTTTCCCGACCGCGCGCTGGCGCCTCATCTTCGGCGCATCCGGCGACAAGGACATCGCCGGCATGTTCGCCGCGCTCTTGCCCTCCGCCGCATCGTTGATTCTGACGCGTTCGCGCAACCCGCGCGCCGCAGACCCCGCGCGGCTCGCCGAACTCGCCGCGTCCTACCCTATCGAAACATCTGTCGCGCTCGACCTGGCAAGCGCGTTGCGCGACGCGGCGCGACGCGCAGAACCCGGCGACGTGATTTGCGTCACCGGCTCGCTCTTCGTCGTCGCCGAAGCGCGGGAGGCGTGGCTGGCGGATCACGGCGTGAAAGTCGAAAGGGATTCTTGAAATCGAAACGCTTCTTTTGACACCCTCTCCCCGCTGTGGTATGATTGCGCCTGAAAGTTATCCAGGAGTTGTGAATGACCAAGAAGAACGGCGAAAAGAAACCGAACAAGCCCGGCGTGGATGGGCTGCTGACTCTGTTTGAATATCCGCTCGTGCCCGTCCGGGACATGGTTCTCTTTCCCCATCTGATGAGTCCGCTCGCCGTCGGACGCGATCGCTCGGTTCGCGCGATTGAAGCCGCGCTCGCCGACAACAAGCCCGTGGTGGTGTTCTTGCAGCGCGATCCAGAAATCCAAGACCCCACCGCCGCCGATCTCTACCCGATCGGCGCGGAAGCCGTCGTCGGACGGATGTTGCGGATGCCGGACGGCACCACCAACGTGATTACCCAGGGCGCCACGCGCGTCCGGTTGATCGAAATTATCCAAACGGACCCGTACCTCCGCGCCCGCGTCTTGCCGATCTACGAACCGGCGGAAAAGACGTTAGAGACCGAAGCCCTGATGCGCGCGGTACTCGCCCTCTTTGAAAAAGCGGTCCGCCTGAGTCAGAATCTCTCCGACGACGCGTACGTCGCCGCGATGAATACCGACACGCCCGGCTGGCTCGCCGACTTGGTCGGCTCGGCGCTGAATCTGGAACTCGCCAAGCGTCAGGAATTGTTAGAGACCCTCGACCCCATCGTGCGCCTGCAAAAAATTTCGGTCTTGCTCGCGCACGAACTCGACGTCCTCGAACTGCAAAGCAAGATCCACACCCAGGTGCAGGAAGAAGTGGACAAGACCCAGCGCGAGTACTATCTGCGCGAGCAGATGCGGGTCATCCAACACGAACTGGGCGAGATGGACGCGCAGGCGCGCGAGAGCAACGAACTCCGGCAGAAAATCGAAGGCGCCGGCATGCCGACCGAAGTTCAGGACAAAGCCAAGCACGAACTGGACCGGCTGATGCAAATGCCGAACGCCGCGCCCGAAGTCGCGATCATTCGCACGTACCTGGATTGGCTCATTGCGCTGCCGTGGGTCAAAGCCACCGCCGACAACCTCGACATCGCCGCCGCGGCGAAACTGTTGGACGAACAGCATTATGGCTTGAAAAAAGCGAAAGAGCGCATCCTCGAATACATGGCGGTCCGCAAACTCGCCGCCGAGAAAATGCGCTCGCCGATCCTCTGCTTCGTCGGTCCGCCCGGCACCGGCAAGACTTCGATGGGGCGTTCCATCGCCCAGGCGCTTGGACGAACCTTTGTGCGCGTCTCGCTCGGCGGTATTCACGACGAAGCGGAAATTCGCGGACATCGCCGCACGTACATCGGCGCGCTGCCGGGGCGCATCGTCCAAACGATGAAACGCGCCGCCACGGTCAATCCGGTCTTTATGCTCGACGAAGTGGACAAGATCGGCGCGGACTTTCGCGGCGACCCGAGCGCCGCGCTCTTGGAAGTGCTCGACCCCGAACAGAATCACGCGTTTAGCGATCACTACCTCGACGTGCCGTACAATCTCTCCAAGGTCATGTTCATCACGACGGCAAACATCCTCGATCCGATTCCGCCCGCGCTGCGCGATCGCATGGAAGTGATCGAGTTTCCGGGATACATCGAAGAAGAAAAGGTGGCGATCGCCAAACAGTTCTTGATCCCGCGCCAGAAGGAAGAACACGGGCTGGTCGCGGCGGCGAAATTTTCGGACGAAGCCATTCGCAGTTTGATTCGCGAGTACACCTACGAAGCCGGCGTCCGCAATCTCGAACGGGAGATCGCGAACGTGTGCCGCAAAATCGCGCGCCTGATCGCGGAAGAGAAACACGCTCCCGCGCACATCACGCGCGAGTCGCTCTTCAAATACCTGGGCCCGACGAAATTCACCTACGGTCTCAAAGAGGAAAAGGACCAAGTCGGCGTCGCCACGGGCGTGGCAGTGTCCGACGCCGGCGGCGATACGATGGCGGTTGAGGTGACGCTGATGCGCGGCAAGGGCGGGCTGATGCTCACCGGGCAACTCGGCGACGTGATGCAGGAATCGGCGCAAGCCGCGCTGTCGTACGCGCGCACGCACGCGCGGGAACTGGGCTTGAAAGTGAACTTTGACAAACTCGACATCCACGTCCACGTCCCGGAAGGCGCGATTCCCAAAGATGGGCCGTCGGCCGGCATCACAATTGCGACCGCGCTCATCAGCGCGCTCTCGCATCGCGCGGTGCATCGCGATGTCGCCATGACCGGCGAGATCACGCTGCGCGGGCGCGTGCTGCCGATCGGCGGCTTGCGCGACAAGGTGCTCGCCGCGCATCGCGCCGGGCTCAAGACGATGCTCATTCCCGTAAAAAACAAGAAAGATATGGTGGACGTTCCGAAGAGAATTCAGCGCGAAATGCAATTTGTTTACGTAGAACGCATGGATCAGGTGCTGCCGGTCGCGCTGTCGCGCAGACCCAACTTGCGTTCTGCGAACAACGATCACCCGGCAAAGAAAAATCTGAAATCGAAGAACTGAAATCGAAAATTCGCAAAGGAGTCCAACTTGGTCACTTGCCCGAATTGCGGTCATTCCGTTCCCTCGAACCAACGCTTTTGCGGCAGTTGCGGCGCGGACGTGCACGCCGCGCCGGCTGCCCGCGGCGCCCCGATCTCCGAAAACCAGTCCGCGCCTTACGCGTACGCGCAGCCCTCCGGCTTGGGTTTCGACCAGTCGTATGCCGAACCGGCGCGCGCCAACATCCGGCTGTTGATCATCGGCGCAGTGCTGATCCTGGCGCTCTGCTGCGCGTTCGCCTGCGGTTTGCTCCTCGGCTTTGAATTGATCCCCGATTTGCTCGGCATCGGCGGCAACGCGGCGGTTCCCAAACCCACGCCCAAATTCACTCCCACGCCGCAGAGCCTGCTGCCGATCATTCAGTACTTCATTGGCTAGCAGGATAAACACTGGACAATGAAAGTCGGAAGTTAGAAATTGAAAGTTGGAAAAATACCCGCTTCCAATCTCCAAGCTCTAACTTCCAACTTCTAACCAACGATGAACCCCGAAGAAATCTCCGCGCTCTATCGCCAGGGTCCCAGCGAGACGGTCGCGTTCGAAGTCGAATCGGTCGCGCTCAATCGTCTCGCGGAAACGCTTGCCGCGTTCGCGAACGCGGACGGCGGCGCGGTGCTGCTAGGCGTTGAGCCCAAAGGCAACAGCGTGCGCGGCGTGCGCGACGCCGACACCGCGATTGACAAAGCGCTCGCGGCGGGGCTACGCTGCGAACCGCCGCTGATCCTGCCGCGTCCCGCCAGCGTGACGCTCGAAGGCAAAGACATTCTGTTCGTCCAGGTGCCCGCCGGCTTGCCGCACGCGTACGGCTTGCGCGGCAAGTATCTGGCGCGCGCCGGCAAGAAGAACACCGCGCTCGGACCGCGCCAACTGCGCCAACTCTTGCGCGAGCGCGGCGAGGCGAATTTCGAAGCGCTGCCCGCGCCGGGCGCCACGCGGGACGATCTCGACGACGCGCTCGTGCAAAAGTACGCCGCCGCCTTCCTGGGTGATGCGGTCGTCAAGAAAGACGAGACCAATGATCTGCTGTACCGCCGCGGCTGTCTCACGAAAGACGGCAGCGCGTGGCGTCCGACGACTTCCGGGTTCTTGCTCTTTGCCGCGGATCCGCAGCGCGCGTTTCCGAGCGCGGAGATTCTGCTCGCGCGCTATGCGGGCAAGCAGATGGAAGACGAATTCATGCGCGAGATCGTGCGCGGTCCGCTCGCCGAGCAAGTGCGGCGCGCGGAAGCGTTCGTCGCCGCGAACATGCGCAAGGGTTCGCGCCTTGACGCGCTCCAGCGCGCCGATCGCGCCGAGTATCCGCTGCCCGCCGTGCGCGAAGCGATCGTCAACGCGGTCGCGCACCGCGATTACGCGATTCGCGGCGACGAGATCCGCCTGCTGATGTTCAGCGACCGCATCGAGGTGTACAGTCCGGGACGCTTGCCCGGTCACGTCACGCTGGACAACCTCGTGGACGAACGCTTTTCGCGCAACGAAGTCATCGCCCAGGTGCTTGCCGACATGGGCTTTATCGAGCGCCTGGGGTATGGAATTGATCGGATGATTCGGCTAATGCGCGAGTGGGGCTTGCCCGCGCCGCGCTTTGCCGAAACGGCGAATGGGTTCAAAGTGACGCTGCGCGGCCCGGGCGAGAAACTCGTCAGCGACGAAGTGGACCGGAGCAAATGGCGCCGGCTCGAATTGAACGAGCGTCAGCAAGCCGCGCTCGAATACATCGCCAAGAATCAGCGCATCACCAACCGCGAGTACCACGACCTGTTCCCCGACGTGAGCGAAGAGACCATTCGCCGGGATCTCGCGGACTTGGCGGAGCAAGGCGTGCTCTTGAAGCTGGGCGACAAAAAGGGCACGCACTATATCCTAAAGTAGAATCATGCCAAACACTCGACCGCGTTATTCCATCGTCGCGCCGGTATTCAACGAAGAAGCAACGCTGCCGGAGTTTTATCGCCGCGTGCGCGCGGTGATGGACCAACTCGACGGCGCGTGCGAACTCGTGCTGGTCTTTGACGGCAGCCGCGATCGCTCGCCGGAAATCGGGCGCGAATTGCGCGCGCAAGACCCGCGCGTCAAGATCATCGTCTTTTCGCGCAACTTTGGGCACCAGATCGCGATCACCGCCGGCATTGACTATGCCGAAGGCGACGCGGTCGTCATCATTGACTCGGACTTGCAAGACCCGCCCGAAGTCATCCCGGCACTCGTCGCTAAATGGAAAGAGGGCAATGAGTTGGTGTACGCCCAGCGCGAACAGCGCAAAGGCGAAACGCCCTTCAAACTCTTCACGGCCTCACTGTTCTACCGTCTGATCGGCAAGGTCGCGTCGATCAACATCCCGCCTGACACCGGCGATTTTCGACTGATTGACCGCAAAGTCGTCTTCGCGCTGCGGCGCTTGCGCGAACATCATCGTTTCATGCGCGGGCTGTCGGTCTGGGTCGGCTTTAAGCAAACCGGCATCACGTACGTCCGCCAGGAACGCTTTGCCGGCACGACGCAATACCCGCTTCCAAAGATGCTCAAGTTCGCGACGGACGCGATCACCGGCTTTTCGTACGTGCCGCTGCAACTCGCGACGACGATGGGATTTTGGATTTCCGGTATCGCGCTGCTCGCGATTCCGGTCGTGGCGTTGCTGCGCATCTTCCTCGGGCAAACGTTCTTCGCCGGGCAAGCCACCACCCTCATCTCGGTCCTCTTCCTCGGCGGCGTGCAGTTGATCTTCCTCGGTATCCTGGGCGAGTACCTGGGACGCATCTACGACGAAGTGAAGAATCGTCCGCTGTATATCGCGACCGAAGCGCCGCCGAAACCAGGGCGCGCGGAGGAACGCGATGCGTAACCAGCCGCGACCGTGAACCAATCACACGCTGCACTCCTCGCAGATTTCGATCCTACGAACTCCGCCCACATCGCCGCGCTCGTCAACCTCTGGAACGCCGCGTGCGGCGCGGGTTTGGCGCTCACCCCGCGCTTGCTCGAATTCAATACGCGTCCGCCCATGGGCGCGGTCCAAGCCGGTCGTGTCGCGCTGCTGAACGATCAGCCCATCGGTTTTGCGTTAGCCAGCGCGCTGCCCCACGACCCGCAGACCTCGCCGCCGCAAGTCGGCTGGATTGACGCCATCGCCGTCTTGGGTAACTACCAGCGGCGCGGCATCGGCAGCGCGTTGCTGGCGTGGGCGGAAGCATGGCTCCGCGCCCAGGGCTGCGCACGCTTTCGCCTTGGCGGCAGTCTGCGTCCCTTCGCCCCGGGCTACCCGGTCGAACTCGGCAATGTTGCCTTCTTCAAACGGCACGGTTACGCCGAACGGATCGGCAGCCGCGCGACCTGGGATGTCGCGCGGGATCTGGGGGACTATGCGCCGCGCGCCGGCAGCGCGTCGCACATGACCTTTCGCCCCGCGCAACCCGGCGACGAAAAAATTCTGCTCGAATTTCTCTCCCGCGAATTTCCCGATCGCTGGCGCTACGAGTTTGAGGAATTTGTGCGCCAACAGGGTCGGCTGAGCGATTACCTGCTGTGGCTGACCGAGCGCGGCGTGGATGGCTTTGCGCGTTTGACCTTCGAGGATTCAGAGCGGCCCATCGAGCGATTCTATCCGCAGCGCTTGCCGCGCCCCTGGGGCCAGTTGGGACCGCTGGGCGTGAGCGCGCGCAGACGCGGCAAGGGTTTTGGCGGCGCGCTGCTCGACGCGGGGCTGG
>DHFK01000176.1:6593-6955 GCA_002400365.1 Anaerolineales bacterium UBA4826 | reverse complement strand
AAGCGCGTGATGCGGAATTGTGGATCCCAGACGATGATAGGAGCGTTCGCATAGTTGATCAGATTCTCAAGATACGCATTGGTCTCGCGCAAGGCTTCTTCCGCGCGCCTGCGTTCGGCCAGTTCTTGTTGAACTTGCTGATACAACAGCGCGTTCTGCACTGCTCCGCCGAGCAACTCGCCAATGCCCCGCAGCGACTCCATTTCCTCCGGCGGGAAGGCGCGGACGCGGCGTGTGCCCAAGTTCATCGCGCCGAGCACTGCGCCTGCCGACAGCAGCGGCGTGCTTGCCAGAGTCTGAAGACCTTCTTTGACGATGAACGGCGCCAGGCGCGCAGTGGGATATTCCGACACGTTCAGAAC
>DHFK01000176.1:0-6556 GCA_002400365.1 Anaerolineales bacterium UBA4826 | reverse complement strand
GTAGAGCACCGAGAGTTCGCGGTTGCGCTGGCGGATCTCTGCTTCTGTTCGCTGATACCTGTAAATCATCCATTCCAGTGCCAGGAGGTAGGCAATCAAGCGCCACACGTGCCACATCCACCAACCGGCACTCCAGAGCGCCGAAAACGGAAAGGTCAAGCCGACAACGCCGAATAGCAATGCGAAACAGGTGAACAGATAGATGCCTGTGTCGCCGGAACGGTGAAAATCGAGGAACAGTCGTGCAGCGGCGGCTACGAAAAGCACACCCGCCGCAAAGTTGATTGCTTTGGCGGCAACAGTAAATTCACCGCCTTGGGTCATCGCCGGCAGAGTTTCGCGAAAGAGCAGAGTCCAAACCGCAAAGGTTACTGCACCAGCGGCAACGCCCCAAGGCAGCCACTTTTTCCAGGAGGCGTACCTCCCGGATTCTGGGCCCCATGTCAGAGCAAACCAAAATCCTCCGACCAGAGCCGCCGCGCTGTGCAACAAAACAAATCCGTGTCCCGGCATGGTGATCGCGTGAAAGCCGTCCAACANNGACCAGAGGGTATGCGGCGCTATCCCGCTCCAGAGTGACCCAACGCCCACCGCCAGTAGAATGAGGTACAACAGCAAACGTTTGCGTGCCAAACGCGCTTTTAGCGTCATTTCTCCACCTCACTTCTCCTCCAACTCCCTGATCCGCTCCTTCAACGCCTTCATCTGCAACTCGCGCCCGACGGCAAACTTGGTAAAGCGCTCCAGATCGCGCACCTTTGCCTCCAGCGCGCGCTTGGCTTCCGCCAGACTGGCGTACAGCCGCGCGTTTTCGATTCCCACAGCAGTCTGATCGGCGAGCGCCTGGAGCGTAAAGAGGTCTTCCTCGTCAAAGGCGTTGAGCATGGCGCTCTGCACATCCATTACTCCAATCACCTGCCCCTTGGACATGATCGGCACGGCGAGTTCTGAGCGGGCATCCCGCAGTTCTTCGACGAAGTTGTAGCGCGGTTCCTGGGTCACATCGTTGACCAAGAGCGGTTTGCCCGCCTCAGCCACCCAGCCGGTTAGCCCTTGCTGCCCGATCTTGAGGCGGTATCCCTCCAAGGCGGTCGCGGTCTTGCCCGCACTGGCGCGCAGGACGATCTCTCCAGCCGCAGCATCTACCAGGAGAATATTGGCGTAGTAGTAGCCGAATCGCTCGACCAGGGTCGCGACAACCTGGCGCAACAATTCATCCAGGTTGAGGGTTGTGGCGATGTGTTGCCCGACCTCGCCAATGATCTTGAGCCGAGCCACGTGCCGCGCGTCTGCCTCGTACAGCCGCGCGTTCTCCAACGCCGTCGCCGCGCGCTCTGCCAGCAAACGGTAAGCGGTGATTTCTTCTTTCGAAGGTGTGCGCGGCGCGAGACTGCTGAGCGTGATGAAACCAAGCACGCGCCCTTCTCGGATCATTGGGTAAGCGAAGAAAGCGCGGATATCCTGACGAACGAGAATGGTCCGCATCGCCGGCGCGTCGTGGTTGATGTCCGATAGGATGATCGGCTCGCCGGTCTCTAGCGAGTGGCGAAGAATGGGCAGAGCCAAAGGGACACGCAGCCCGCGCGGGGTGCCTGCCGGCAAACCGGTTTGCGCGGAGAGCACTGCTGCGTTGGTCGCCGCGTCCACCAGCATCACTGTGCAGGTAGGGCTTTCCGCGATGGTCGCCGCGCGCACGACCAGCGTGTTCAGCACCGCGCTTTCTTCGCGCACAGCCGCGAGTTCGATGCTCAAGCGCTGCAAGGCATCCAGCCGCGCGGCGCGGCGTTGCTCGGCTTCGTACAAGCGCGCGTTCTCAATCGCCACGGCGACCGCGTCGGCGATGGTGGACAGTAACTCTTGCTCCGCCGCGCCGTAGGCATTGGGGTGATATGCCTGCACGGAGATCACGCCCACCAGGTTGTCGCCGACGAGCATGGGCACGCCGAGCCACGACTGCGCGGCTTGCATCGAGCCCCAGAGGGTTTCTGGCGGCGGAGGACCCACTTCCTTCGCGCAGTCGCGGACGAGCCGGGGCTGTTTGGTCGTGACGACCGAGCCGGTCAAATTGGAGGGGAGCGGTTTGCGCGCGGATGGTTCGCGCACGCCTTGGTCTACCTGGATGCGATAGTCCAGTTCGTTTGTCGCCGCGTCGTACAGCGCAACGAAGAACGCTTCGGCTTCTATCACCGCCGCAATCTCGCGGTGCACGATCTCCAGCAGTTCGTCCAGTTTCAGGGTGGCGCTGAGCGCGCGCGCGATGCGGTTGAGGACGGACAGGCGCTCGGCGCGCGCCCGGGTCTCTTCGTACAAGCGCGCGTTCTGCGCCACGCCACCCAGTTGCCGACCGATGGACGTCAGCAACTCTAGCTCCTCTGGCGGAAAGGCGCGCGGACGCCGCGTGTTTAGACTGAGAGCGCCGAGCGCTTGACCTTTGGATACAAGCGGAATACTGGCGATGGTCTGGATGCCCTCTTTGACAAAGAAAGGCGCCAAGCGTTCCGTCGGATACTCGGACACATCCACGACGACCGGCTGTTGCTCTGCCATCGCGCGGCTGGCAACCGCCTCGCCCAGTCGAATGTGCCGCATGGTTCTGGCGAATTCTTCCGAATACCCACGATGCGCTCGGGTCGCAAGGGTCTGTCCATCCGGCTCCAAGAGCAGAATCGCCCCCGCTTCGACTTCTAATACCTCAAGCACCTTGTCTAACGATTCAGCGAGGATTACGTCCAGGTCTAGGGATTCGGCAGCGGCGCGGTCAATCGTATAGAGCGTGGAAAGTTCGCGCGTGCGCTTTTGGACCGCCGCCTCCAATTCCTCACCCCAGCGCGCCAGGCGCGCCCGCATCGCTTCGAACCGCCGACCCAACTCGCCGATCTCGTCCTGGCCCAGAGGCGGCACGGGCGTGGCAAGATCGCCGGCGGCGATACGCTCCGAAGCCGCGCTCAATTTACGCACCGGCTCGAGCACGCTGCGGGTGGTGAGCCAAGTCATCAGGAGAGCAGCAACCACGACGACCACCGCGACGACCTCCATTCTGCGGCTCGCCTCCATAGATGGCGCCAGAAACTCCGCTTCCTCTTGCTCCACCGCCACGCCCCAGGGAGCCTGAGAGAGGGGGGCAAAGGCGACAACCTCTCGGAAGGTACCTTTGCCCTCCTCGGTCATTGTGTACGTGGTGATAGCAGACTTTTTCTCCTTCAGCAGGGAGAGGAAGAGGTCGGCGTGCTCGCTTTGCTGGAAGAGATGCTGACGCTCGGTGTGCGCCAAGACGGTGCCGTTGTCGTCAATCAGTTGAATATAGCCCGTTCTGCCCGGCGCCATACCCTGAAAGATTTGGACAAAGGGAGGGGAGGAGGGGTCTATTGCCGCGCCGAGCGCGCCGACGATCGCGCCTTGCGCGTTACGGAGTGGGACGACCGGGGCAATCACTGGACTCTGTGGGGTGAGGGCATGGGGTACGCAGGCGATCGCCGGCGCGCCGACGCGCAGAGTCTCTTGGACGTGGGGACATTCCATGCGCTCGCGGTTGATGACGTCGGGCAGGTATGGCTCAGTCCAGAGGACCAAGCCGTCCTTGTCGAGCAACAAGACGTAACCAAAGCCGTTGGAGCGGTAGAGGGCGCGCAGTTCTGCCTTTTCCGGTTCCAGGTCGCCATCGTCTAGGTTGATGGTGGGAAAGGCAGCCACGTGTGCCAGGCGGCTCAGGATCCGCTCCAGGTCCTGGTCCAGATGTTGAGCCACGACGCGGGCAACGGTCAGACGCTCTTGCAATGTCATCTCCGCGTTCGCCTGGGCGATTTGTCTCCCTTCCCAAGCCATGAACGCGAAAATGAGCGCCAACCCCAGAGTGACCAGGAGGCTGATGCGGGTTTGCAGCCGTAGTTTCGTGAGCCAGGAAAACAATAGCCCCTCCCCGGTGCTTCATCGCACAAGACCTGGCGGACGCGAACGTGAGGCGTGATGCGTAAAACGTGAAACGTAAAACGTAATCTCCGCTTCACGTTTTACGCTTTACGTTTTATTCCCGTTCATCGCCGCCAACTGCTCGTACAGCTTCCACCGCTTGTCCACATCTTGCTGTGCGAGTTTCAGCAGTCGTTCGGCGGCATCTTCGTTGCTTTGCGCCAGCATCGTGTAACGCGTTTCGTTGTACGCGTATTTCTGCAGCGGGATGCTCGGCGCTTTGGAATCGAGTACCATCGGGTTCTTGCCTGCCTTGGTCAGATCGGGGTTGTAGTGGAAGAGGGGCCAGTGTCCCGAGGTCACCGCGAGTTTTTGCTGATCCCAGCCGCGCGCCATGTCAAAGCCGTGATTGATGCAGTGGCTGTACGCGATGACGAGCGAGGGTCCGTCGTACGCTTCGGCTTCGAGGAAGGTGCGGATGGTCTGCGTGTCGTTCGCGCCGATGGCGACGCGCGCGACGTAGATGTTGCCGTACGTGATCGCCAGCAGCGCGAGGTCTTTTTTCGCCAGCGGCTTGCCGCCGGCGGCAAAGCGCGCGACCGCGCCGCGCGGCGTGGATTTGCTCATCTGTCCACCGGTGTTAGAGTACACTTCAGTGTCCAGCACGAGGACGTTGACGTTGCGCCCGGACGCGAGCACGTGATCGAGTCCGCCGTAGCCGATGTCGTACGCCCAGCCATCGCCGCCGATGATCCACACCGATTTCTTGACAAACACATCGGCGACGCTCAGCAACTCGCGTGCTATGTTCGCAGTGGCGGCTTTAGCCGCCGCATCCGGACGACTCAAGTCGTCACTACGAACGAGGGCTTCTAATCTCTCCTTCAGCAACTGCACGCGCCCGCGTTGCTGGAGGATGCCGGCTTCGGACGATTGATCCGCGTTCAGAATCGCGTCTACGAGTTCAGCGCCGACCGGGCTCGCGAATTGCGGCAGCAGTTCGCGCGCGTACTCCAGGCGCTGGTCGAGCGTCAGCCGGAAGCCAAGCCCGAATTCTGCGTTGTCTTCGAAGAGCGAGTTCGACCACGCCGGTCCGCGTCCGTCCGCGTTCTGCGCGTACGGCGTCGTCGGCAGATTGCCGCCGTAGATGGACGAGCAGCCGGTCGCGTTCGCGATGATCGCGCGGTCGCCGAAGAGTTGGCTGACCAGTTTGATGTACGGCGTTTCGCCGCAGCCAGCGCACGCGCCGGAGAATTCAAAGAGCGGTTGCAGCAACTGCGAGTCCTTGACCAGTTGCACGTTGACCTTGGCGCGATCCATGTCCGGCAGCGTCAGGAAGAAATCCCAATTCTCCCTTTCCGACTCGCGGATCGGCAACTGGGGCGCCATGTTGATCGCTTTGCGCCCGGCTTGGCGCTTGTCTTTCGCCGGGCAGACTTCGACGCACAGCGTACAGCCGGTGCAGTCTTCGGGCGAGACTTGGAGCGTGTACTGCATATTCGGAAATTCTTTCCAGCGCGCCGCGTCGCGCTGGAACGTTGCCGGCGCGTGGGCAAGATACTTGTCGTCGTACACTTTGGCGCGGATGACCGCGTGCGGACAAACCAGAACGCACTTGCCGCATTGGATGCACAGTTCTTTTTCCCACACCGGAATTTCCAGTGTGATGTTGCGCTTTTCCCACTGCGTCGTGCCGGTCGGATACGTGCCGTCGGCGGGGAGCGCGCTCACCGGCAAGTCATCGCCGTCGCCGGCAATCATTTTCGCCGTGACTTGCTGCACGAACTCCGGCGCGTTCGCCGGCACGGGCGGACGCAGATCGAACGCGCTCGTCACCTCGCCGGGGACATTGACCTCGTACAAGCGCTCGAGCGTGCTGTCCACCGCCGCAAAGTTTTTCTGGACGACCGCCTCGCCGCGCTTGCCGTACGTTTTTTCGATGGAGCGTTTGATCGCGGCGATGGCTTGCTCGCGTGGCAGGACGCCGCTAACCGCAAAGAAGCAGGTCTGCATCACGGTATTGATGCGCGCGCCCATGCCGGTCTCTTTGGCGACCGTGTACGCGTCGATCACGTAGAATTTCAGTTTCTTTTCGACGATCTGCTTTTGGACGGTGCGCGGCAGGTGTTCCCACACCTGGGCCGGTCCATACGGGCTGTTGAGCAAAAAGACCGCGCCGGGTTCCGCCGCTTTCAAAACGTCAAAGCGCTCGAGGAACGAGAACTGGTGGCACGCGACGAAATTCGCCGAGCGGACGAGGTACGACGAGTGAATCGGCTTGGGCCCAAAGCGCAGGTGCGAGGTCGTGAGCGTGCCGGATTTCCGCGAGTCGTACACGAAATAGCCCTGCGCGTAATTATCGGTGTCCTCGCCGATGATGCGGATCGAGTTGTGATTCGCGCCGACGGTGCCGTCCGCGCCCAAGCCGTAGAACAGCGCGCGCACCGTGTCTTTGCTCTCGGTCGAGAAATTCTGATCATAGTCGAGCGAGGTGTGCGTCACGTCGTCGTTGATACCGACGGTAAAGTGATTTTTCGACTGCGGTCTTTTCATTTCGTCGAAGACGCCTTTGACCATCGCGGGCGTGAAATCTTTCGAGCCCAAGCCGTAGCGTCCGCCGACCACTTCAGGCAGGGGTGCAGGGGAGCGG
>DHFK01000079.1 GCA_002400365.1 Anaerolineales bacterium UBA4826 | reverse complement strand
GTGTACGACGCGTCCATATATCCGGCTTGCTCCAGCGGAAGCGCGGTCGCGATGCGAAAAAGCGCGGTGATGAGAAACAAGATCAGATATGGCTTTGCTCTACGCATGGGCAATGCCTGATCCAGAAACCAGATTCTTCATGTCGTCAACGAGCCATCGGCGCGCGGCGATTAGAGCCAATCCCAGCGCGATCGGGAACGGCAGATACATCACCGATTGCTCCCAATTGTCCTGCACCGTCGCAATGTGCAGCCACCACAAGCCGACGAACGAAACCAGCATCGCGGCGACGACCGCGGCGCGTCCCCAGCCCGCCGCGCGATCCAGCGCCGCAAAAAACCACACCGTCGGCGCGAGCATCANNAACATGCCGGCGACGAACAGCCCCACCAGCGCAATCGGACCGATAGGACCGATCAGCGCGGTGGCTTGCGCCGAGAGCGTCCACACCGGGCTTTGGTTGAACGTATAGTCCGCATAGCGCGTGACGCGATAGAGCCAATCGCCGATCCAAGTGGGCAAGACCAAGAGACTGCCGGCGCAGAGAAGCGTCAACGCGCTCAGAAAACCGGCGACCAAGCCCCAGCGTCGGCGCGCGAACGCCCACAGTAGAAGAAACGGGACGAGCAAGAAAACGAGCGGCGGTTTGATCATCGTCACGACGAGCATCACCCCGGCAAGCGCATCGCGCCGGCGACGTAAAAGAAACAAGGATGCCGCCAACGCAAAGAACGCCAAGAGCGCGAATTGTCCGATCAAAATTCCGCGCGCGGTGTGATAGTTGAGCAGCGACCAACCCAGCACGGATACCAGCAGCCAACCGGGCGGACGCCAATTCACCAACGCCAGGCAAAGCAGGACGCCGCCAAGAACCGCCGCTTGCTCCAGCGTCATGTAGAGCGCGCGCGCTAACGCATAGTCCTGAATCGAGACAAACGGGCCGTGCAGGAGAATCGAGTAGAACGGGTACGCCATGCGGTTCTGGTCTTCGCCGGGAAGCGCGGGGCGACCATAGATCGCGAGTTGCGTATGCAACGCGGCTTGATCGGAGTACGGATTGAGACCGGACTGCAGGTACGCTTCCCAGCCGCCATAGTGCGTGAGAAAGTCGTTGCCGCCTGGAACGACGCGCGTAAAAAACTGCCACGTCGCCCAGGTATAGGCGATGCAGACGAGCAGGATCAGGCTCAAGCCGACGAGATTCGATTTCCGCAAGTTGGTTCCTCAACCGCCAAAGCGCACGCGCATCAGCGTATAGATCGCTTCGATTCCATCCACCCACGAAATCTTTTTGCCTTCGTCGGCGCGGCGCGGGTTGTACGAGATCGGCACTTCAACGATGCGCTGACCGCGCTTTGCCAAAACTCCGGTGATCTCCGGCTCGAAATCGAAATGGACGCAGCGCAGCCGCACGCCGCGCAGCGCCTCGCGCCGAAACACCTTGTACGCCGTTTCCATATCCGAGAGCCGCGTGCCGAACAAAAGATTCGTCAGTCCGGTGAGAAAAGAATTCGCCAGGCGCGTGCGCAAGGGGATGCCGCGTTTGCGCGCGTTCAAAAAGCGCGAGCCGTACACCACGTCGGTCTTGCCGTCGAGGATCGGCTGCAGGAGGTGACTGTACTCGTTCGGGTCGAGTTCGAGGTCAGCGTCCTGGATCAGGATGACGTCGCCGGTCGCGTGGTATAGTCCCAGCCGAATCGCCGCGCCTTTGCCCAGATTGATCGGCATCGAATACGCGCGGATCAGTTCGGGGCGCGATTGCCGGCGGCTTTCGATGATCAGCGCGCTCGTGTCGGTCGAGCCATCGTTGGCGACGATGATCTCCATTTCGGTCGCGCCAAGATCCACGCGCTCGACCCGGTCAATCAACTCGCCGATCGTCATTTCTTCGTTGTAGACTGGAATGATGACGGACAATTTCATTCATGCGCCTCGTTGACGTGCGTCGCACATTGCTATGGAAACTCCGCGCGGTAAACCTGCGCTTGATCATTCGCAAAGACGCGCCGCAAATATTCCGCGCGCGCCGGGTCAAAGCCGCCCAGCCCGCGTTCGCGCGCGCCCCACCACACGTAGCGCACGCCGTACCGCGCGAGCAACTGACGGCGCGCGTCGTCAGTGGCGGTGGAGTAGAACGACTCAACTTCCTCGAACTTGCGCTCCCAGTCCACCGTCTCCGCCCAATGCCCCAACACGACGCGATTGCCGGCGTGCGCGGCGACATAGTTGCCGGTCTCGTACGCGCCGATCACAGTATCGGAGCGCGCCGAGTTCGCGCGCAGCCACCCGACGGCGGCGATTTCGTCGCGCGAACGAAAAAGCGGGTACGGCTGTTCGATCGATGCCGTGACCGATGTGCTCGCGAGGACGTAGGCGTTCGATAGCCCCATCAGCAGCAAGACCATGGCGATTACTAGCCGCTCCAACCCGGCGGTCGAATAGCGCGGGCGCGCGGCAAGCCATCGAAACGCGCGCGTCTGCGCGAAGTGGGGCAGCGCGACCTCGACGAGTCCAACCGTCGCGAGAATCGCCAACGGAACTTGGACGCCTTCGACGAAGCGGCGCTGCGCGTTGAGCGGCGCGTAAACGAGCAGCGCGGCGGCGAGCACCCACATCCACAAGAACGTCAATTCCGCGCGGCGGCGCGCAAGCGACAGTAATCCGAGCGCCACCATCACTCCGTATGCGACGACGTAATGCGGCAGTGGCGGGGATGGCGTGACCGCCTGCGCGTCCCAGGCGCGCATGACCGGGTTGGTCGCCAGCGTCACGGCATAATATAACACGAGTGGCGCAGGGAGCAAAAATGAAATCGCGAGCAAAATAGTTTCGCGCCATCGCACGCGCCGCGACCGGATCAACCGATAGAGCCAAGCGAGTCCAAGCGTTGCCACAATCAAATAGATCAAGAACGGATAGACGATCGCCAGGAGAAGATTCGCCGCGCCCGCGCCGAGCGCAATGCGCCAGTCGCCTGAGATGATGGCGCGGCGCGACAGCCAGAGACTCGCCAGAATCAGCGCGGTTCCAAAGGCGACGTGCGGAAACGTCAGCGCGGTGAAAAAGAGATGCGCCTCCGGCATTTTGAAATCCACCGGAAACGCGCCAAGCCAGTAGGGTTGATCGAGCAAGAACAAGAGCCAGCCCAGTCCCGAACCGAAAAGCGCGAGCAGGTACGCGGTCCAGCGCGCGCGCGGCTCGCGCAAAAAGGCGGCGATGAATCCAAAGGTGACGAGGAACAGGAGTACATCCGCCGCGACGCGCGCGAGATGCCACATCGCCTCTAGCGACAAACCCAAAACGCGCGCGAGGTGTCCCAGCGCAAGATAGAATCCGCCGACGAACGCGGGCGCGTGATCTTCAGTCGTAAACGGAATCGTGTAGAGCCAGTTGCCGTCGTAGCCTTCCAGCATCTTGGCAAAATAACTTTGCGAGTCCTCGGGGTTCATGATGACGCCGGTGAACTGCCGATCGCCGCGCGCAAATTGATCGCCCAACCAATAAGGCAGCAGCGTCAGCGTAAGCGTTGCCAACGCAATCGCCAATGCGATCAGCCATTCGCGCCGGGTGATGGACGATTCACTTGCCGGGGTCATTGCGATATTGTCCGTTACTCACCTTGTCATCCTTCGGCTGGCTCAGGACCAGTTTTCGAGGCGCGTCCTGAGAGAGTGTTTTGAAATTGCTCGTAGTGCGCAGTTCACTGCGCTTTCCAGGCGCTGAAGCGCCCACTACGAACGCCAAACCAGACTTTCCAAACACTCTCTGAGCGGAGCGTCAGCGGAGTCGAAGGATCGCGCCGACGCGAAGCGTCTCATTATCTCGGCAACGAGATTTCCACCTGCCCTGGCGGGCGGTGCCAGGGTCGTTCCGCCCGAAATGACAATGTGGTCCTTGAGAGTCTGTATCGTCGCCAGCGCAACGCCAGCGCAACGAGAACGATCAGCAAATACATGCCGCCGAACCCGCCGACGGCAACATCCAAACCCGCGACCAACCACGATACGACGACCAGCGTCAGAATCTCGCCGCTCGTCTGCGCCAGCGGAATGACCATCATGCTGCTTACCGGATTCAAGCCGCCGGGAAAAAAGAAGATGCTGAGGGCGAGCAACACGTCGCCGCGCAGTTCACTCGAACGAAACATCACGACAGTTAGCGCGGCGAGTGCGACAAGCAGCACAGCCAAGACGACAAGCCACGCTGCGCCGCGATCTGCAAACGCCCACACCGTCATGTTACGCTGGATCAGTTCCGGGTTTTCGGAACGGTGCAACACGCCATTCAGCCAATGCCATTCCCATTGTGGATCCACAGCAAACGCCGCGCCCGCTGCGACAGCGGCTAAGCCCAAAAGCCATGCCAGGTTCTCCCATCGCCGCGCGCACAGCCATCCCCAGATGCGGTACGGCGCAAGCAGCATGCCGTACGCCGGTTTGAACAACAACGCCATCATCCCGAAACTGGATTTGACCGGCGCATCTTCCAAAATCCACGTCAACGGCAAAATCAGCCATCCCTCCGCCTGGGCGTATGCGACGTTGATGAGCAATGGGAAAAAGAGCCACCACAGAATCGCTCGGCGACCAAAGCGCAGGTGCAATAATCCCAGCGGGATGAATGCAAACGCCCAGCCGAACCGATCGGGCAGAAAAGACCACGGTAGCGTCGTGAACAAAACGATCGGCAGCGGATACCAATACGGCAATAACGCATGGGGATCCTGTCCCGCGCGCATCATCCGCGCGCCCTGGACGTAGATCGAGTAATCGTACGGCGTCCAGTTGACCAACAAGGGCATGACGTACGCCGCGACGATTCCGCCCAAAATCGAAAAACCGACGATCGTCGCCGTGCGATGCTGCCTCAGCCGCGCCACGATTCTCTCTAGTCGTTCCCTCACCGCCCGCTCGCCTTCGATAACTCCAAGTACAGGTCAACCCCAACCAGGATAAACAGCCCCGTCCGAACCAACACACCGATCACGTACACCGGTGGACTGCCCATCGCGAATGCGAGGGGCCAATCCAAGAGCGCCGTGAAACTGAGCGCGAGGCAGAGCAACACGCCGCGCCAGTTCGGGTAAAGCAAAAGCAGGAACGGCAGCACGAGCGTCACCCACTGCGGGCTCCACCCCTTACTCCACAAATGGAACAGCACCAGCACGATGCCGGTAAAGACCAAAAGATGCCGCGGATTGTTTCGATCCAGCGGGCGCGTAAAGACGAATAGAAACAGCGCGCCAAAGAGAATGAGCGTCACCCCCATCGGCAGCCTCGGCAGATTTTGCGTTGGGACACCGGCGAGCGCCAGGTCAAAATGCCGCGCGAGTCCGCCAACATCGCCGTAACTGATGTTGCCGTCNNCGCGGACAAGCCCTTTCGATTTTCCAGCAACGACGCCAATGCAAGTAGCGTCAGCCCCACAATCATCGTATCCAAACTGTACTGCCAGAAAAAGATCGGCAACAAGAGCGCGGAATAAATCCACGCGACGCGCACCGCGACAACCTGA
>DHFK01000067.1 GCA_002400365.1 Anaerolineales bacterium UBA4826 | reverse complement strand
TTCATCGCGACCGCCGAAGTGATTTCAGTCATCGGCGCGCGCCCGGTGTTCGTGGACATTGACCCGCGCACGTACAACCTTGACCCCAATTTGATCGAGCGCGCCATCACGCCGCGCACGCGCGCGATCATCCCGGTGCACCTCTACGGTCAACCCGCGGAAATGGATCCAATTCTGGAAATCGCGCGCCAGCACAACCTGCGCGTGATCGAAGACGCGGCGCAGGCGCATGGCGCAGAGTATCACAGTCGCCGCGCCGGGACGATGGGCGACATCGCGTGTTTTTCATTTTATCCCGGCAAGAATCTGGGCGCGTACGGGGACGGCGGTGCGCTCGTGACGAACAGCGGTGAACTCGCCGAACGCGCGCGGATGCTGCGCGATCACGGACGCCGCGACAAGTACGAGCACCTGATCGTCGGCTACGGCTATCGCCTCGACGCGCTGCAAGCCGCGATCCTCGGCGCGAAACTGCCGTACCTGGACGCGTGGAACGCGCGGCGGCGCGCGATCGCCGATTACTATCGCGAACTACTCACCAACACCGATCTCGTCTTGCCGTACGTCCCGCCGCACATCACGCCGATCTATCACATCTACTGTCTCCGCGCCCAAGCACGCGACAAACTCAAACAGCATTTGAAAGCGCGCGGCGTCGAGACCGGCATTCACTACCCGATTCCGCTGCACCTGCAGCCCGTGTATCAAAACCTGGGTTATAGAGTCGGCGATTTTCCACACACAGAAAAAGCGGCGAGCGAAATTCTTTCGTTGCCAATGTACCCCGAACTGACCGACGCTCAAGTGGAGCAGATTGTGGACGCGGTGAAAGCGTTTCGATGAACGGATTCAGCGAAGAGATCACGCTCGAAGGGCATATCATTGACTCGGGGATTCTGTCCAAGGTCTGGGGCACCGTGATGGACCTGGGGGGCGAGTTTGATTTGCAGGAGATTCGCGTCGGTCGAAGCAAAAACGAAACGTCGTTTGCGCGTATGAAAATCTCCGCCGCCAGCGACGCACAACTGCACCGCATCCTCGTCGGACTGCAAGATTACGGCGCGGTGCTCGTCTCGCGCGACGATGTTCAAACCGCGCCCGCGCCGTGCGATGGCGCGCTGCCCGACGATTTCTACTCGACGACGAATCTACCAACCCAGGTTCGCCTCGCCGGACGCTGGGTTGATGTCAACGGCACCGAGATGGACTTGGTCATCGTGGTTGACCCCGCTCAGTCGAGCGCGCGGATGATTCCGATGGCAGACGTGCGCCAGGGCGATCCAGTCGTCGTCGGCCACGATGGCATTCGCGTCATTCCACTGGAACGCGCGCGCTCGCGCGAGACGTTTTCGTTCATGGCAAGTGACGTCTCGTCGGAGAAGCCAAAGCGCCTGGTCATCGAGGAGATCGCGCGGCAGATGCGCGAGACCCGCGCGCATGGCGGCAAGATTCTCGTCGTCGCGGGTCCTGCGATCGTGCACAGCGGCGCGGGGCCGTACCTCGCGCGCATCATCCGCGCCGGCTTTGCGCAGGCGCTGTTCGGCGGAAACGCGATTGCCGTGCACGACGTCGAAGCCGCGCTACTCGGCACGTCGCTCGGCATCGCCCTGCACAATGGCGAGGCGATCGAAGGCGGACATCGGCATCATATGATCGCGATCAACACGATTCGCCGCGCCGGTTCGCTGCGCGCCGCGGTCGCGCAAGGCATCTTGCGCGAAGGGATCATGTACGAATGTATCCGCAACAACGTCGAACTCGTGCTCGCGGGTTCCGTGCGCGACGATGGTCCGCTGCCCGACGTGATCACCGATATGATCGAAGCGCAGCGCCGGATGCGCGCCGCGATCCAGGATGTGGAACTCGCGCTCATGATCTCGACGATGCTCCATTCGATTGCGACCGGCAATATGTTGCCGGCGTCGGTCAAGGTCGTCGCGGTGGACATTAACCCGGCGGTCGTCACGAAACTGGCGGATCGCGGCACGTTCCAGGCGCTGGGCTTGGTCACCGATGCAGAACTGTTCATGCGCGAGTTAGCCGAGGCGCTAGAGGTGGTTAGGTAGTTGGGTAGTTGGATAGTTTGCCTACGTGTTGTTGGAGTTTCTTGAAAAGGTAACGGTGGCGAATTCAATTGATTGGGCGCGCGTCGCGGATTTGTACGACACCTATGTTCGCACAGATTTGGACATTCCCTTCTTTCTCAATCAGGCGCGTAAGACAACCGGGAAAGTGCTGGAACTGATGTCGGGAACAGGGCGCGTGGCGCTGCCGTTGATCGAAGCCGGCGTTCGTTTGACGTGCGTGGATGCGTCGGCGGAGATGCTGGCAATCTTGCGGACTAAACTCGCCGAGCGAAATTTATCCGCGCCCGTTTATCAGATGGATGTTCGCGCGCTGAAGATCGCCACGCGATTCGATTTGATCTTCATCCCGTTCCATTCGTTTGCCGAGTTACCGTCGCCTGAAGACCAGCGCCAGACGCTCGCACGAATTAGTGAGCATCTGGCAGACAACGGACGCTTCATCTGCACACTGCACAATCCACGCGTTCGGCTCAAGCGCGTGGATGGTCAGTTGCGCTCGTGGGGCAAGTATCCTTTCAAGGATCACGGCACGCTTTTGTTTTGGGGATTGGAAAACTACGATTCAGATACTCACCTGGTCAACGGATGGGAATTCTTCGAAGAATACGATTCCAATGGCATCCTGCGGTCGAAGAGAGCCGTCGAATTGCATTTTCGTGTTGTCGAGAAACAGGAATTCGAAGACCTTGCCAAGGCAACCGGGTTTAAGGTCGTGGCGTTGTACGGCGACTATGCCTGTTCGACATTCGATGAAGCGACAAGCCCGTTTATGATCTGGGTGTTGCAGAAACCATGACTCTTCTCGATCAAGTTCGCGCGACCATCGCGCAGCACAAGTTATTCGAGCGCGGCGATACCGTCGTCGTCGGCGTGTCCGGCGGACCCGACTCGCTGGCGTTGTTGCATTGCTTGCGCGCGCTGCGCGGCGAATTGCAGATCGCGCTGCACGTCGCGCACCTTAACCACCAATTGCGCGGCGCGGCAGCGGACGCGGACGCGGAATTTGTCGCGTGGCTTGCGCGCGAGTGGAATCTACCCGCGACGATTCAAGCGCGCGATGTCGCCGCGTACGCACGGGAGCAGCGCTTGTCTATCGAAGAAGCGGCGCGACAAGCGCGCTACGCGTTCCTCGCCGAGGTCGCGCAGCGCATCGGCGCGCGCGTGCTCGCGGTGGCGCACAACGCGGACGACCAGGTGGAGACGGTGGTGATGCACCTAGTGCGGGGAGCAGGTCTCGCCGGTTTGAGAGGAATGTCCTACGAATTCAAAATTCAAAATTCAAAATTCAAAATTCCGAAAGGAGGTCTTGAATTTCGAACTTTGAATTTTGAATTACGAATTGCCAGACCCTTGCTCCATGTGACGCGCGCGGAGATCGAACAGTATTGCCAAGCCAACGCGCTAACGCCCCGCTTCGACCGCTCCAACCTCGACACCACTTTATTCCGCAATCGCTTGCGGCACGAAGTACTGCCGTACCTGGAAACGCTGAATCCCAACGTGCGGCAGATTCTTTTGCGTACAGCGCGCGTGCTGGCGGACGATTACGATTTCCTGCAGACGCAGGTTCGCGCGGCGTTCGCACGTGTCGCGCGGGAACGTGACGGCGCAATCATTTTCGCGCTCGACGCGTGGCGCGCGCTGCCTCCGGCGCTTCAGCGCGGCGCGCTGCGCGCGGCGGTCCAGCAATTGCGGAGCGATTTGCGGAACCTGGATTGGACGCACATCGAAGACGCGCGGCGCGTGGCGCTGGAGAAATCCACCGGCGCGCAGGCAACGCTGCCGCGCGGGCTGATGCTCACGCTTGGCTATGACGAGTTTGTGATCGCCGATGCCGCGCGCGTACTGCCGCCGCCCGATCTGCCGCTCTTGCAGGTCGAACGCGTCGCGCTGCCCGCGCAGGGCGTCACCGCGCTCCCCGATTCAGACTGGGTCGTGGAAACGCAGATCGCACCGGCTGCTGTCATTCCGAGCGAAGCGAAGAATCTCCAGGCTAGCGAGACCCTTCGCTCCGCTCAGGGTGACAACCTCCGGGATCGCTGGTCCGCGGTATTCGATTGGGCAAAATGCCGCGGCGAGATTTGCTTGCGCCGACGCCGCGCGGGCGATCGCTTTCAGCCGGCGGGACTGCGCGGGCACACGCAGTCGCTCGCCGAGTTTATGCTTGACGCCAAGATTCCGCGCGCCGTGCGCGCCCGGCTGCCGATCCTTGCCACTGACGATCACATTCTCTGGGTCTGCGGCTGGCGCGTGGACGAACGCGCGCGCGTGACGCAAGCGACGCGCACGCGCACAGCGTGGCGCGTGACGTTTCGGAAGAACAACCACGGGACGCGGACGAGCGCGGATAAGAAACATTCTTTGTAGCCGTTCAGGTGTCACTGCGAGGAGCGCGGTTTGCGACGAAGCAATCCCCAATTCGCGAGTTGGACGCCGAAGGCGGCTTCGTCGGCATCCTTCGACTCTGCAGCACAAAACGCTGCTCCGCTCAGGATGCCTCCTCGCAATGACGGGTGCTGAACGGTTACGTCCGCGCTCGTCTGCGTCCCATAAAAGTAGGTGGAATTGAATTCTACTCTCGAACGCTCGCGCGGCCCCGCGCGCGAAATCCCCTTGCGCGGCTATCTCATCGTCCTCGGCGGCACGGTCATCTGGGCGCTGACCGGCATTTTCATCAAAATTCTCCTGACGCGCTACGGCATGGCAACCCTGACGATCGCGTTCTGGCGCGTTTTGATCGTCGCCGCGTTTCTTCTCCTCGCACTCCTTGCCCTGGACGCCAAACTCCTCCGCATCGCCCCGCGCGATATCGGCATCTTTTTTCTCTACGGCGCAATCGGCATCGGGATTCATCAGATCGTTTGGATTTCGTCGGTGCAAATGAATGGCGTCGCAGTGGCTACCGTGATCGTCTACTCGTCGCCGGCGCTGGTAGCCGTCGTCGCCACGCGCTTGCTCCGCGAAAGGATAAATCGCACGAAACTGATCGCACTCGGACTGACGCTCGTCGGTTGCGCGTTGGTCGCGCGCGCGTACGATCTGCGCCAGGTCGAGTTGAACGCGCTGGGGATCGCGGTGGGCGTCGGCTCGGCGGTTACATTGGCAACTTACTCGCTGATGGGGCGCATCGTGACGCGACGATATTCCGCGTGGACCAGCGTCTTTTATGCCTTTTTCTTTGGCTGGGTCTTGCTCCTGCCGGCTACCGTGGCGCTGGGAGCAATCGAGCCGGCTGGTCTGCCGCTGGATGGCTGGACGACGCTCGTCTTCCTCGCGCTCGTGCCGACGCTGGGCGGATTCGCGGCGTACACCATCGGCTTGAGCCATCTGCCGGCGAGCGTCGCGAGCATCCTTGCCGCGTTCGAGCCGGTGACGGCAGCCGTCGTCGCGTATTTGGTTTTCGGCGAAACCCTGGAACCTCTGCAACTCATCGGCGCGGGATTGATTCTGGCAAGTGTCATCATGCTGAGACCAAAGTAATGGTACGCATTTTTTCAATTGACTTTATCAAGGTTGCGGAATATAATGGCGGAAATGACATTACGGCGGACTCGAGCGATGCGGCTCGAGTGGCGGCGTCGCCAGGTCATGCGTGCCTTTCTCGGTTTCGCCGAGAGGAGCACTTTTTTTGTTTGCTTTGATTCAGTCTTGCGAAGGTTCGCGCGGCAACGCTCGAATGAAAATGGGGGAATGACGAATGAACAGCGTCAAGAACTACATCAATGGAACATGGAGCGACTCGGAGACCCAGGAATTCGGAGAGGTGTGGTGCCCGGCGACCGGCGAAAAGATCGCGCACGTCCCCTTTTCCACGGCTGCCGAGGTGGACCAGGCGGCGCAGGCGGCGAAGAATGCCTACTGGGACTGGCGCTGTACGCCGCCGCTGACCCGAGCGCGCTATTTGTTCAAATTGAAAGACCTGTTCGAAAAGAACTTTGAGGACATCGCCAGAACGCTAGTCACCGAGGAAGGCAAGACGCTCGACGAGGCGCGCGGCGAAGTCCGGCGCATGATCGAGAACGTGGAGCACGCGACCGGCGTGACGACGCTGATGACCGGTTACAATCTCGAAGACATTGCCCAGGGGATTGACTGCACGGCGGAGCGCCAGCCGATCGGCGTCTTTGGCGCGATCGTCCCCTTTAATTTCCCGGCGATGGTGGCGTGGTGGTTCTTGCCCTACGCGGTCGTCACCGGCAATACCTTCATCGTCAAGCCCTCCGAGCAAGTGCCGCTGACGCAGACCCGCATCTTCGAGGTCGTGGACGACTGCGGCTTTCCCGAAGGCGTCGTCAACATGGTGCACGGCGCGAAGGACGTGGTCAACGCCATGCTCCATCACCCCGACATCAAGGGCATTTCGTTCGTGGGGCAGAGCGCGACCGCGCGCTATATCTACAAGACCTGCGGCGAGACCGGCAAGCGCGTGCAAGCGCTCGGCGGCGCAAAGAACTTTCTCCTCGTCATGCCGGACGCCGACCTGGACACCGGGATGCCTTCGATCATCACCTCGTTCTATGGCTGCGCGGGCGAGCGCTGTCTCTCCGGCTCTGTGCTGGTCGCGGTGGGAGACGTCTACGCGCGCCTGAAGGAGAAATTCGTCGCGGCGGCGAGCGCGCTCAAAGTGGGGAACGGCTTGGAGGAAGGGGTTCAGATGGGACCCGTGATCTCCAAAAAGCACCAGGAGAAGGTGCTGGGGTATATCGAGAAGGGGATTAAGGAAGGCGCCAAGTTGATTCTCGACGGACGCGGCATCAAGGTTCCCGGCTACCCGAATGGCTTTTACATCGGTCCCACCGTTTTCGATCAAGTGGATCCAGGCATGACGATTGCGCGCGAAGAGATCTTTGGGCCCGTCGTCTCGCTCGTCCGCGTCAAGAACCTGGACGAAGGCATTCGGCTGATGCAAAAGAGCGAGTACGGCAACGCCGCGTGCCTCTACACGACGAGCGGCAAAACCGCGCGCGAGTTCAAGTACCGCGTCCCCGCCAGCATGATCGGCATCAACCTCGGCATCGCCGCGCCGATGGCGTTCTTCCCGTTCGGCGGCGCCAAGGGTTCGTTCTTCGGCGACATCAAGGGTCACGGGCGCGAGATCGTCCAGTTCTACACCGACACCAAGGTCGTCATCCAGCGGTGGACGTGAAAATGGAACTGGGAACTTTCGGCGCGGTCATGGGGTTTGCTGCCCAGTTGGTCGTGCAGTCGGCGGATTTTTACGCGACCGCGAGCGCCGCAACGAAAAACGCTACGCTGGAATCGCTCTTGCAATCGCTGGCGCAAGACGCGCGGAAAGACGTCGCGACGATGGAGCAAACGCGCCGGGAAAACGTCACGGAAATGATCCTCGAGCCGATCGCCGGGCTGGTGCGGGAGGATTACGCGATCGGCTTGCAGCCGCCGGGCGCGGACGCGGAAATCGTCCAGACCGGTTTGCGGCTCGAAGAGCGCGACCAGAAATTTTTTCGCGACGCGTCAGCGCGCGTGCCGTTGCCTGAAGTGGCGCGTGTTTTTCGCAAGACGGCGCAGCGGAAAGAGCAGAACATAAGCCGGCTGCGCGCGCTTGCCGCCGCCGTCGGTTAGAGGTTGTTTAACAATATCACCACAAAGACACAAAGATTTCGCAGCGGCGCAAGATTGGAGCGTATCCTTCGTGACTTGGTGTCTTGGTGGTCAGAAGAGGAGCCCTTGTCCATGCCCAACCTATCGGCTGCTGAAATCGTTCGACTGAACAAAGAGTACACGCTGTTTGAATGGAGCGCGCAGGCGGCGTTCAATCCGATCCCGATCACGCGCGCCCAGGGCGTCTTTTTCTGGGACGCGGACGGCAAGCGGTATTTTGATTTCAACTCGCAACTGATGAACGTCAACATCGGTCACGGCGACCAGCGCGTCATCAAGGCGATCCAGGATCAAGCCGCCAAACTCGCCTACGTCAATCCCTACCACGCCACCGAAGTGCGCGGACGCCTGGGCGAGATGCTCGCCGAGATCACGCCGGGGAATCTGAAGAAATCATTTTTCACCAACGGCGGCGCGGAGGCGAACGAGAATGCGATCAAGATCGCGCGACTCGTCACTGGCAAGCACAAGATCATCGCGCGCTATCGCTCGTTCCACGGGGCAACCTCCGGCGCGATGACGCTTACCGGCGACCCGCGCCGTTGGCCCAACGAGCCGGGCATCCCCGGCGTCGTCCACGTCCTCGACCCGTACCGCTACCGCTGCCGCTGGTGCGGCGACCTGCCCAAGTGCAATCTCAACTGCCTGAATCACGTCGAAGACGTGATCCAATTCGAGGGCCCGAACACCATCGCCGCGATGATCATCGAGCCGGTCACCGGGACCAACGGCGTGATCGTCCCGCCCGACGGCTACCTGCAAGGGCTGCGCGAACTCTGTACCAAGTACGGCATCCTGCTCATCGCCGACGAAGTAATGAGCGGCTTTGGGCGCACCGGCGAATGGTTCGCGGTGAATCACTGGAACGTGACGCCGGACATTATGAGCGTCGCCAAGGGGCTGACGAGCGGCTACGTGGCGATGGGCGCGACCATCGTCTCGGAACCGATCGCGCAGTACTTTGACGATCACGTGCTGTGGGGCGGTTTGACCTACGGCGCGCACGCGCTCGGCTGCGCCGCGGCGATCGCCACGATCAACGTGTACAAAGAAGATCGGCTCATCGAGCGCGCGAAAGAAATGGGCAAGATATTGGCTCAGGAGTTGGAGAAACTCAAAGCCAAGCATCCTTCGGTCGGCGATGCGCGGTCTATCGGACTCTTTTCGCTTGTCGAGACGGTGCGCAACCGCAAGACGCGCGAGCCGATGGTGCCGTTCAACGCGCGCGCCGATCAGATGGGCCCAATGGCGTTAGTGTCGAAATTCTTCCGCGAGAACGGACTGTACACTTTCGTCCGCTGGAACAATTTCTTCGTCAATCCGCCGCTCTGCATCACGAAAGAGGAATTGCTGGAAGGACTCGCCATCGTGGATCGGGCGCTGGAAATCACGGATGACTCGGTCGTAGAGTGAAATAGTTCAGAAACCCGTTTTCTCCGTTCGCAAGTCTTGAGTGAAAGTTAGGGAGAAAACAGGTTTCTCCGAATCGGATAGCAGAAGGGGGGATCGCGCTAAAGAGAAAGAGAACCAGGGGTTGGCAGCCCGAAGCAACGTTCAACGTCCAGTCCATTTCAGAAAAGGAGGAGGTTCGTACCATGAACGCGTTTCGTGTCCTTTCGCTGGTCGCGTTAGTCAGTCTCTTCTTCGTCCTCGCCGCGTGCGCCGCGCCCACCGCCGCGCCGACCCAGGCGCCGCCGACCGCAGCCCCGGCGGCAACGCAGCCGCCGGCGGCAGCCAAGGTCATCAAGCTCTATGCTAGTTGGCCCATGCAGGGTTCTATGATCCCCGAAGGCACGGCAATGCTCAATGCCGCCAAGATGGCTCTCGATGAGGCCAACAGCCAGGTCGCCGGCTACACGCTCCAACTCGTCTTCCTGGACGACGCCTCGCCCACGACCGGTTCCTGGGACGGCACGGTAGAGGCGAACAACGCGCAGAAAGCCATCGCCGACGAACAAGCGCTGGTCTACTTTGGCACCTACAACTCCGGCGCGGCAAAGATCTCGATGCCTCTGACGAACAAAGCCGGCATGGCGCAGATCACCCCGGCAAACAGTTATCCTGGTTTGACCAAGAAGGGCTATGCCGCCGGCGAACCGGACATCTATCGCCCGAGCGGCAAGGTCAACTACTTTCGCACTTTTGGCGCGGATGATTTCCAGGGCGCCTCCGGCGCGGCTTGGGCAAAGTGCCTGGGCTTTAAAAAGGTCTATATCCTGGACGACCGCCAACTGTACGGCAAGGGCATCGCCGACGTCTTTGAGAAAAAAGCCAAGGAGATCGGTTTGGAAGTCGCCGCCCACGAAGGCATCGAGTCGGTGAACATTGACTTTCGCGCTCTGCTTACCAAGGTCAAAGCCTCCGGCGCCGACGTCGTCTACTTTGGCGGCTTGGTGGATTCCGGCGGTCCCCAGATCCTGCAACAGATGGACTCCCAGGGTCTCTTCAAAGCCGGCGTCAAGATGCTCTCCGACGACGCCATGTACACCGACGCTGTGCCGGCGGCGGTCAAGCCCGAGATCATCAACGGCAACCTGCTAGTGACCTTTGCCAGCCCGGCGCTGGATCAACTGCCGACCGATGTGGGCAAGAATTTCTACAAGAACTACAAAGCCAAGTACAATGCTGACCCCATCGGCTGGTCCATCTACTCCTACAACGCCATGCTGGTCATCCTGGATTCGATCAAACGCGCCGCGCCTAAACTCGACGCTGCCACCAACGTAACGGCAAAGCGCGCGGCGGTCCTGGACGCGATGCGCGCCACCAAGGACCTGCCGGGCGTTTCCGGGAACATCACCTTTGATGAGAACGGCGACCCGACGACCTACCTCATGTCCGGGTTCCTCTTCAAGGATGGCAAGTACGTCTGGCAGAAAAATATCAGCGGCGATATGAAGTGCCAGTAAGGGCTAGTGCAGATTGCAGATTTGAGATTGCGGATTGACTAGTTCGGCCATGTCAGATTAGCCACAGAGAGCACAGAGAACACAGGGAAAATCTAATTCTTCCTCTCTGTGTTCCCTGTGTCCTCTGTGGTAGAGAAGAAATGTGACATTGCCAAATTAGCATCACAGTCTGCAAGCGAAAGTTGCGCGGCAGTTGCGCCGCCGAGATGCTGGACCGCGGTGCAACTGCCCGCCAACCGGGATCCCAATCTGCAATCTGCAATCCGAAATCCGCAATCTGAAATCCCCAGGAGTGCATTATGACCCAATCCGAACTTTTTATCCAACTCCTCATTAACGGCGTCACCCTCGGCTCTTACCTCGCCCTTATCGCTCTGGGCTATACCATGGTCTATGGCATCATCGAGTTGATCAACTTTGCTCACGGCGACGTGTACATGCTGGGCTTTATGATCTCCCTCACCTTCCTGGGCTTTTTGGGTGTGCGGGGCACCCTGGGCGGCTGGCAATTGTGGGTCGTGATCTTTGGCGTGATGCTGGTGACCATGCTTTGCACCGGGTTGATCAACATGACGATAGATCGCATCGCCTACAAACCGCTGCGACGCGCCCCGCGCCTGGCACCGCTGATCACCGCCGTCGGCATGTCCTTCATGCTGGAGAACCTGGGGATGATCTGGAAGGGTCCCAGCCAGATTCTGTACCCGGACATCTTCCCGGCATTCGATATTCCCAACGGGCTGTTCGGCTTGAACACGATGGTGCTTTTCACCACCAAAGATGTCTTTCTGATGGGCGTGACCATACCCCTGATGGTCGTCCTGACCCTCTTTATCCGGCGGACCAAGATGGGCAAGGCGATGCGCGCGACCGCGCAAGATCGCGAGGCGGCGGCGTTGATGGGCATCAACGTGGAGAATGTGATCCGCACGACCTTTTTCATCGGCGGCGCATTGGCGGGCGCAGCCGGCATGATGGTGGGTCTCTACCTGAACACCGGGCGTTACCTCATGGGCTTTGACGCCGGGTTGCTGGCGTTCACCTCCGCCGTCCTGGGAGGCATCGGCAATGTCACCGGGGCGATGCTGGGCGGCTATGTCATTGGCTTTCTCAACGCCATCAGCGATCAATACCTCTCGCCCGAATGGACGCGCGCCATCGTCTTTACCACGCTGATCCTGGTGCTGGTTTTCAAGCCGTCGGGGCTTCTCGGCGAACGAACGCCGGAAAAGTCATAGGGGGCATCTATGCGCCAAATCTGGCAATCCATAACCGCGCCCTGGCGGGCGTTGCCAGCCAGGCAACGCACGATCATTACCGGGGGCATTGCGATCTTGCTCCTCCTGGTCTTTCCGGCGGTGGACAAGAGCATGAAGTGGCAAACCCTCAACGATGTCACCGACGTGCTGGTGCTGGTCATCCTCGCGCTCGGTCTCAACATCGTGGTGGGTTACGCCGGCTTGCTCGACCTGGGCTATGCCGCGTTCTTTGCGATCGGCGCGTATACGACCGGCATCCTCACCTGGCCGCCGCACGGATTGGAATTCAACTTTTGGATCGTCATCTGGGCAGCCGTCATCGTGGCGGCGTTGTGCGGCATCGTCATCGGCACCCCGACCCTGCGCCTGCGTGGCGATTACCTAGCCATCGTTACGCTGGCTTTTGGCGAGATCGTGCCGATCGTCATGCGCAACCTGGGCAATCAGACGCTCAGCATCGGTCCCTGGCGACTGATGGAAAACTTTAATCTGACTAACGGCGTGCAGGGACTTAACCCGGTGGGGCGTCCGTGGATCGGCAGTTTTGAATTTGGTTTTGATCCCACACCCTGGTACTACCTGATCCTGCTCATCGCTGCCTTTGTCATCTTCGCCAACGTACGTTTGCAGGATTCCCGTTTGGGTCGCGCCTGGATGGCGCTGCGCGAAGACGAGACCGCCGCCGATTGCATGGGTGTTGATCCGATCAAGACGAAATTGCTGGCGTTCGCCCTGGGCGCTTCCTTCTCAGGATTCTCAGGCGCATTCTACGCGGCGAAACTCCAAGCCATTTTCCCCGAGTTGTTCAAGTTCAACCTGTCCATCATGATCTTGTGCATGGTCATCCTGGGCGGCATGGGCAACATCAAAGGGGTCGTGATCGGCGGAATGTTGATCCAACTCTTCGACCGCGTGCTGTTGACGCAAACCACGCTGATCGCGCGCGGCGTCGGTCAAACCTTGCATATCGCCCAATTGGCGACGGTTGACCTCTCCCTCTGGCGCTGGTTCTTCTTCGGCTTGGCGATGGTCATCATCATGGTGCTCAAGCCCGAAGGCCTCTTCCCCAGCGCCGCGCGCCGCGCCGAACTCCACGCGGCGGAGGAAAGCAAGACGGCAGAGACAATCGGATGAAAATGGGAATGCCGTAGGACAAATTTGGAAATTTGTCCTACATTTCCAGGAGAGAAATCCATGGCGCTATTGCAAGCCCAAAAAATTAGCAAGCACTTTGGCGGACTCACCGCCGTCAGCGACCTGGACTTGATGATCGAGCAAGGCATGATCGCCAGTCTCATCGGACCGAACGGCGCGGGCAAAACCACTTTTTTCAACATGGTCTCTGGACTGTACAAGCCAACGTCGGGGCGCTTGCTCTTCGAAGACAAGGAGATCGGCGGACTGCGTCCCAACCGGGTGACAATCCAAGGCATCGGGCGCACCTTTCAGAATATTCGCCTGTTCGCCAATATGACCGCGTTGGAAAATGTGCTGGTCGGCTTGAACTGTCGCCTGAAAGCCGGCTGGGCGGGCGCGCTGCTGCGGCCCCCAACGGTGCGGGAGGAAGAAGTCAAGGCGCGGGCGCGCGCCCAGGAACTCTTGACCTACGTGGGCTTGGGCGGTCAGGGCGAAACACTCGCCAAGAATTTGCCCTATGGCTTGCAGCGACGCTTGGAGATCGCGCGCGCGCTTGCCACCGACCCCAAACTTTTACTTCTGGATGAACCGACCGCCGGCATGAATCCCCAGGAGACCGTGGACGCGATGGCGTTGATCAAGCGTTTGCGCGACGAACTGGGCATTACCATTCTGCTGATCGAACACGACATGAAAGTGGTGATGGGCATCTCCGAGCGCATCACCGTCTTGGACTATGGCGCGAAGATTGCCGAGGGCACGCCGGACCAAGTGCGCGCCGACCCCAAGGTCATCGAAGCGTATTTGGGCAAGGGCGTAGTGACCGGCTTGAAGGGGACGAAGAACGCGAGCGCCCTTTTGGGCAAACAGGCAGCCGCGGGGACGGGGAGATAGACGATGGCGCTTCTCGAACTGGCTAACATCCACACCTACTATGGCAATATCCACGCCCTCAAAGGCATCTCGATCACTGTGGACAAGGGCGAGATCGTCAGTCTCATCGGCTCTAATGGCGCTGGCAAAAGCACCACGCTCAAAACGATCTCCGGCGTGCTGCATCCCAAAGAGGGAACCATAACTCTGGAAGGTCGTCGGATAGACCACGCCCCCGCGCACGAGATTGTCGCCATGGGTATTTGTCAGGCGCCGGAAGGACGGCGAATCTTTCCGCGCTTGACCACGGTCGAAAATCTGGAAATGGGCGCGTTTCACCGCTCGGACAAGGCGGGCGTCCAGGAAGACATGGAACGCGTCTTTGGTCTCTTTCCCCGCCTGAAGGAGCGACGCACTCAGCAAGGCGGCACACTTTCCGGCGGCGAGCAGCAGATGTTAGCCATCGGTCGCGCCTTGATGTCGCGCCCGCGCATCTTGCTCCTCGACGAACCCAGCATGGGACTGTCGCCGGTTCTGGTGGAAACGATCTTTCAGATCATTCAGGATATTCACGCGCAAGGCACGCCGATTCTTTTGGTCGAGCAGAATGCCTTGATGGCGCTCCAGGTCGCCAGCCGGGGCTATGTGCTGCAGACCGGTCGTATCGTGTTGCACGACACCGCCACCCATCTCGCCGAGAACGAGATGGTGCGCAAGGCGTACCTGGGCGAATCGTAAGGAAGACGGAATGTCGTCCGATGCCGTACCGTTCCGTCCCGCCTGGGTGGAAGTGAATCTCGGCGCGATCGAACACAACGCGCGACGGCTTGCCGAAATTGCCGCGCCAGCGGAACTGATGGCGATGGTCAAGGCGAATGCGTACGGACACGGCGCGGTCGAGGTGTCGCGCGCGGCGCTGCGCGGCGGCGCGCGATGGCTGGGCGTGTACGCGATCGGCGAAGGAGTGGAATTGCGCCGCGCCGGCATCATCGCGCCGATCCTGGTAGTGGGACCAACGCAACCGCAGTGGGCGCGCGCCGGCATCGCGCACAATCTCACCCTCACGATCTTTTCGATGGATGCCGCGCGCGCGATCTCTGACGCGGCGCGCGAGTTGAATGTCCGCGCGCGCGTGCACGTCAAAGTGGACACCGGGATGGCGCGCCTCGGCGTACTGCCTGACCACGCGCTCGATTTCGCGCGCGCGGTGCGCGACCTGCCGAACGTAGAAATCGAAGGCGTGTTTACGCATTTTGCGATGGCGGACACGCCGGACGCGCATGGCATCGTCGGCTGGGGAAACGCGTACACGCAGCAGCAGTTAGCGCGCTTTCGTGCGGTGATCGCCGCGCTAGAGCAAGCCGGCATTCGGGTGCGCTATCGTCACTGCGCGAACAGCCCGGCGACGTTGAACCTGGCAGCAGCGCGTTTCAATCTTGTTCGCAGCGGCATCTTGATTTGCGGACTCGACCCATCGCCGCAAGTGCCGCGCCCGCCCGATTTCATTCCGGCGCTGTCGTTCAAAACCCAGATTGCGCTGGTGAAGCAAGTGCCAGCCGGCACGTACGTCAGTTACGGCTGCGCATTTCGGACCGAGCGCGCGACGCGCCTCGCGGTGTTGACGGTCGGTTACGCGGATGGCTTCCGCCGCACGCCGACCAACTATGGAGAGGTGCTCGTGCGCGGCAAGCGCGCGCCGATCGTCGGGCGCGTGTGCATGGACCAGACGATGGTTGACGTGACGGATATCGAGGGCGTGCAAGCCGGGGACGAGGTCGTGCTGATCGGCAAGCAAGGGACCGAGGAAATTCGCGCAGAACAAGTCGCCGCCAAATTGGGAACGAACAACTATGAAACCGTGGCGACGATCAGCGCGCGGGTAGAGCGGAGGTACGTGTAGCCGCGCTCACCGTAGATGGCGGCTTGCTAGCGCAGGTGGTAGGGTTGACCCCGCGTTGGGGAGCACTATGCAGAAACCAGGTTTTTCCCGAAGGGGAGAAACCTGGTTTTTGACGACTAGCAGGTTGTGGGAGAGGCAGATCAGAAACTCGTTCTCTGGTTAGACCGTCAGAAATTGTCGAGAAAACGCGCGTGGCGTCTNNATCGCCGCCGCGCCGGTAAAACCCGCTGTGAGTTCGGTCTGCTCGGCTTGGAAAACAAGTCGCGTGCTCAGGTTCTCGTAAACGCTGCGCAAGTCGGTTTCAGTATCTGCCCTAAAGTAGTTGGCGTCGGTCTTGTCCGCGATGCGCCTGAGCGTCTCCTCGTCCAGGCGCACACGAATCGAACGCCCCATGGTTTGCAAGACCACGCCTTGGGGGCTGCCTACGCCGATCGTGTACACGCGCACGCCGCGATCGGCGACCTGGTCAATAATGTCCAGCGGGCGCGGACCCACGTTGCTTTCGCCGTCGCTCAACAGCACGACGATCGCCGGCGCGTACATGCCGCGCGGCATTGGCGTCGGCGTGACGGTTGGCTCGGAAAGACCAAAGGCGTCGCGCGAGGAAAACCCGGGCGTCGGATTGGGACGGCCCTCCTCAAAGATCGCGTCGAGCGATGTCAGGATGCCGCGACCGATCGCGGTGCCGCGCTGCGGCGTGAGACGATTGATCGCGGCGAGAATCGCGGCGCGGTCCGTCGTCGGCGCCTGCACGACCGCGGCGTTGTCGCTGAACGAGACGACGCCGATGCGCACGTTCGGCGGCTGCTTTTCGACGAACGCGCGCGCGGCGACCTTGGCGGCGTCGAGCCGGCTCGGTTTCATATCCTCCGCGCGCATACTGCCGGAAACGTCGAGCGTGAGGATCACTGTGCCTTGCTGCGACGGCAGCATCACCGTAGCGACCGGGCGCGCGAGCGCGACGATCATTACCGCGAGTCCCAGCAGAAACAAGAGCGGGGGAATGTGACGGCGGATGCCGGGACCGCGTCCCAGGGCTTCTTTCACCAACGAGAGACTCGCGTAACGCAGCGCATATTTTTGCCGCCGCCGCTGCATGATGACGTACACCGCGATGAGCGCGGGCACCAGCAGCAGCAGCCAGAGCATTTCAGTCCACAGGAACGACATATTGGTCTCCTAGTCAGATAGTCGTATAGTCGCCTAGTCATGTGGCCACGTCGTAGTATCGGACTACAAGACTAGGCGACTATGTGACTATTTGACTCGGTGTTGTTTCTGCTGTTTCCGTAGCGTCGCAAAGCGGACGATCGCTTTGACCAGATCATCTTCGGTGGCAAGCGGCAGCACGTCCACCCCGGCGCGGCGAAACGCGACGTTCAGTTCGTACTCGCGCCGCTGCGCCGCTGCGACGAAGCGTTTGCGGAATTTCTGATCGTGCGTGTCAATGTACAGTTGCTCGCCGGTCTCGGCATCCTCGAAGATGATGGGCCCAATGTCCGGCAATTCGATCTCGCGCGGATCGTACAGCCGGATCGCGAGAACTTCGTGCTTTTGGGTCAGCATGCCGAGCGGCTTGTCCCAGCCCGGCGCGCTGATGAAATCGGAGACGATGAAGACGAGCGACTTGCGCCGAATCATCCGCAGCGCGGTTTCGAGGAGCGTCGCCAGATTGGTGGGCGGCGCGCGTTTGAGTTGCGGCTGAGCCATCAAGTCGTTGAGGAGGCGTAAGACCTGCAAGCGTCCGCCTTGCGCGGGAATGACGCGCTCGACCTTGCCGCTGTAAAAAATCGCGCCGACGCGATTGCCGTGCCGCGTGAGCAGGCGCGCCAGCACGGTGACGAAATCAATCAGCAGATTGCGTTTCAGCGTCTGTGTCGTGCCGAAATCCACCGACGGACTCGTGTCGAGCAAAAACCACGCGGTCACTTCGCGGTCTTCGATGTACTGGCGGACGTACGGCGTCTGCATCCGCGCGGTGACGTTCCAATCAATGTAGCGAATGTCGTCGCTGAACTGATACTCGCGCAAATCCGCCAGGTCGAGACCAAAGCCGTGAAACAGCGTGCGGTAATCGCCCTGCAAAAGTCCATCGAGCCGGCGAATCACCGTCCAGTCGAGGCGCTGCAAGATTCGTTCGGGCGCCCGCCTTGACGCATCAGCGCGCGGCATAGTTGATGGCAAGGACATCGACCCCTTCCTCGCGCGCTGGCGTTATGGGAGCGTGAGTTTGCAGAGGTTGCGCGGGCATCGGGATCCGCTCCAAAATCCGTTGCAGAATCATATCGCTGTTGACCGCATCGGACATGGCTTCGTACGAGAGGACGAGGCGATGCCGCATCACGTCGAGCGCCATGTCCACGACGTCTTGCGGCACGACGTAACCGCGCCCGCGCACGAACGCGAGCGCGCGCGCGGTGATGATCAGGTTGATCGAAGCGCGCGGGCTGGCGCCGTACATAATGTACTTTGCCATGTCCGGGACGTTGAATTGGTCCGGCTCGCGTGTGGCGGTTGCCAGCCGCACCGCGTATTCGACGAGCGCGGGGTCAACGTACACCTTTTCGACTTCGCGGCGCAGGTCAATTAGTTGTTCGGTCGTGACGACGGCTTTGACGGACGCCGGCGCGCCCGTCATCCGCTCGACGATGACGAACTCTTCTTGCTGGCTCGGATAGTCCACGACCACTTTCATCATAAAGCGATCCACTTGCGCCTCGGGCAACGGGTACGTCCCTTCAGTTTCGATCGGGTTTTGCGTCGCCATCACGAGAAATGGCTCGGGCACTTTGAAGGTCTCGCCGCCGATCGTGACCTGGCGCTCTTGCATCACTTCGAGGAGCGCGCTCTGGACTTTGGCGGGCGCGCGGTTGATCTCGTCGGCGAGCAAAAGATTCGTAAACACGGGACCGAGCGACGTGCTGAACTCGGCGGTCTTTTGGTTGTAGATGCGCGTGCCGACGAGATCGGCGGGAACGAGATCGGGTGTGAACTGGATGCGCTTGAACGTGCCGTGAATCGCTTCCGCCAACGTCTTGATCGTCAGCGTTTTCGCGAGCCCCGGCACGCCTTCGACCAGCAGATGCCCCTGGGACAAAATCGCGACGAGCACGCGCTCGAGCAAATGATCCTGCCCGACGATCACTTTTTTGACTTGGTACAAGACCTGTTCCATCAGGGGCGCGTCTTCGGGTTGCTTGATTATTTCTTCAGTCATGTGTTCTCCAATCAAAGGATGAAAGATGAAGAAT
>DHFK01000087.1 GCA_002400365.1 Anaerolineales bacterium UBA4826 | reverse complement strand
GGAGGAGTTATGGCTTATCGCGACAACGCCAAGTACGCCGATGTGCCGCAAGAAACCAAGCAAAAACTTTTCGATCAAGTGAAAGCCGACGAACGCTATACCGATTATCTCTACGGCTGCTACGAATGCGGCATCTGCGTGTCAGCGTGTCCGAGCGCGCGCTTTTACGATTACAGCCCGCGCGTGATCGCGCAGACCATGGCGCGCGAAGACATCGATCGCTTTTACGAAATCCTCGCGGACGACATTTGGAACTGCGCGCAGTGTTTCTCGTGCGTGCGCTGTCCGCGCCAAAATAATCCCGGCGGTCTCGTCACGCTCATCCGCGAGGTCGCCGTGCGCAATGGTCTGAAAGAAACGCGCGAGGTGTTGCAGGGTTACAGCCGCGTCATTTACAANNACCGAAACGATGCGCGGCGTGACCGATGCGGCGTGGAAGACTGACGCCAAGACCTTGCGCGAACTGTATTACATCTGGTATTCGACCGGCAATCTGGATCTCATCAAGGAAGTGGATCCCGGCTTGCACGACCTCATCGCCGAAATCGTCGAAGAAGAATTGGCGGAAACGGAGTGGGTTGAATAATCTGGAGGTTGGATGTTAGAAATCGGAAATTGGATTGCCATGCGACCAACCTCTAATCTCCAATCTCTAACTTCCAACTTCCAGCCTCGATAGGAGCGAGTGATGAAAACCACAACCATAGACCTCGATCAAATCAAGGCGCGCAAAGCGCAAGTCTTTCCGCGCGATCCGAACGCCGCCCCGACGCACGACCTGCGCGAGGAATTGTTCGAACTCGAGCACAAGGGCGAAATCATCGTCCAGCGCGTGCCCGAACCCCACGTCGAGGTGTTGACCAAGTTTGGACGCACGAAAAAAATACCGATTCAGAAAACGTGGCATCACAAATCGTGTGGGCAGTGCGGTCACATCCCCGGTTATTCCACTTCGATCTTTTGGCTGCATCGTCAACTCGGACTCGATTTCATTGACCCCACCGATCAAACCTCCTGCACGGGCTGGAACTATTACGCCTCCGCGACTTCGAACGCGGTCGCCCAAGCGGCGGTGATGATGCGCAACTTTGCCGCCGCGTACGAAACGGGCTATTACCCGCTGATCCATTGCGGCACGTCGTTCGGACATTACAAGGAAGCGCGCGAGCAACTCGTCAAGCACCAGGATTTGCGCGACGGCGTGCGCCGCGTCCTCGACAAAATCGGCAAGCCGCTCGTCATCCCCGAAGAGATCGTGCATTACAGCGAGTGGGTGCACGTGATGCGCAATGAATTTGTGAAACGCCAAGTATTCGCTTTGGATAACGTAACCGCGTGCGTGCATCCGGCGTGCCACTATCACAAAATCGTTCCCGAAGACGCGATTTACGACTGGGAAGTTTTCGGTGGACAGCGCACGGCGACGGTGACCGGCTTGATCAAGGCGCTCGGCGCGACGCCGGCAGACTATTCGACCTGGTTCGATTGCTGCGGATTCGGTTTTCGCCACGTCCTAGTTCAGCGTGATTTCACGCGCTCGTTCGCGGTGCAACGCAAGATTGAGGTGATGATGATGGAAGCGAATCCAGACGTCGTCATCACACACGACACCGGCTGCGTGACGACGCTCGACAAGAGCCAGTTTTCCGGCAAGGCGCACAATTTCAGAGTCGGCGTGCCCGTCTTGTCCGACGCGCAACTCGCCGCGCTCGCGATGGGCGCGCATCCGTTTCGCGTTCTACAACTGCATTGGCACTCGTCGGACTGGCGCCCCTTGCTCGACAAGATCGGCTTGGACTGGCAACCGTACTGGCAGGAGTTCGAAGACGACCTCGCACAAATTCGGCGCGGCGAAAAAGAAGGCGTGACCTGGGCAGATTCCGACGCGCCCATAAAAACCAAGTGACGAGTGACATGTGCCGAGCGATTCTCGTCACTCGCCACGAGAAGGAGACATCATGGCAAGCAATCGCGTGCTGATTATCGGTGGCGGACCGGCGGGACTGGAAGCCGCGCGCAATGTGACCGAACTGGGACTGTCTGCGGTTCTGGTCGAGCAACGCGAGCGTCTCGGCGGCACGCCGATTGCCGCGCAATATGCCGCGCTCACGCACGGTTTCCGCGACGCCGAAGAAGCGTTCAATGGAATCATCGAACGCGTCACACAGAATTCCCAGGTCGCTCTGCATTTGAATTCGCGTGTCGTCGGTATGGAAGGCGCCGCCGGTAGTTTCCGCGTCAAGATCGAAAACAGCCGTGGCGCGCAGACGCTGGATGCCGGCGCGATCATCGTCGCGACCGGGTTCGATCATTTCGATCCGGCGCGCGAAACGCAAATCTATAATTACTACGAGTATCCCGATGTCATCACCATCGCCGATCTCGAAGCCATGCTTAAAGCCAAACAGGTGGTGCGTCGTTCAAACGGCGCGTCACCGGAACGACTCTGTTTTATACAGTGCGTCGGCTCGCGCGACCGGCAAATCGGCAACGAGTACTGTTCCAAGGTCTGTTGCGGCATCGCGTCGAAACAAGCGATTGAGGTCAAGCAACTTGTCCCCTCGTGTAAGGTGTTTATTTTTTACATTGACATGCGGATGTATGGCTATTGGGAAAATGAAATCTACTGGCCCGCGCAGGAAAAATACAAGGTGAATTACATCAAAGGCATTGTTACCGAGGTGATTCAAAAAGGCGACAAACTCTTGGTGCGCGGCGAAGACACGACGATGGGTCGTCCGATGGAAGTGACGATGGACTTGGTCGTCTTGTCGGTGGGCATGGAGCCGAGCAAGGGCACCAAAACAGTCGCGCAAGCCCTGGGATTGAAACAGAACAAGTACGGTTTTATTGACGTGCCGCCCGAATCGCTCGATCCGACTGCCACTTCGATTCCTGGGATTTTTGTGGCGGGCGCGGCGGCGGGTCCGAAAGATTTGGACGACACGATTTCGATGGCGGGTCTCGCGTCGTTGCGCGCCGTGACCACTGCGCGCAAATCGCAGAGCCAGTAGAGACAAACGAATGCCAGCCGCCGTCGAGCCGGAACTGCGCGATTATCTGCAAGACGCGTTCGAAACCATCGAGTGGCGCGAACTGCAACCGATTGTGCGCGAACTCAGCAAGAAAAGCGAGCGCACCCAGATTCTGCTCCGCGCGCCGGAACGCATCGAAGCGCTGACGGCGCAAGAGATCGAATCGCTTTTGGAACAAATTCCGGTCGCGCGCCGTCAGCGCAGCCAAGTGTGGCATGACGCAGACGACGGCGCGTTCAATCGGGCAGTGGCATCGCTGTTGCACGGCGCGGAGCAAGACCTGGGCGCGCGCATCGCTCAATTCCTCGCTGAGACCCAAGCGATCAATCCAGCCAAAGGCGTCGAACTGGCGGGCGAACTCTTGCACTTTACTTTTCCACAACGCTACTGGCTGTGGAGCCGCTGGATGTACAACCCCGAATCGCGCACCGGCGTGCTGCCCTTGCTCCTCGACGGCGACAAGGAATTGCGCGGCGACTCGCTCGGTCAGACGTATTTGCGCGTGGGACGCGCGATTGTGATGGTCACCCAGGTCGAAGACGCCAAGTGGCTCTTTGACGGCGGCTTGGGCGCGACGCCGCAAGATCGCCCGTTTGCGATTGACGCTTTTCTCGCGACGACCTATGCGGCGTATGTGTACGGTGTCACCGCGTGGCGGCTCACGCGCGAGTTCCACAAGGTCTTGCCGCCATTGCCGCGTTTGGTGAGAAGAATGCTGGGATTGAAAACCAGTCCACAGTCGACGGTCGACAGTCGACAGTAAATTCGTTACGGGCGACTGTCGACTGTGGACTCGTATCAAGGAGAACGAAATGCCTCAAAGCGTCAAAGCCACACCGATTGAAAAAGAGAATATCGTGGTTGACGGAGTAGATATTTCCGGGCAATGGAACCGCATGTTCGAACAGCGTGTGATCTTTCGGTACACGCCGGAGAACATCGAAGAGATTGCCGCGCTGCCTGGCGCTGAATCGTTGGCGTACTGCTATCAATGCGCGAAATGCATCGGCGTTTGTCCGGTGGACATTGTTGGCGATTACGGTCCGCGCAAGATTTATCGCAAGGCACAAACGGGCACGGTGCTGGTCGACTCGCCGGACTTGTGGCTCTGCACGACGTGTCAGAATTGTCTGCGCGTGTGTCCCAAAGAAGTGAACATGATCAAGATCATGCCCGCCGTGCGCGAGGTCGCGGTGAACCAGGGCACGGTGCCGCCGGAATTGCAGAAAGCGTTCGAGAACACCGCGCGCTATGGCAACCCGCTCGGCGAGAATCCGCGCAAGCGCGCCGAGTGGACGAAAGACGCCGGCGTGCCGGTCACGATCATGGCGCAAGCCAAACGCGCGGTGGATGTGTTGTGGTACGTTAGCACGTACACGTCGTATCATCAGCGCGGCAAAGACGCGGCGCGCGCCATGGCGCGGGTGTTCACCGCGCTCGGCGTTGACTTTGGCATTCTCGGCGCGGAAGAAAAAGACGACGGCGATTCGCAGCGGCTCGCGGGCGAAAAAGGTCTGTTCGAAATGCTTGCCGAGCAGAACATCGCGACGTTTGGCAAGTACCAATTCAACAAACTTGTCGTCACGGGTCCGCACGAGTTCAACGCGTTCAAGAATCTGTACCCGCAGTACAACGGCAATTACGACGTGGCGCATTACACGCAATTCCTCGCGCCCAAGGTAGATCAATTAAAGCCGCTATTCAAGAAATCGCTGAACAAGAAGGTGACGTTCCACGATCCCTGCTACCTGGGTCGGCACAATGGCGAGTACGACGCGCCGCGCGATTTGTTGCGCGCGATCCCCGGCGTCGAGTTGATCGAGATGCCGCGCAACCGCGTGAACGGTTATTGTTGCGGCGGCGGTGGCGGCGGCATGTGGCTCGATTCCTTTTCGCGCGACTATACGACCATGCGCCTCTCGGACCGCCGCGTCGTCGAAGCGGTCGAGACCGGCGCGGACGTTCTCGCGGTGTGTTGCCCCTTTGAGGTATCACGTTTTGAAGACGCGGTGAAAGCGACGGGCAATGCAGGTAAGTTGGTCGTGCGCGATGTTATCGAGTTGGTGGACGAAGCGATGAAATGAGCCAATTACCCAATGAGCCAATTTGCCAAACGCTCTCTTTGGTTCATTGGCTCATTGGTTCATTGGCTCATTGGAGGATGTATGAACATCATTGTTTGTATGCGCCAGGTTCCCGATTTGGTCGAGGAACTGGAATTGAACGACGACGGCACGGGGTTGAATCGAGAGTATTTGAAATTGGGCGTCAACGAATTTGACGATTGGGCGCTCGAACAGGCGTTGTTGTTGAAGGAAGAACACGGCGGCTCGGTCACGTGTCTCGCGCTCGACACGCCGGAGGTGGACAATACCTTGTTCACTTGTTACGCCAAGGGCGCGGACAAGGCGATCAAGATCGAAGGCGATTTTGCAAATGGTATGACAAGTCACTCTGCCGCAAAACTGTTTGCCGATGCGATCAAAGCGATGCCGCACGATTTGATTCTGACCGGCGTGCAATCGGTCGAAGACCTGGATGGGCAAGTCGGTGTTTTGCTCGCGACGAATCTGGGTATCCCGCACGTCAGCGTGGTTACCGGCGTTCAAGTGAATGGCAAGGTCGCCGTCGTCCGCAAAGAGTACGCCGGTGGAATGCTGGGGGAATTTGAAGTGGACTTGCCTGCCGTCCTGGGAATTCAAGCGGCAAAACAAGCGCCACGTTATGCGCCCATCTCCAAAGTACGCGCGATGATGAAGGAAAAGAAAATCGAGACGAGCGCATCAGCGGATGGCGCGACCGAGGCAGGCATCACCATTCGCCGCATGTTCAAACCGGAAAGCGGTAAACGCGCCGAGATGCTGGAGGGCGATGCGGAGGCGGTGGCGTCACGCGTGGCGGAGATTTTGAAAGAGCGCGGGTTGGTCAAGTAAAACGTGATACGTGATGCGTGAAACGTGAAATCAAGCGTTACGCATCACGCAACACGNNGAAATGCTGGGCAAAGGGCGCGAGATGGCGGATGCGCTGGGCGGCAAACTCGAGGCGGCGCTCATCGGCGACCCGAATCTTGCCATGCGACTGGGCAAAGCCGATGTCGCGGTGTGTGTGGGCGACGCGGCGTGGGCGAATTTTGCGCCGATAGCGTACCGCAATGCGCTCGCGGAGTTGATTCGAACGCGCGCACCACGGCTCGTGATGATCGCGAATACTTCGATGGGGATGGACTTGGCGGCAGGCGTGTCGGCGCTGTTGAACATTCCGCTCGTCGCGTACTGCAAAAACGCGCGCGTCGAAGAGGGCAAGATCATCGCAACCGCGCAATTGTACGGCGGCAAACTGCTCACGGACGCCGAAGCGACGAGCGATCAACTCATCGTTTCGATCCTTCCCGGTTCGTTTAGCGCGGACGCCGGACGCAGCGCCAATGCGCCCAGCGTCGAACAGGTTGCGGTGACGGCAACCGATGGCGGCGTACGATTCAAGCAACTCATCGAACCCGAAGCAGCGGATGTGGATATCACCAAGCAGGAAATTCTCGTCAGCGTCGGGCGCGGCATTCAGAGCGCGGACAATATCCCGCTGGTCGAAGAACTTGCCGCGGCGTTGGGCGGCGCAGTCTCCGCGTCGCGTCCGATTGTGGACAATGGCTGGCTGCCCAAAGCGCGCCAGGTCGGCAAATCGGGTCAGACCGTCAAACCCAAGTTGTATTTCACGGTGGGCATCAGCGGCGCACCCGAACATCTCGAAGGCATGCGCGACGCGGGCCTGGTCATTGCGGTCAACACCGATCCGAACGCGCCGATCTTCGACGTGGCGCATTACGGCATCACGGCGGATTTGTTCGACGTGGTGCCCGCGTTGACGGAGAAGATCAAATCTGCCAAATAAGCCAAACGTGCCAAACTGAACCGGGGTTTTCATGCTAACGTTTCCTGAGAAGATCGGCTTTATCGTTCTAGCGGTGGTGATGCTCGGTTGGGCGGGCGTGCTCGCGTTCCGCATCGGGCGCGCGATTGGGCGTGGGCGCGGGCATCCCGATTGGCGGCATATTCGCGCGACGTTGCGCGAACGCATCCTCGCGCAACTCTTGGTCGTCGGCACGAATCTGCCAGTATTTTTTCAACGTCCACTCGTCGGCATTTTTCATTTTATGGTTTTCGCCGGCTTTACATTCTATCTCCTCGTCAATATTCTTGATGTCGCCACGGGCTATTTCCCAGAGTTCGTTGCCACTCTCCGTGCGGGCAATCTGGCGACGCTGTTCAATCTCTACGATCTTGCCGCCGATCTGTTGAGCGTCGGCGTGCTGATCGGCATGAGCGCGCTGTTGATTCGCCGGTTCATCCGCCGCGATCCGGCGTTCAATTTTCGCGCGAACGTTTTATTGAATGACCGCGTGCGCGCCGGCGCGATTCGTTTCGATTCGTTCATCGTCGGTACCTTTATCTTGCTGCATGTTGGCTCGCGGTGGCTGGGTAGTGGTTTGCAGATTGCGGCGAGCGGGCAAAGCCATTGGCTCGAACCGACGGCGAGTCTCGCGGCGATTCCGCTCGCGCGATTGCCCGCGCCGGTTTTGCAAATCGGGATTCATGTGACGTGGTGGAGCGCGCTCGGTCTCATTCTCTTTTTCTTTCCGTACTTTGTGCGTTCGAAACACATTCACATTTTCTTTGCGCCGCTCAACTGGTTCTTCTTCCGTGACCGGCCGCTGGCGACGACGGAACAAGACGGCGCGGGCGCCAAGCATCTGCAAGATCTGACCTGGCATCAAGTGATGGACGCGTACGCGTGCATCATGTGCAATCGGTGCCAGGAGGTGTGCCCGGCGTACGCCGCCGGTGCGCCGCTCTCGCCAGCCGCGCTTGAAATCAATAAACGCTACTATCTCAACCAGCATCTCACCGATTTCGTCGGCGGCAAATCGTCGCCGCCGTTATGGGAATTTGCAATTTCGAAAGAAGCGGCGTGGGCGTGCACGACGTGCGGCGCGTGTGTCGAGGTGTGTCCGGTCGGCAATACGCCGATGGTGGACATCATAGACGTTCGCCGCGCGCTCATCGCGGAAGGCGATGCGCTCGACGCGAATCTGCAAAAATCGCTAGAGAATCTCGCCAAGCAAGGGAACTCGTTTGGACAATCGGGACGGATGCGCGCCAAGTGGACGCAAGCGCTCGAGTTCAAGATCAAGGACGCGCGCAAAGAAGAAGTGGATTATCTCTGGTTCGTCGGCGATTACGCCTCTTTCGATCCACGCGGACAAGAATCGTCGAGAATGTTTGCGCGACTGCTGAACCAAGCCGGGCTGGATTTTGGAATTTTGTACGAGGCGGAATGGAATTCCGGGAACGATGCGCGGCGCATCGGCGAAGAGGGTTTATTCGAAATGCTGGCGGAACACAACGTCGAGGCGCTGAGCAAAGCGAAATTCCGCCAAGGCATTCTGACGACCGACCCGCACACGCTGAATGCGCTCCGTTTCGAGTACGCCAAACTGGGACATACCTTCACGGTCGAACATTACACGCGCGCCATCGAGTACTTGCTGCGCGAGGGCAAGATCAAACTCAGTCGTTCGCTCAAGTACCGCGTGACGTACCACGACCCGTGCTACCTCGGTCGCTACAATCGCGCGTTCGACGCGCCGCGTTACATTCTCGAACAACTGGGCGTCGAGTTGATCGAGATGCCGCGCAATCGCGCCGACTCGTTTTGCTGCGGCGCGGGCGGCGGTCAGATTTGGAAAGGCACGGGCGTGCCTGGCGAGAAACCGGCGGAGAATCGTATCCGCGAAGCATTGCGCGTGTTGGCAGACCCAGGTCGCAAGGATGTTCCGCTCTTTGTCGTCGCGTGTCCGAAAGACGTGGCAATGTTCACCGATGCGGTCAAGACCTCCGGCAACGAAGGCAAGATCATCGTCAAGGATATTGTCGAACTCGTCGCCGAGGCGATCGATTTCAAGCCCGCGACCCAGCCCGCTAAACCGGTCGCACTGCCCATCGCGCAACAGGTTGCGGTGTGAACGACCCAGCCCGCGAGTTGATCGAAGGATTGTGGGCGCGTCTGCGCAACGTGTTGATCGCGCTGGATCGGCTAGACCGGCTCGACACGGCGACGGATTTTGTCGGCTGGGTTGAAACGCTGCAACGCGACGACGCGCAAATCGAAACGACGACGCGCGATTGGGTTTTGCGTGCGCTGCGCCTCGCGGCAGATCCGCTCAATTACCAGGTTCTGCGTGCGCTTGAAAAATCAGAGGGCGCGAGCATTGCCGCGTTGATGCACGCGACGCATCTGGCGCGCGTCGAGTTGACCGAACGGGTCAAAGACCTCGCGCAAGCCGGGTTTGTCGCCCAGGATTTGGAAACCGAAACTGTGCAAGCCACCCGCGCGGCAGTGGGCATGGTCGCGTGGGTCGAATCGCTCCGCGAGCAACTCGCCGCGCGTCTGCGCGCGGGATTGACAAAGGACAATCCTGCGCCGATGATTTCCGCAAAACGATTCAAGGAGCCAAAATCATGAGCACGGTGAACGGATGCAACCTGCCCGAAGATTTGCATTACCTAGTCGAAAAGCACGTATGGGTGCGCCCCGAGTCGGATGGAACAGTGACGGTGGGCATTACGGATGTCGCGCAACATCTCGCGCGCAAACTCGTTTCCGCGACGATCAAGAAAACCACCAAGCCGATTGAGAAAGGCAAAAGCGTCGCCACGCTCGAAAGCGGCAAGTGGGTGGGGCCCGTGGCGGCACCGCTTACCGGCGAAATCGTCGCGGCGAACGACGCGGTGACGAAAACGCCGACGCTTATCAACGACGAGCCGTACGGCAACGGATGGATCGTACGGATGAAGCCGACGAACTGGGACATGGACAAAGCCGCGCTCGTGACCGGCGCGGATGGCGTTGCCAAGTACAAAGAGTTTATGGAAAAAGAAGGAATCAAATGCGAGTGAAGGTCAAACGTGCCAAATAAGCCAAACGCGCCAAATGTGCCAAATCCTTCCTCTGCGCCCAGGATCATTTGGCATGTTTGGCAATTTTGGCAGATTTGCAAATGAACGTTTACCGCGGCTGTGCATTCCCAACAGATTTATATTACGATGTGGCGCAGGATGTTTGGGTGCAATTCAACGACGACGGCACGGCGACCTGCGGCATGACCGACCCAGCCCAGACTCGCTGCGGCAAATTGATTCACGTGCAGTTTCGCGCGCTGGGCAAAGAGTTTCCGCGCGGTAAGGCGCTGGCGACGATTGAAAGCGGCAAATGGGTCGGACCGTTTCCTGCGCCGCTGTCGTGCGAACTCATCGAGACGAATCAAGCCGCGTTCGAACGCGATGTGTTGATCGCCAATCGCGATCCGTACGCGGCGGGCTGGCTCGTGAGAATCCGACCGACGAATCTGGAAGCCGAGCGCGCGTTGCTCGTGGACGCCGCCAGTGCGTTCGCCGAGTACCAGAAAAAAATCGAAGAATCNNGAGATTGGAGATTGGAGATTATGCTGATGGGCAACATCCGTCTTCTCGACCTCAAACTCGTTCCCCCGGTTCGTTCGCAAACGATCTACCATGCCGTCGCATACGCGCTCGATGCGGATTCGCCGGACACGATCATCCTCGTCGGACCGACCGAACCGTACGTGTGCATCGGTTTTCATCAGGAACTGGAAAAAGAAGTGGACGTGGAGTACTGCCGCGCACATGGCTTGCCGATCTATCGGCGCGAGGTGGGCGGCGGCGCGGTGTACCTCGACCAAAACCAGGTCTTTACACAATGGATTTTCCACCGCAACGTTTTGCCTGCCGATCTCGGCGAACGATTTGCGCTGTACGTCAAGCCGCTCGTCGAAACGTATCGGGCGTTTGGCATTCCGGCGACCTATCGCCCGATCAACGATATTCACGTGCAAGGCAAAAAGATCGGCGGCACCGGCGCGGCGCAGATGGGCGACGCCGAAGTCGTCGTCGGCTCATTGATGTTCGATTTCAATGTTGAGTTGATGGCGCAAGTGTTGAAGGTGTCGTCCGAGAAAATGCGCGACAAGATTTTCCAATCCCTCAACGAATACATGACGACGATGACGCGCCACCTGGGACGCACGCCCGATCGTGACGCCGTCGTCAAAATCTATCTCGAGCAAGTCGAGGCGGTGCTGGGACGCAAGATCGTTCCCGGCGAACCGACCGAAAAGGAACTGGCGATTGCGGCGCAATTGGACGCGCAAGCGGTGACCGATGAATGGCTCTATCAAAAAGGCGGACTGCGCCAGGTCGGCGTCAAGATTCACGAAGACGTGCGCGTGATCGAAGCGGCGCACAAAGCGCCCGGCGGTTTGATTCGGGTAACCGCGCGCACGCGCGCGGGACGCATTGACGACGTCACGCTCTCCGGCGATTTCACGATGCTGCCGAAATTCGCGCCGGGCGCGCTCGAACTGGCGTTGCGCGGCACGGCGCTTGATATGAATGCGGTCAAGGCGCGCGCCGAGGAAGTCTATCGCAACCTCGCCATTCAATCACCGGGCATGACCGTGGACGATCTGACCCACGCGGTGATGCTGCTCGATCAATCTGCCTCATGACCCAATCTCAAACGGGACGCGAACCGATTTGGAAATTTCGCGACCTCGACCTTAAAACGAGCGAGTTCAACACGGCGTTTGTCCACTTTTATCGGGCGGAGATTCAACGCTCGAACGTCTGGCGCCAGCGGCTCGACGCCACAACCAACTGGGCGATCATCACTGCCGGCGCGGCGATTTCCTTCTCGCTCTCCGCGTCGGATCATCATCACGGCGTCATCATCATCAACCTGTTCTTGATCGCCCTCTTTCTGTTTATCGAAGCGCGGCGCGATCGTTATTATGAGTTGTGGGCGTACCGCGCGCGTTTGATGGAGTGCAACTATTTTGCGGCGATGTTGGTACCGCCCCACGAGCCCTCGCCCCAGTGGGCAGAAAGACTGGCAGACAGTTTGCGCCATCCGCAGTTTCCGATCTCGCTCTGGGAAGCCCTGGGACGGCGCTTTCGCCGCAACTACAGTTGGATTTTTCTCACGCTGATCGCGAGTTGGATTTTGAAGAATATCACCCAGCCAACTGCGGTTACGACCTGGGAGGAATTCATCGCGCGTGGCGCGATTGGACCGCTCAGCGGTGAAATCGTCATTGGCGTGGTGGCGCTGTTCATGTCGCTGTTGTTCGGCGTGGGCTTGCTCACGATTCCCCTGCGCCATTCCGCTGGGGAAGTGTTTGATCGTTCGCGCTTGGATCAAATCATCAACCCACGAATTTCCGGCGGAGACTAGATGAAATACGCCAAGATCATTGACAATCGCAAATGCATCGGCTGTCACGCGTGCAGTGTCGCGTGCAAGGAAGAGAACCAGGTGCCGCTCGGCGTGTTTCGCACGTGGGTCAAGTACGTCGAGAAAGGCAAGTTTCCGCATACACGCCGGTACTTTCAGGTCACGCGCTGCAATCAATGCGATAATCCGCCGTGCGTCCGCATCTGTCCGACCGGCGCGATGTATCGGCGACCGGATGGCATCGTCGAATTCAACGGCGAGCAGTGCATCGCGTGCAAAGCGTGCCTGCAAGCGTGTCCCTACGACGCGATCTACGTTGACCCGGAAACGCACACCGCGGCGAAATGCCATTTCTGCGCGCATCGGCTTGAGCGCGGTTTGGAGCCGGCGTGCGTGATCGTTTGCCCCGAACGGGCGATCATCGTCGGCGACGTGGACGATCCCAGTTCTCAGGTCTCGCGGCTCCTCGCGCGCGAACAGGTTTCGGTGCGCAAACCGGAGCAAGGCACGAATCCCAAAGTATTCTACATAGACGGCGAAGCGGCATCGCTCAATCCGCTCGCGACGGCGCGTTCCGAAACGTGGATGTGGGCAGACGTAGGCGAATCGGCATATGCGCCGAATGGCCGGCACGCTGGACCGATTCAGCGCGGGGGCACGTTTGCGGGCGCGCTGACGCAAACCGTGTACGACGTGCCGCACGAAATGCCCTGGGGCTGGAAAGTTGCGGCGTACCTGTGGACGAAATCCATCGGCGCGGGCGTGTTTTTTATCCCGGCGTTGTTCCTGGGATTTGGATTGCCGATCCCCAACGCGTTTGCCGCGCTTGCCGCATGCCTATCGCTTGTGTTCATCGGCATCACGACCTTTTTCCTCGTCTGGGATTTGAAACAGCCGCGCCGATTCTTGAAAATCGTATTGCGCCCGCAGCTGCGTTCGTGGCTCGCGCGCGGCGCGTTCATCTTGATGGGATTCACGGCGCTGGGCGGATTATGGTTTCTCGCGAGCGTGGCGCAAGAAACATTCGTGCGCGCGACGATTGCGCTGCCAATGGATTGGCTCAAGCAAACGCAAAACGCGTTGACGTTTCCCGCCGCGTTTCTCGCGATCTTTTCCGCGATCTATTCGGCGTTTCTCTTTTCCCAAGCGGAAGGGCGCGATTTGTGGCAGTCGCCGCCGCTTGCGCTCAATCTATTCCTCCACGCCGGGGCGGCTGGCGGCGGCGCGTTGTTGATCGCGGCGATGATCGGCGGGTTAGCGGTTGCGGCGACGACTCCGCTCGTCTGGGCATTCGTCGTCAGTCTCGCCGCGCTCATCGTCACACAAATCCTTGCCGATTTCGCGATTCCACCCGCGACGACGAACGCGCGCTACGGACATCGTCTAATGACCCACGGATATTTCGGTGCGTTTTTCTGGGGCGGCATCGCGGCAGAGATAGTTGGATTGGCGTTGGCGGTCATCGCGCTTGCCACCGCGCTGACATTCGTCAGCGCGATCGGGGGCGCCTGCGCGCTCGCCGGATTGTATGCGGTCCTGCACGCCTGGGTGCAAGCCGGGCAGAGGGTGCCGAATAGTTGAGTAAAGCCAAGTCTCACCGCCAAGACGAAGACCGCAAGGGTTTTCTATGTTTTCTTCGCGGTTCAGTTGTTTTCCTGGGAGTGAATTATGACGCGTGTTGCGCTTGATTTTGTGACGACGAAACCAGAACTCGCCGCGTATCCGCCGGTTGAGCAGTGGGACGATTGGATGGAGTACGAGCCCACCGCTTGGCCCCGCCGCGTCGAGAAGCATTACATGCTCGTGCCGACCGTCTGCTTTAACTGCGAAGCCGGTTGTGGCTTGCTTGCGTACATTGACAAAAAGACGCTCCAGGTGCGCAAGTTCGAAGGCAACCCCGAACATCCCGGCTCGCGCGGACGCAACTGCGCGAAAGGTCCGGCGACGTACAGCCAGGTGACTGATCCCGAACGGATTTTGTTTCCGCTTAAACGCGCCGGAAAACGCGGCGAAGGCAAATGGGAACGTGTGACCTGGGCCCAAGTGCTCGACGATATTGGCGGACGGATTCGCAAAGCGCTGACGGAAGGACGGCGCAACGAAATCATGTATCACGTCGGTCGTCCCGGGCACGATGGTTACATGGATCGCGTTTTGCAAGCGTGGGGAATTGACGGACACAATTCGCACACGAACGTTTGCTCCTCCGCGGCGCGCCTCGGCTATTCCTTGTGGCATGGCTTTGATCGCCCCTCGCCCGATCATGCGAACGCGCGCTTTATTCTGCTCATCTCGTCGCACCTCGAAACGGGGCACTATTTCAATCCGCACGCGCAACGCATTATCGAAGCGAAAATGCGCGGCGCGAAAATCGCGGTGCTGGACACGCGCTTGTCAAACACGGCTTCGCTGGCAGACTATTGGCTGCCGACGTGGCCCGGTTCGGAAGCCGCGGTTCTGCTCGCCATGGCGCGCGTGATCTTGAACGAGAATTTGTTCAATCGCGATTTCGTGCGCCGCTGGACGAATTGGGAAGAGTTCATGATCAATGAGCCAATGAGCCAATTGCCCAATGAGCCAAATCTCCAATCTCCAATTGCTAACTACTCCTTCGACGACTTTATCGAGCGTCTCAAAAAGAATTACGCTTCGTTCACGCCGGAATTTGCGGAGAAGGAATCGGGAATTCCGGCGCAGACGATTGTCGAAATCGCGCGCGAGATCGGACGCGCCGGGTCGGCGTTTGCGACGCACGTGTGGCGCAGCGCCGCGACCGCGAATCTCGGCGGCTGGCAGGTGGCGCGGTGCCTGGAATTTTTGAGCGTGCTCGTCGGCGCGGTGGGAACGCCCGGTGGCACGTCGCCCAACGGGTTCAACAAATTCGTGCCCACGCCGCCGCTCAAGCCGCCGCCGCAAAAAGTGTGGAACGAACTCTTGATGCCGAAAGAGTATCCGCTGGCGTACTTTGAAATGAGTTTTCTCCTGCCGCATTTCTTGAAGGAGGGACGCGGCAAACTCGCCGTCTATTTCACGCGGGTCTATAATCCGGTGTGGACGAATCCCGATGGTGCGACATGGATGGAAGTGCTGTCCGATGAAAACCTGGTCGGCTTGCACGCCGCGCTCACGCCCACGTGGAATGAGACGGCGTGGTTCGCCGACTACGTCTTGCCGATGGGACTGGGACCGGAGCGGCACGACCTGGTGAGTTATGAAACGCACGCCGCGCAATGGATCGCGTTCCGGCAACCGGTGCGCCGCGTGGCGCTGGAGAAAATCGGCAAGCCGGTCAAGTACACGTACGAAGCCAACCCAGGTCAGGTCTGGGAAGAAGACGAGTTCTGGATCGAGTTGTCGTGGCGCATCGATCCCGATGGGTCGCTGGGCATCCGCAAGTATTTTGAATCGCCTTTTCGCCCCGGCGAAAAGATGACGGTCACGGATTACTATCGCTGGATTTTTGAGAACAGTGTCCCCGGCTTACCCGAAGCGGCGCAGCAAGAAAACCTGACCCCACTCGAGTTCATGCGCAAGTACGGCGCGTTCACCGTCAAAGACCTGGTCTACCAGACCCACGAGAAGAAACTAACGGAGAGGGAACTTGAAGGAACGAGCGTAGATGCGACGACCCATGCGGTGAAAAAAGGCGGCGCGGCAATCGGCGTCGAAATTGATGGCGAAAAGTACGTCGGCTTTCCGACGCCCTCGCGCAAACTTGAAATCTATTCGCGTACGATGCAGGATTGGAAATGGGGGGAGTACGCTTTGCCGGCATACATTCCCAGTCACGTGCGGCGCGACAATGTGGATCGGGCAAAGAATGAATTCGTCTTGCTTTCGACTTTTCGCCTGCCGACCCAGATTCACACACGCAGCGCGAACTCGAAATGGCTGGCAGAGATTTCGCACAAGAACCCCGTGTGGATACACACCGATGACGCGCGCCAACTCGGCGTCAAGACCGGCGACCTGGTGCGCGTGACGACCGACATCGGGTATTTCGTGGACAAGGTGTGGGTGACGGAAAGCATTCATCCGCGTGTGGTTGCGTGTTCGCATCACATGGGACGCTGGAGGTTGGACAAGCAGAGCGGTTCGGGCTGGCTTGCTTCGACGGTGAAACTGGAACACGCCGGCGGCAAATGGACGATGAAGCAACTCGAAGGCGCAAAACCCTTTGCGAGCAACGACCCCGATTCTCTGCGCGTGTGGTGGAACGAGGTCGGCGTGCATCAAAATCTGACTATGCCCGTCCATCCCGACCCGATCAGCGGAATGCACTGCTGGCATCAAAAGGTGCGCGTCGACAAAGCGCAGTCCGGCGACCGCTATGGGGATGTGTTTGTGGACACGAACCGCGCCCACGAAATCTACAAGGAATGGCTCGCGCTGACGCGCCCTGCACCCGGTCCGGCCAATCTGCGCCGACCCCTGTGGATGCCGCGCGCGGTCAAGCCGGATCCGAGCGCGTACAAAATCGAATGAGCAAGCAGGCCAAGTGCTATCTGCTGCTCGGCGCAGGTTAGGTTTATTTGTTCTTGCCCCCTGCCTCGCGGCTCTTGACATTCCACCGAGGGCTTGAGTCAGTTGACTGGCAGTCCGACCTAACCCCCACCCCCTTCCCTCCCAGGGAAGGGGCGCACCCCTCCCCTTGCCGCGTAGGAAAAGGGGCAGAACATCTTTCTCCACCAGACCCTCCGACTCGGCGGCAGACAAACGCGCGGTGGCGGCGAGCCATGCGCTTGTCTGCCAATGCGGCTGGCTTGGTCAAAGCGCGCGGCACGTCCCAGGTCATCCCGATCTTACCCTGTTTTCGCTTGACGAAATCAAAGCCGTCTGGGAACTCGATGGCTGGTTCGGTTTGCGCCAATCTGTGAGCAAGCCTGAATCTGCAGGTCGCGTGGCGCGATCGGAGGATTTCGTTTCGAGAAATGCTTCATCCTTGTCGAGCCGCGTTGATGACGCCCAGGGCTTGGCGAATTTCGCCTAGGTGATACGCCGTGTGCGCGACGATCCCCATAGCGCCCTCGATACTGTGTTCGCCTTCCCAGCCGTCCAGGTTTTTCAGCGTGGCGAGAACGCTCTGATAGGCTTCTCTGAGTTCGCGCTTGATGATTTCCCATTCTTCGGGCGTGACTTGCCTGGTCGTGCGCCAGATCTCCCCCCAGTCCACGCCCCCGACGTCCTTGTTCAGAGTATAGTCCTGCAACACGCACAGATAGAAACGCACGTGCTTGACCTGAGCGGCAATCGTCGCCACCTGATTGGACGCGGCGCGCGACGCTTGTTCGGCGGTCACCGGCGCGAGCGTTTCAAAGAGCGAGTTGCCTTTGTCGAGGTACGCGCCGTGCACGTTCTCGAATGTTTCGTCGAGCAACTCGAACAACGGCTGGGTGAATCGGTCGAGTGAAATCTGTTTGGACATGGTGCCTCCTTCACAAGTAGGTTTCACAGTACCTCTCGAGTCCATTGGCGCTTGCCTATTCCTTGGGGCACTTGCCGTTTTGTTTCGCGTCCGCAAATGACAACCCAATGGGTCGCCAAGGGGGGCGACACAGACTCTTGCTCGCCATAATAGCCCAAGTCAATCTCATTGGCAAGTTGCTTTTCGCCTACCACGCAAACGGCGCGCAAAATTGCCGACCATCCTTTGGGTGGGTTGCCCTTGCTGACGAACGCGTCCGCGCGGGCTGCCAACGCCGCGGCACGCGCATCGGGCCGCCCACTGAGCCTGCGATTCGCTTCGATCTCGATCGGCATTTTTTCGCAAGGTTGTTTTTATGCCGCTCTTGTGCTAAAATCAACGCGACCTAGAGCGCCGGCTGCGCGCCATTATTTTGTTTTCAAAAGGAGAGAGACAGAATGAGTGCCCAATGGTTTTTCGCCGATTTTCCTCCCTCGCGCTCTGCCATTGAGAACGCTCTGCGGCTGACATTTTGGAAAGCGGGCTTGACCCGCATGTGGTTCAGTTGCGTCAAAGAGACCGCGCCGTTTGAATGTCGGGGCGAATGGGGCGACGTCGCTTTTACGATGGAATGGGAGCCGAAGGATTATTTGCGTCTCAAAATGCAAGCGCCGAGCCAAGAACTGCTGAACGCGTTTGAGCGCGTCTTGAGGCACAAGGCGCTCGCCGCGTACAAGAACGGCGACGGGCGTGTCGTCGTCGAGTGGCGCGCCAGGAACGCCGACGCGCGCTATCAGGAATTGCAGACCAGCGGCGTCAGCAACCTCGAACGACTGGATAAATAAATGCGCAATGAGCCAAAGCAATTTGACGAATGGCTCGTTTGGCTCATTGGTTCATTGGGCGATTGGCGCAGTGACTTATGAAACTTGTTCTCCTTGATTCGCACGCACTGATCCACCGCGCGTACCACGCGATCCAAACCAACCTCACCAGCCCGAGCGGCGAACCGACCAACGCGACGTACGGCTTTACCTCGACGGTTCTCAAAGTCCTGAGCGACGAAAAGCCCGAGTACATCGCCGCCGCGTTCGACGTGGGCAAGAGTTTTCGCGACGCGCTGTACGCGGAATACAAAGCCACGCGCCCTGAACTCGGCGATGATTTGTTGACGCAGTTGCAGCGCTCGCGCCAGGTCGTGGAGACGTTGGGCATTCCGGCGTTCGGGCTGGAAGGGTACGAAGCGGACGATCTGCTCGGCACGCTCGCGCGGCAGGCAAGCGAACGCGGCATCGAAACGCTCATCGTCACCGGCGACACTGACACGCTGCAACTGATCGGGCCGCACGTGCGCGTGCTGATGTTCTCGCCGCAGTCGGGGGGCGGATTCGTTGTGTACGACGAAGCGGCGGTCAAGCAGCGCTACCAACTCGAGCCGCGCCAACTGATTGATTTCAAGGCGCTCAAAGGCGATGTGTCCGACAACATCCCCGGCGTCCCCGGTATCGGCGAAAAGACCGCGACGAAACTCGTGCAGACGTACGGCAGCGTCGAAGACATCTACGCGCACCTCGAGGAAATCGAAAAACGCTGGCAAGAAAAATTGCGCGCGGGACAAGCGCAGGCAGAGCAAGGCAAGCAACTCGTCACGATCGTGACCGACGCGCCGGTGAAACTCGATCTCGCCGCGTGCCGCGTCGAAGAGTACGACCGCGAACGCGTCGTCGCGCTCTTTCGTGAACTCGGCTTTCGCAGTTTGATCGAACGACTGCCCGGCGTCAAGCCGGCGCCGCCGGACTCGGTTGCCGCCAAGCCGCAAGCCATCGCCGAGAATTATCACACGGTTGATACGGAAGCCGCGCTCGACCAATTGGTCGCGCGTCTGCAATCGGCAAAGGCGTTTGTCGTTGACGTCGAGACCACCGACACCGACGCGATGCGCGCGGAGTTGGTGGGGTTGGCGATCGGCGTGGGGAATGGCGAGGCGTATTATGTTCCCGTGAAGGATGAAAGCAGAAAGTTGAAAGATGAAGTTGGGAAACAAGGGCAACTTGCCTTTGATACAGTACCTTCATCTTTCATCTTTCACCCTTCATCTTTTAAGCGCGATCACGTTCTCGCCAAACTGAAACCGATCTTCGAAGATGCGCGCATTATCAAGTACGCGCACAACGCGAAATATGACGCGACGGTGCTTGCCGAAGCCGGCGTCGAACTGCGCGGACTTGCGTTCGACTCGATGATCGCCGCGCATTTGATCGAGCCGGGGAGACAATCCATCGGCTTGAAGAGTTTGGTCTTTCAAAAGTTCGGCGTCGAGATGACGGAGATCGAGGCGCTGATCGGCAAGGGCAAGAACCAGATTTCGATGGCGGAGGTGGATCCTGCAAAAGTGTCGCGTTACGCGTGCGCGGACGCCGATTACACTTATCGCCTCGTCGAACTCTACCAGCCGCAACTGGCGGAACACGGACTCGACAAATTGTTCAACGAGGTCGAGATGCCGCTCGTGCCGGTGCTGCTGGAGATGGAACGCGCCGGCGTGTTGCTCGATCTCGACTTTTTGGCGCGGATGTCGGACGAACTTGCCGCGCGGCTGCAAGAGTTGGAAAAGCAAATCACCACGCACGTTGGAATGCCGATCAACATCGCGTCGCCGCAGCAATTGGGCGATGCGCTGTACAAGCGGCTGAAACTGCCGACGACTGGGTTACCCAAGACGAAAACCGGTCAGATTTCGACCGCCGCCGAGGTGTTGGAGTCACTGCGCGCCGCGCATCCGATCATCCCGTTGATTCTCGAGCACCGCGAGTTGTCGAAACTCAAAGGGACGTATGTGGACGCGCTGCCCGCGCTGGTGTTGCCGCGCACCGGGCGGGTGCACACCGATTACAACCAGACCGGCGCGATCACAGGACGCGTCTCATCGTCGAACCCCAATTTGCAGAACATTCCGATCCGCACCGACCTGGGGCGGCAGGTGCGCCGCGCGTTCATCGCGCCGCGCGGCAGCAAACTCATCAGCGCGGATTATTCCCAGGTCGAACTGCGCATCCTCGCGCACATCACGCACGACCCGGGTTTGCTCGACGCGTTCGCGCGCGGGGAGGACATTCACGCGGCGACCGCCGCGCGCTTGTTCAACGTCCCGCGTGAGCAGGTCACGGCGTCCATGCGGCAGTTGGGCAAGACGATCAACTTTGGCATCGCCTACGGCATCACCGATTACGGTGTCGCCGCGCGCACCGAGTTGTCGCAAGCCGAGGCGCGGCAACTGATTGACAATTACTTTACCCAGTTCGCGCGGGTCAAGGCGTACATCGAAAGCACCAAGCGCGAGGCGCGCGAGCATGGCTACGTGCAGACGCTCCTGGGGCGGCGGCGTTATTTTCCCGAACTGCGCGGCAAGGGCAGCGTCAACCCCGCGCTGAAGAACGCGGCGGAGCGCGAAGCGATCAACCATCCGATTCAGGGCAGCGCGGCGGACATTATTAAACTGGCGATGATTCGGTTGCAGCGCGAACTGCACGCGCGCAATTTGAAAAGTCGGATGACGCTCCAGGTGCATGACGAACTCGTGCTCGAATGTCCCGACGACGAGGTACGCGTTGTTGCGCCGCTCGTGCGCGAGATCATGGAGAACGCGTACGCGCTGGAATCAAAGTTGAAGGTGGATGTCGCGGTCGGGCAGAATTGGGACGCGATGGCGAATAGCGAATGGCGAATCGCAAATGGCGAAGGGTAATCGGCGCGGGAATCGCGCTTTTGTTTCTCGGCGGGGCGCTCACGCTGATCAAGAGCAAGCCAGAGTCGTGGAACGACATCGCGCGCGTCGCCGCGATCGAATCGTTGGCGGAACGTGGGACGTGGTCCATTGACCATTCGCTCTGGGTGGACGCGACCAAGGACAAGGTCCTGATCGGCGGCAAGTTCTATTCCGACAAAATGCCGGCGCTGACCCTGATCGGCGCGGGGGTGTACGCGATTTTGCGTTTTGGCTTCGGCGCGTCGCTCGCGCCTGATTGCCAGAGGTGCGCGTACCCCTGGCTCACTTTGATTCTGGTTGCCGTTCCCGCTGCGCTGATGCTCTGGCTCTTTTTCGATCACGCGCTGCGCCGCGCGGTGCCGGTGTGGATTGCGGCGATCGGGATACTGGCGTTGGGGCTGGGCACGCTGCTGTTTCCGTTCGCGCTTGTTTTCAACCATCATGTTCCGGCGGCGGCAAGTCTCTTTGCGAGTTTCTATATATTGACGACGCGCGACGCGAGTGTGCACAGTTTCAGAAACCCGTTTTCTTCCTCATCAGGCGGGACATGCATCGAAAAAGCGCAGAAAACGGGTTTCTCCGACGGACTCCTCGTTGCCGCAGGATTCCTAGCCGCCCTGGCGGTTTCGTTCGATGTGCTGGCGGGTATTGTCGCCGCGAGTATCGCCGGGATTGCGCTGGCGCGGCAGCGCTGGCGCTGGGGATTCTTTTTGATCGGCGCGGCGATTCCAATGCTCGTGACCGCGCTGCTCGATTATCAAATCGCGCAGACGATCCTGCCGCCGTACATGCTTACGAACGGCTATAATTATCCCGGCTCGGCGTTTCCCGCGACGTTCGGCGGAAACGGTACGCCGGACGATTACGCGGCGTACGCGTTCCGCATGTTCCTCGGCGGCAAAGGGCTGTTCGCCTACAATCCGCTGTTGTTGTTCGCGCTGGTCGGCGCGATCGGAGTAGGATTGAAGCGCAAACACCCACTTTGGATCGAAGGAATTTCTACGGCGTTGGGCTTTATCGTGTTGAGTGTCTACCTGGCGACGCAAACAGGCAACTATGGCGGCACGGGCTATGGCGAGCGTTGGTTCATCCCGGCAATTCCCACCTTGTGCGCGTTCATCTTTGATGCGCCGCCGCTGAACGCAAGCACCTGGAAGCATGTCGGCTGGATCTTGTTCGCGCCGCTGCTTGCGCTTTCGGCGTACTCGTCGCTGCAAGGCGCGCAAGCGCCGTGGCAGGATTGGCTGCCGCCGTTGCAAATGACGCGCGACGTGAATCGTTTTCCATTTTTCGGTTTCAAGTGGAATGTCCGCTTTCCGTGAACTCAGATTCTTCCGTAGCGGAGACGTGGGGGCGATTGCGTTGCTCGCCGCGTGGTCGCCGGTGTATTTCTGGCAGGTGACGCTCGGGCAGAATGTCTGGTTCACGACGGATGTCGTGCGCTTGTTCCATCCCTTTGGCGTTGAACTGGCGCGCGCGCTGAACGAGGGGCGGCTGCCGCTCTGGACGCCGGGCTTGCTCGCCGGTTTTCCGCTACTGGCGGAAGGGCAGGTGGGCGCGCTGTATCCGATCAATTGGCTCCTTTACAAACTATTGCCGGCGCATTTCGCGCTGTCGTACGGAATTTTGCTCCACCTGGCGTGGGCGGGCGTCGGCATGTACGCTTGCGCGCGGTCGCTGGGGGTGCGCGCGCCGGGCGCGTGCCTGGCGGGATTCGTCTTTTCGTTCAACGGCGTGATCTTTGGACATCTCTCGCATCCCTCCGTCATCGCGACGATGGCGTGGCTGCCGTGGTTGATTTTCTTTCAAGACCGGCTGCAAAAATCGCTCCGCGCAATGACCGATCGCCGCGCGGTGTGGTTCGCGCTTACCACGCTGGCGTTCGGCGTCCAGTTTCTCTGCGGCTCGGCGCAGTTGGCGTTCCTGAACGCGCTCACGTTCGGCGCGTTCGGCATTGCCGGCGGATGGCTGTGGCATCGGCGCGCGCACGGGCGCGCCGCGCTAGCGGCGGTCGTTTTCTCTACGGTGCTGCCCGGCATACTGGGGGGTGGTATCGCCGCGGCGCAACTGCTGCCGACGAGCGAATTGACCGGCTATTCGGTTCGCCGCGCAGCGAGCCAAGAGTTTTTCGCCAGTTATTCGCTGCCGGTCGAAGCGCTTTCTCAGGCGCTTTTGCCTTTTGCTCGCGGCGAGCCGTCGGAAGCGAGCGGCGAGTACTGGTTCTACTTTGGCATCGCGCCGCTGCTGCTCGCGCTGCTTGCGCCGTTGCTGCGCCGGAATCGTCAGACGATTTTCCTGCTGTGCTTGGCGTTGGTCGCGTTGGCGCTGGCGTTGGGCGGACAGAATCCGCTGTACGCCTGGCTCTATCGCCTGCCGATCTTTGGCTTGTTCCGCGTGCCGGCGCGCTATCTCTTTATCTTTGTTTTTGCGGCAGCGCTTTTGGGCGCGAGCGCGCTAGACGCATTGGCGCAAACCCGAGAATTAGGCAAACGAACGATCACTCTCGCGACCGGGTTCGCGCTGGGCGTCATCGCATTGGCGTACGCGCAACCCCTCGACTTTTGGCTCACGGTGTGGCAGATCCTCCCGTTACCGCTCGGGCTCGTTTCGGTGGCGCTGATTGGACTGAGCAAGATGCGTCGGCTCGACGGCGCGGTCTTGGCGAGCGCGATCGTCGGGCTGACCGTGCTTGACCTGGCAAGTTTCTTCCCGCCGTTCTTGGCGACGATAGACGCGCTAACGCCGGCGGCGTACGTTGAGACGGTACCGCGATCGGCGACTGCGCTGGGCGCGCCGCAAAAACCCGAGCGCGTGTTCACCGATTTGTCGGTCTTTCCGTCTCTCCCGGCGCTGCGCGGCAGTTTCTTTCCGTCGAGCGGACTGACCTTTGGGCGAGAGAGCGCGCAGGCGTACACGTCGCTCGAATATGCCAGGCACCAGGCGTACTTTTACAACCTTGCGCCGGCGATGCTGAGCCTGCTGAACGTGCGCTATTGGATGGTCCCCCTCGAGCCACGACCGCAGACGAAGATGGCGACGCCCGCCGATTCCGTCGCGCTGGATATTTTGGACAACGAAGTTAGCATTGCGCCGACGCCGGCGGCTGTGATGTACATTGCGTCCGCAACCGAGCAAGCCGCGAACCTTGCGGACGGCACGCCGGTGGCTGAAATCACTTTACGCTTTGACGACGATACGACCAAGACCTTGTCCTTGCGCGTCGGCGTCGAAACGGCGGACTGGGATTACGACCGCAAGCAAGCCGCGCACCAAATCAAGCATCAGCGCGCGCGGATCGCACACTCTTTCTCAGCGTACTGGCGCGCGTTCGGTCGCGCGTTCGAGGGACACACGTACCTCGCGCGGTACGACTTGGCGGCGCGCAAGATCGTCGGCGTAGGCGTCCGCGTACTGCAGCCGACCGCGCGCCTGCTGATCGAAAGTATCTGGTTCAACGCGGCGAACGGCGCGTCTATTTCGCTCGCGCATCTGACCGGCAAGAACGCGTTCCGGCTGGCGTATCTGAGCGATACGGTCGCGGCGTGGGAGAATCTCGACCTGCTGCCGCGCGCGTTCGTCGTACACGCGGCAAAAGTGATGAACGACGACGCGGCGCTCGCGCGCTTGAGCGAAAGGAATTTTCGCGCCGACCAGGTGGTGTTGCTCGGTGAAGAGTCTGCGGAGGCAGACTTGGCGCAGGCGTTGCCGCAACCAGAGTCGCCCGACACCATCGCCATCACGCGTTACCAACCCGAGCGCGTCGAAATGGCGGCGACGACGGCTCAGCCGGGCTATGTGGTGCTGACCGATTCATGGTATCCGGGTTGGAACGCGTTCGTGGATGGTCAGCCGGCGCCGCTCTATCGCGCGGATGTTTTGTTCCGCGCGGTGCGGATCGAACCGGGGACGCATACGCTTGTTTTCGATTATCGCCCGATGTCGTTTATGCTCGGCGCGGCAGTCAGCGCAAGTCTTTTGATTGTGACCGGCATTGTGATTTTCTATCTTCGACACGGAAACAGAATCCACCATGACTAGAGACGGACTGTTCTTTTCGCCCGCCGATTACGCGGTCTTTGAAAACGGACTCGGCGGCAATCCCGATTACGACGGCGAACGCGAGCGCGTCAAAGACAAACTCGTGTTCCTGCATCGTGCGGTCTATCCCGAGATTCGCAAACGCAAATGGGATCTGCATCCGCACTGGATGACGCAGTGGCTGATCAGCGCGTCGCGCATTTCGCCGGCGACGCCGCGCATTGACTTTATGACCCTGCGCTATAGCAAGCCCGAGACGACGATCAAGTTGATGAAGAAAGAACTGTTCGAAGACTTTGGGCACTTTTACGCCAACGCGATGATCGCGGCGCGCATTGACAAAGAGGGTTTCGCGGTTGAACTCTACGTCAGCGACAAGGCGTGGGTGGATGGGCAGAATCTCAAGGAGCGCCTGCGCGACGGCGCGGATCAGCGCGGTCATTTTCGAACGCTGCTCGCAGACCTGGGCGGCGAGTACACGCTGCGGCTCTCGCAGTACATCCGCGGCGAAGACGGATTCACGCGTTACGAAGAAGCGCTGCGCGCCAAAGCAAGCCGCTTGGTCAACGTCGGCATGTTGAACGCGACGATGGAAAAGTACAAGCCCGGCGGACACGATTTGCGTTTGGGCATTTACTATCCCTCCAACGACAAACGCCTGAGCGCGGAGCACATCGCGGACGAAGTGTTGACGCGCATTGAGCAGTTGTATCCGATCTACGCGTTCTTGAGTTGGTCGCCCAAGAACAACTTTAGGAAAGCCAAAAATGTTGATCAAAAATCAGCTCGCCGAACTCGTTAAACAAGCCATCGCGCGGGCGCAGACCGCGGGCGCGCTCCCCGCGTTTCCAGCCCCCGCTGTTTTCGTCGAGCGTCCGCAGAAAAAAGAGTGGGGCGATTTCTCCACCGCGCTGCCGCTGAAACTCGCCCGCGCCGCGCAACGCGCGCCGCTCCAAATCGCGCAGGCGCTCGCCGCGCACGTCCCGCCCGACGACGCGGTCGGCAGGGTCGAAGCGCGCGCGCCGGGCTTTGTGAATTTCACGCTGAGCGATGCCTGGCTCGCGCGTCAAGTGGACGCGATCCTTGCCGAGGGCGCGCGCTTTGGCAATCTGCAGCCCGAACGCCGGTTGAAAATCCAGGTCGAGCACGTCAGCGTCAATCCGACCGGACCGATGCACGTTGGCAGCGGACGCAATGGCGCGATCGGCGACACGCTGGCGAACATCTTGCAAGCCGCCGGGCACGACGTTCAGCGCGAGTTTTACATCAACGACAACGGCTCGCAGGTGCGGCACTTTGGCGAAAGCATTTTCGCGCGCTACGCGCAGGCATTGGGGCGCGACGAAAAACTCCCTGCAGATGGCTACCAAGGGGGCTATGTCGTCGAGATGGGCAAGCACTGGGCGCAGCAGCACGGCGACAGATTTCTAAAGATGTCGCGCGACCAAGCCGTCCGCGAACTGGGGCGCCTGGGAATTGACGTGGTGGTTGCTAGTTTGCGCGAGACGCTGTTGCGCATGAACGTGCGCTTTGACACCTGGCTCTCGGAGCGCTCGTTGCACGAGGATGGCACCTTTGCGCAGGCGCTCAAGATTCTTCAGGACCAGGGGCTGGTTTTCGAGAAGGATGGCGCGACCTGGTTTGCCGCGCAGGCATTAGGCGAAGCGAAAGACGAAGTGCTGATCCGTTCGCCGCAAGTGATCGCCGAACCGGATGAACGCCCGACGTATCTGGCGTCGGATATCGCGTACGTATGGAACAAACTCGCGCTGCGGGAATTCGATCGCGCCATCTACGTCTGGGGCGCAGACCACCACGGCGATGTCGCTCGCCTCTTGGCGGCGACGCGCGTGCTCGGCTTGGACGAAAAACGCGTCAGGATTGTGATTTACCAATTCGTCACGCTCCGGCGCGGCGGCGAAGCGGTGCGCATGAGCAAGCGCACCGGCGAATTCGTCACGCTCGATGAACTGATCGAGGAAGTGGGTCCCGACGCCGTGCGCTTTATGCTCATCACCCAGTCCGCTAATTCCACGCTTGATTTCGATCTCGATGTCGCGGTCAAACAGTCGGAGGAAAATCCGGTGTACTATGTGCAGTACGCGCACGCGCGCATCGCGAGTATCCTCAAAAAAGCGGCAGAGTCGGGTGTATCGAGCGCAGGCGGCGACGTGGCGTTGCTCACGCATCCCGCCGAACTGGAACTCATTCGCGCGATGCTGCGCCTGCCGGAGATCATCGAACTTGCCGCGACGAAACTGGAGCCGCATCACCTGCCGCATTATGGCATCGAACTCGCGGGCATCTTCCACTCGTTCTACAAGCAATGCCGCGTCGTCTCGTCCGATCCGGCAGACGCGGCGCTCACGCGCGCGCGCTTGAAACTGGTCGCCGCCGCGCAGCACACGCTCGCGCGGACGCTGAACCTGATGGGCGTGCGCGCGCCGGAGACGATGTGACGAATGTTCGCATGACGCCAAATGAGATGACCGTTGATTTGACGAGCCAGTGAGATTGTGTTATACAGAGGACGGCGTGGCAGGAGGTCGGAGTGACGCTTCAAACTCTGAAACGACTTTTTACGGTCGAAGAATATTATCAGATGGCGCGGAGCGGCATCCTTTCGGAGGACGACCGGGTAGAACTCATCGAAGGGGAGATCTTGGAAATGAGTCCAATTGGCAGTCGCCATGCCGCGTGTGTCCGTCGGCTGAATCAAATTTTCTCTGCACGAATAGGCACGCGCGCGATCGTCAGTGTGCAGAACCCGATTCACCTAAGCAAGCGCTCCGAACCACAGCCGGACCTGGCTTTGTTACAGCCGCGCGATGATTTCTATGAACGAGCGCACCCGGAACCCGAAGATGTGTTGTTGATCGTCGAGGTGGCGGAGACCTCCGCCGACTTTGACCGAGAAACGAAAGCGCCGCTCTATGCGCAAGCCGGTATCCCTGAACTGTGGCTGGTTGACCTGAGCGAAGATTATATCGAGGTCTTCCGTCAGCCCTCGGCAAAGGGGTACGCTGAGGTTCGGCAAGTTAGGCGCGGTCAAGTTCTTTGTCCGCAAGCCCTGCCTGGTTTAGAACTCGCCGTGGCAGACATCCTCGGATAATCACGAACCAGAACCTTGCGAAGGTTTGGGGCCTTTGCGAGGATGGTTGAGCGATCCGTACATTTTCAACGCAATAGGAATTGACAGAGGTGACTCTTTCCGAAAGGGAGAGCCAAACAGGGCAAGTTCGGTCAAGCCGACGCTGTCCCGCAACTGTGGACTAGCAGATAGCAAAGAGCAAATGGCTTATGGCAAAAACCTCAATAGCCATCTGCCATCTGCCATACGTTATCTGCTAGCAAGCCAGAAAACCTGTCTCTGTCAGAGCGCGATGCAATCTGATCGCGCTTACCCGACGCAACCTTCGCGAGAAAGGGGGCAGGATGATGATGACTCACGCGACTTGATCCCCTTGTCGAAAAGGCAAGGGGATTTTTGTTTTTCCATCGTGCATTAAATTCACAACAGGAGAATCCAATGAACGCTCGAAAACTTTCCGCCGGGCTGATTGCCCTGACGATAATGCTGGTCGCGGTTGTTGCATGCGCGCCCGCGCCAACCGCGACGCCCGTTCCTCCCACCGCTGCGCCGACTCGAATTCCGGCGACGCTCGCGCCAACCGCGACGCCCGTCCCGCCAACTGCTGCGCCGACTAAAATCCCGCCAACGGTCGCGCCGACGCCGGTGCCTGCGACAGCCACACCCGCGCCGATCACCGTCACCGACGGCGCGAATCGAAGCGTGACGATCTCTGCGCTACCGCAACGCATCATCTCGCTCGCGCCGAGCACAACCGAAATCGCGTTCGCGCTCGGACTGGGCCGCCGCGTCGTCGCCGTGGATTCGTTTTCCGATTATCCCGCCGAGACGAAGGATTTGCCCAAGATCAAAACGTATCCGCTGAACCTTGAGCAAATCGTCGCGCTCAAGCCCGATCTGGTTCTCGCGGCGGGCATCCAGAGTCCTGACGACATCAAGAAACTTGCCGATCTCAAACTAACCGTGCTCGTCGTCGGCTCGATGAACACGACGTTCGATAGCGTGACCGCGGACATCGCGCTGGTTGGCAAGGCAACCGGGACGGATGCGAAAGCGAAAACGATCGCCGACGCGATGAAGCAAAAAGTGGACGCGGTCAAAGCGAAGGTGGCGAACGCGCAGGCCAAGCCGCGGGTCTACTGGGAACTCGACGCGACCGATCCCGCCAAGCCGTACGCGCCAGGTCCCGGCTCGTTCATCAACGACATCATCACGCTCGCGGGAGGCGTCAACGCAACCGCCAATGCCAAAACGCCGTACGCCCAAGTGAACGCGGAAGCGATCATCGCCGCGAATCCTGATCTCATCATCCTGAGCGATGCCGCGTACGGCACGACGCCCGAATCAGTCAAGGCGCGCGGCGGTTGGTCGGCGATCAACGCCGTCAAGAACAACCGAATCTTTCCGATTGACGATAACCTGGTCAGCCGGCCTGGCCCGCGCATCGCCGATGGCTTGGAAGCCGCGGCGAAGATCATTCACCCAGAGTTGTTCAAGTAGCGGTATGTGTCATTGCGAGCCGCCGAAGCGGCGAAGCAATCCCCAGAGTGCTGTGGGGATTGCATCGCCGGCAAAAGATGCTGGCTCGCAATGACATACGCCTAGTCCCATGCGCCGCCAACCCATTCTCGCTCTCACGCTGCTAGCGCTCGCGCTGCTCCTCGCGCTTGGAGTAGCGGCGTCGCTTGGCACCGTCGCGATTCCGCTGGGCGACATCGCCGCGATCGCGCTCAAGCGCGCGCTGGGCGTGTCCATTGGCGCGGCGTGGAGCGAGACGCAGGAAACCATCGTGTGGCAGTTGCGCCTGCCGCGTGTTTGCGGCGCGGCAATCGTCGGCGCCGCGCTCGCCAGCGCGGGCGTGTTGTTCCAAGGACTGCTCCGCAATCCGATCGCCGATCCGTATTTGCTCGGCACGTCGGGCGGCGCGGCGCTCGCGGCGACGATCGCCTTGCTCGTCCCCGCGTCGTTCGGCGTCTTTGCGTTCACGCTCGTGCCGATTGCCGCGTTCATGGGTGCGCTGGGCGCAGTGCTGCTCGTCTATCAGATCGCGCGCGTCGGTCCGCGCACGCCGATCACGACGCTGTTGCTCGCGGGCTTTGCGACGAGTTCGATGATGGCGTCGGTCATGTCATTCCTGATGCTGATGAACCAGAATACGCTCCAACGCGTCGTGCTGTGGACCATGGGCGGCGTCAGCGCCAGCGGCTGGGACGCGCTCAAGGTCGTGACGCCGCTGGTTGTCGTCGGCGCGCTCGCGGCGTTCGCGCTGGCGAATGATCTCAACGCGTTCCTGCTCGGCGAAGAACAAGCCGCCGCGCTCGGCGTCGCGGTCGAGCGGCAAAAATTCCTGGCGCTGACGATTGGCGCGTTGCTCACCGGCGCAGCCGTCGCGATCAGCGGCTTGGTCGGGTTCGTCGGCTTGATCGTGCCGCACGTCGTCCGCTTGGTGCTGGGGCCCGATCATCGCCTGCTGTTGCCGGCTTCATTCCTGAGCGGCGCGATTTTTCTCGTGCTGGCAGATCTGATCGCGCGCCTTGTCCTTGCGCCGTCCGAGTTGCCGCTCGGCGTGGTGACCGCGCTCGTCGGCGCGCCGTTCTTTATCTATCTGCTGAGACGCACGAAACGGGAATACACATTCTGATTTTACGTTTTGCGATTTACGTTTTACGATTTACGCTTTACCTCGTCTAAAACGTAAAACGTAAAGAGTACGATGTCTGATCCTTTGCTTTCCGCTCACCAGATCGAATTCGCCTACAACGGTCGCATGGTCTTGCGCGGCGTTGACCTCGCGCTCGAACGCGGCGGACTGGTCGCGCTGCTGGGTCCCAATGGCTCGGGCAAGACGACGCTGCTCAAGATTCTGAATGGGATTTTGTCCCCGCGCGCGGGGCACGTGGCGCTGGACGGCGACAACCTCGCCGCGTTCTCGCGCCGCGCAATTGCGCGGCGGATCGCGCTCGTGCCGCAAGAAGTGAACGTGCCGTTCGCGTTTACCGTGCGGGAAATGGTCTTGTTGGGGCGCACGCCGCACATCCGCCCGTTGTTCGGCGAATCGGCGCGCGACCGCGCCGCGATTGACCGCGCGCTCGCGTTGACGGAGACGCGCGCGCTCGCAGCGCGCGTGTTCGGCGAATTGTCGGGCGGCGAGCGGCAGCGTGTGATGGTCGCCATGGCGTTGGCGCAAGTGCTGCTCGATCCAGGGCTCAAGCCCGCCGTTCTGCTCCTCGACGAGCCGACGGTGCATCTCGACATCAATCACCAGATCGAGGTGCTGGAACTCATCCGCAAACTGAATCGCGAGCGCGGGCTGACGGTGCTGGCGACGATGCACGATTTGAACCTGGCGGCGCTTTACTTTGATCGTTTGATGCTGCTGAGCGATGGGCGCATCATCACCGAGGGGACGCCGCGCGCGGTGTTGTCGAAAGAACGCGTGCAGGGCGTTTTCGGCACGGATGTTCTGGTCGCCGACCATCCCACGCGCGCGCATGCGCCGCACATCGTCCTGCTGCCGCCGAACGGGTAAACGCGCTCTTGCTTTTTCGCGGGTTTGTGTTATACTCTGGGCGCAATGAACTTGAAGCGATTTCTCGTCGCCGCGCCCATCGTGGCGACCCTGATCTTCGCCGGTTTCGCGGATGTTCCAGGTCCACCGCCAGGTACCGTCGTCCAGGTTGCCGGCGTCAGCGCGCTAGTGCCAACAGAGGTTGTCACGCCCAGTCCCGCGCCAACCTCGACGCCTCAGCCGACGCCAACCGCCGCGCCGACCAAGACCCCCACTTTTGCTCCGACCCCCACGCGCACACTCACACCCACGCGCAACCCCAACTTGCGCGTCGCGCGCGTGCCGATTTTGATGTATCACTATCTCGGCATTCCCCCGCCCGATGCCGACAAGTACCGCCTCGATCTCACCGTGACCCCCGCCAACTTTGACGCGCAGATGGAATACCTCGCCATCGAGGGCTATCACCCGATCCGCCTATCTGATCTTACCGAGCATTTGTTGAACGGCAAGCCGTTGCCGTCCAAGCCGATCGTCCTGACCTTTGACGATGGCTATGCCGACAATTTCGAAAACGCGTTTCCGATACTCAAGAACTATAAATTCCCCGCGACGTTCTTTCTCATCACGCAATTGATTGACGAAAAGCGTCCCGGCTATATGACCTGGGATCAGGCGGAAGAAATGGCGATCGAGGGGATGGAGATCGGGGCGCACACGGTGAATCACATCGAACTGCGCGGCAGATCGCTGGCGGTTCAGAATAGCGAAATCGCCGGCGCGAAGGCGATGATCGAGGCGCGCATCGGCACGCCGGTCACGTCGTTCTGCTATCCCTCGGGCAAGTACGACGCGCGCACGCTGGAGGTGTTGCGTTCGACCGGGTATCTCGCCGCGGTAACGGAGATCGCGGGGGCGCGCCAAGCCACGGAGGACATTTTCGAACTGCGGCGCATCCGCGTGCGCGGCAGTTATTCCGTGGACGAATTCGCGTACTGGCTCAAGTACTGGATGGCGAGCGGCAAGTAGGACAAGTTTACAAACTTGTCCTACTGTGCAGCCGCACTTGATCTGTCGAAGCGAGGCGGCGCAGCAATGCGCGGATCGTGACGCGCAGGCGCGGGTGGATCAAGTCGGGCGCGATTTCGGCGAGCGGCACGAGGACAAAGGCGCGCTCGTGCAGGCGCGGGTGGGGAATCGTCAGCGCGGGGGAGAGTTCGATCACGCGGTCGTACAGCAGAATATCAATATCAATGGGGCGCGGGCCAAAGCGAATGCCTTCGGTGCGCCCCATTTCTATTTCGATTTTCTTGGCGCGGCGCAGTACGTCCACCGGCGAGAGCGTCGTCGTCCCCGCGCAGACCAGGTTGAGAAACCAGGGCTGGTCGCGCACGCCCCAGGGTTCCGTTTCGTAGATGGACGAGACGCGCGCGAGGTCAATGAATTCGCCGAGCCGCGCGAGCGCGTCGCGCAGATTCTTTTCGCGGTCGCCCAGGTTCGAGCCGAGCGCGAGGTAGAGAGTCGGCATGGGGACATTGTAGCACGCGGGGCGCAAAACGTAAAGCGTAAAGCGTAAAACGTAAAACGTAACGCGCAGAACGTAATGGCATCTTTACGTTTTACGTTTTATCTGTTCTGTTGTATACTCCAGCCATGCTCACCATCCCCCGCGAAATTTGCCGCGACCTCAACAGCGCGCTCACGCGCGAATGGCTGGTGACGAACGGACTCGGCGGCTATGCCTCTGGCACGCTCACCGGCGCGAACACGCGGCGCTATCACGGTCTGCTCGTCGCAGCGCTCAAGCCGCCAGCGGCGCGCACCGTCACGCTCGCGAAGATGGATGAAGAAGTCGAGGTCGGCGGCGCGACGTATCGCCTGGGTACGAACGAGTATGAAAGCGGCGTGTTCTACCCCGACGGCTATTTGTTCCTCGAACGTGTCGAACTCGACGGGATGATCCCCACGTTTTTCTACCAAGCCGCGAATTTTTCCCTGACCAAAACGATCTGGATGGAGCACGCGCGCAACACGACGTACATTCGCTATGCGCTCGCCGAGACCGCGCAGCCGATTCGGCTCACGCTGCTGCCGCTCTGCACCTATCGCGATTTCCACGCCGAATTGCGCGGCTCGGGCGATTGGCATTTCGGCGTCCAGGCGCGCGTGGGCGTCGTGACGATTACTGCGTTCGACGGCGCGACAGCGTACCACCTGTTGACCCTGCCGGCGGCAAGTTTCGTCCCGCTGGACTTGTGGTACTGGCGCTTTCGCCATCGCGTCGAACAAGAGCGCGGTTTGGATTCGGTCGAGGATTTGTATCTGCCCGGCTTGTGGCGCGTGGATTTGCAGCCCGGCGCATCCTTCGCCGTCGTCGCGACGACCGAGGATGTCGCCTCGGTTGACGGCGCGGTCGAGACGGCTTGGCAGCGCGAACGCGCGCGGCAAGCGGCGCTCGCGCAGAACGCGCGCGACGAATTCGAAAAGCAATTGTACGTCGCGGCGGACCAGTTCATCGTCCAGCGGCAAGTGGACGGACAGCCGCTCAGCACGATCATCGCCGGCTATCCCTGGTTCAGCGATTGGGGCAGGGACACGATGATCGCGCTCGAAGGGCTGACGCTCGTGACCGGGCGATGTATCGAAGCGGCGAAGATCTTGCGCGCGTTCGCGCGCTATGTGGATCGCGGGATGCTGCCGAATCGTTTCCCCGACGCCGGGGTGGACGCCGCGCCGGTCGAATACAACACGGTGGATGCGACGCTGTGGTTCTTGCACGCGCTCGACCGTTACCTTGCCGCGACGCGTGACGATGCTTTGTTGCGCGAGGTATTTCCGATCCTTGAATCTATCGTGGACTGGCACATCCAGGGCACGCGCTACAACATCCACGTTGATCCGGCGGATGGCTTGCTCTACGCCGGCGAGCCGGGCGTACAGTTGACCTGGATGGACGCCAAGGTCGGCGACTGGGTGGTGACGCCGCGCATCGGCAAGCCGGTGGAAATCAACGCGCTGTGGTACCGCGCGCTGCGCTTGATGGAGCGCTGGGCAGCGCAGTTGGCGCAGCCGCCGGCGCGCTATGCCGATCTCGCCGCGCGGGTGCGCGCGTCGTTCGATCGCTTTTGGTACGCCGGGGGCGGATATTTGTACGATGTCATTGACACGCCCAATGGCAGCGACGCGTCGTTGCGCCCGAACCAGTTGTTTGCGCTGAGTCTCGCCGATGACCTGGTTGCGCCCGAGCGCGCGAAAATGATCTTGGACCTTGTGACGCGCAACCTGCTGACGCCGCTCGGGTTACGTTCGCTTTCGCCGCACGATCCGAATTATCACGCGCTGTACCACGGCGATCAGCGCGCGCGTGACGCCGCGTACCACCAGGGAATCGTCTGGGCGTGGTTGATCGGCGCGTACGTGGACGCCTGGCTCAAAATCGCGCCGCATGACGACCGCGCTGTGCGCGTGGCGCTCGATGCGTTTCGGGCGCACCTGACCGATGCGGGGTTGGGCACGCTCAGCGAAATCTTTGAAGCGGAGCCGCCGGACCGCGCGGTCGGCTGCATCGCGCAGGCGTGGAGCGTGGCGGAAGTGCTGAGGGCGTGGCGAGTGACGGGTGACGGGTGACGGGGGTTCGGCGCAATGCCTTTGCAAGGTGATGTCGCGCTCTGGAGAGTATCATGCTTGAGCGAATCCTGAAACGAATGTGTGAGAAAGTTCGTACCCGTGAGTACGTCATGACCTTGCATGGTGAAGCAGAAATGGACGAAGATGATTTGACGATCTTCGACGTGGAAAGCGTGATTCTCACTGGCGAAATCTTTGAACGCCAGAAAGATCAAACAACCGCAGAGTGGAAGTATCTCGTGAAAGGTCAAACGGTTGCGGGCGATGACGCGAGTGTGGTCACCAAGTTGAGTTCAACGGGCAAATTGGTTTTTATTACGGTATACCGTTCGTAAAAGGAGAAGACATGACTTGTGATATTTGCAGAAAAAGCGGGGCGCGAATTCGGCGTATGACGCGAACTTACGGCAAAGGGGAAAACCTGTTTGCCATTGAAAATGTCCCTGTAGTTGTCTGTCCGCATTGCGGTGAGAGTTACCTAACTGCCGAGACGCTGCATGAGATTGAACGGTTGAAACTGCATCGTAAAAAACTCGCGCAAGAGCGGCGCATTGATGTTGTTGCTTTCGCTTGACATCGGAAAGCCCGCTCACCCGTCACTCGCCACCCCAAAGGAACTGCGTTTTGTCTTTCCCTGATCTACAAGCGATTTCCACCGCGAGCATTCTCGTCGGCTTGATCGTCACCGCCGCGTTCATCGTCCTCATTTCCGATTGGCGATGCGCGCTCTTTGCGCTGCTCGCGCAATACGTGCTCGCGGCGGCTTGGCTCGCCGCGTGGGTCCCCTTTCCCATCGCCGTCGTGCGCGCGCTTTCGGGCGCGCTCGCCATGCTGATTCTGTATCTGACGCTGCGCCAAAAGGCGGAGGAATATCGCCGCGCCTGTCAGGAGGCAGAGGACGACGCCGCCCGCGCGGTTATCGAACGGCTCTATCGCCAGCAAGTCTTTATGGTCGGTTTTCCGTTCCGACTGTTCGCGCTCGCGCTGGTCGCGGTCGCCATCATCGGCATCGCTTCGTCCATGACGTTTCTCGGTTTAGCGCCCGACATTCTGTTCAGCGGGGTGTGGCTGATCGCGGCAGGCGTTCTCGTAGCGATTCTCTCGCGCGATGTATTGCGCCTGGGACTCGGCATTCTGATGTTCACCGGGGGCGTGTGCTTGCTGGAGACGGCGACCGAGGAGAGTTTACTTTTGTACGGGTTGCTCAATATCGCCGATCTTTTGCTCGCGCTCGTGATCGCGCATCTGGGCGCGCTCCCTAGCCTGGAAACTGATCAGCGCCGGCGGCGGGGCGAAGCGCGATGAGTATTCTCGTGATGACGGCGGTCTGCCTGGCGACCGGCGTGGCGATCCGCGTCCTGCGCCGCTGGCCGCGGCTGGTTTTTGTCGCCTCGCTCGCCGGCGCAACAGCGCTCGCCGCGATTCTGGCGACGGCTGCCGGCGCGCCCATCTTTTTCTTCGGGCGATCGCTCGCGCTCGACGCCGCCGCGCGCGCGTTTCTCGCGCCCGCGATCGCGATCACCGCCGCGCTGGCATTCTTCGGGCCCTTGACGTTTGAACGCGCCAGCAATGCGCCCTCCGCCGTCATCGCCAATTCCCAGGGCGCGTTCTTCTTCTGGAGTCTCGCGCCGCTCGTCGTCGCGATCACGCTGAATAGTTTTCCGCTCGCCGTCTTGTTCTGGGCGATCGGCCTGGTCGTGCTGATGCTGCTGGCGCATCCCCAACGCGAGGGCCGCGTCGGCGGCGCGGGGCAATTCCTCTTGCTGATCGTCGTCGCGGGCGCGAGTTTGCTCATCGCCAGTCGTTTCGTGGATTTGTATCCGCTCACGCCGGAAAATCTCGAGCTGGTCCGGGCCGCGCTGATTTTCTTGGCGCTGGGTCTCGGCTTGTTGCTCGCGGTCGCGCCGCTCAGTATCTGGCTGGGACCGCTTGCCGACGAGATGCCGTTGCTGGGGATCGCGTTCCTGGTCGGCGTGGCGCAGCCCGTAGGGTTGTGGCTGCTCATGCGGCAACTGGACGCGGCGCTCTGGCTGACTGACAAAACGCCGCTGCTCGGCATTTTGCTTTTGGGCGGCGCCATCACAGTCCCGGTCGGCGCATTGCTCGCGGTAGCGGAGCGGCGCGAAGGGCGCTTGCTGGCGTACCTTTCGCTCGTCCCGCTGGGATACGCGTTGATCGGTTTGGGCTTGGGCACGCGCCTGGGGCTTGCCGGGGCGATGCTGGCGACGTTAAGCCGCGCCGCCGGCGTTGCGCTCGTCGCGGGGGGAATTAGTTTCGTGCGCCATCATCCAGAGCGTCGTTGGCAGAACGTGGGCGCGCTCGCCATCCTCTTTGGCGGTTTCTCGCTCGCCAACCTTCCGCCCGCGCTGGGCTTTGCTGCGGGCTATGCGATTTACCGCGATCTCGCGCGATCGAACATCGCATTTATCGCGCTGCTCCTGGCGTCCAACGGGTTGGTGGTGGTGGCAGTGTTGCGCATGGTCTGGAGTGTCATGGCGGAACGCGCTGGCGCGCTAGAATCAAACGGCGAATTGAAGCTTGTGCCGTACCTGTGTACGTTCGTGGTGATGCTGCTCGTCGCGGCGATTATCGTCCTCGGTTTGTTCCCGCAACTGGTCAGCGATGCAGTGCTTGCCGCGTTGCTCAAATAGAAGAAAGATGAAAGAGGAGAGGGTCGTTTTTCATCTTTCATCTTTCATCTTTCCTGTCTCCTCTGTTCTTCAGCATCCCCAGAAAAATCTCAGCGCGTCGCCGACGTGCGCGCGCCAAAATCCCCATTGATGTCCCTCCGGATACTCGGCGCACGCCACGTCGTACCCTTTGCCGCGTAACAGTTCCGCAAAGCGACGCTGCGCCGCTACCAAGTCGCTTTCGGGTTTGCCATTGCCGCGCGCATCGGTTTCGAATGAGCCGACGACCAGGTGGAAACGGATGCCGAGGTTCTGCGCCGCCGCATAATCGCGCAGCAGCGCATCGTTCTGGTAACTGTAATAGCCCGATTGTCCGCCGACCAAGCCGAAGACATTGGGGCGGCGGCGCGCTACATGCGCGGCGCACAATCCGCCGTACGACGCGCCGATGATGGCGCGCGCCGCCGGCGCATCGCGCGTCGGGTACAGGCCATCCACCCACGGCACGAGTTCGTCCACGAGAAAGCGCACGTACTGGTTGTTGCGCGCGTACTCCTTGACCCGATCGTTCGGTTTCGCGAGCACGGCGATGAGCGGCGGGATGCGACCCCATTCGACCAGATAGTCCAGGAGGCGCGGCAGATCGGCGAGGCGCAAGTAATCGCCGCCGTCGTTAAAGTACGCGACCGGGTGGGGTTTCTGCGCGTTGAAATGCGGCGGCAGCCAGACCCAGAACGTGCGCCGATCGTTCAGCGCCTTGCTGGTCATCCAATGCTGCTCGACCGCGCCGCGCGCGATGCGTCCCTGGTCGCTCACTTCGCGCGGCGCGTGGTAATCGGGCATGGCGAGTTCAGAGTGCAGTCCAAAGCCGCTGGGCGCGGTGCGCGGGTTGCCGGGATCGAGGAGGCGGCGGGTGCCGTTGACGACGATCCGATACTCCAGCCGCGCCTCGCGCGGAAATCGCTCGACGCGATACCAGAGCGGCGTGTCCGGCAAATACGTCATCGGCGCGGTCGGCTGCCAGTGGGTCCAATCGCCTTCCAACGCGACGTCGCGGGCGTCCTCGCTCACATAGAAAAACGTGACGCTGTTATCCTCGACGATCGGGGAGGGCTGGCGCGCGGCGAACTCGCGCACCATGCGCTTTTTCGCGCTGAGCGATGCGGCGCTATCCAGTTGGAAGAGCAGTTCGTCAAAACTCATTTTCGGTTTTCGATTTCTGATTTTCGATTTCCTGTTGGGGTCAATCGAAAATCGAAAATCAGCCATCGTCAATGTTAAAGCACGCCGGCTTCCCGCAGGATCTTCCGCAACGCGGCGCGGTCTTCGTCGCCGAGCGGTCGCAGCGGCAGGCGCGGCGCGCCGCCGTAGAATCCCTGATTCAGTTCTTCGAGCGCGGCTTTCAAGCCGGGAACGTTCCAGCGCGTCGTGACGGCTTGATTCAGCGGAATGAGTTTGAGTTGCAGCGCGCGCGCGTCGGCGTGCCGCCCCGCGCGAAACGCGTCGTACAGCGCCACGCACTCGCGCGGCGCAACGTTCGCCAGCGCGGCGACGCACCCTTGCGCGCCGACGCACAGCGCGGGATAAAAATATCCGCCCGACCCGGCGATCACGGAGAAATCGGGACGCACGGCGCGAATCATGTCGGCGTATTTCGCAACGTTGCCGCTGCTGTCCTTGATGCCGACGATGTTCGGATGCTGCGCGAGCGTGATCACCGTTGCCGCGTCAATGTCCATGCCGGTCGCGGCGGGCATGTTATAGATGATCGTCGGGATCGGCGACGCGTCGGCAATGACGCGATAATGGTTGATCAGCGTCGCCGGTTTCATCTCCGCCTTGTAATAGTTCGGCGTGACGAACATTGCCGCGTCCGCGCCCAACTCTGCCGCGCGTTTTGCCAGCGCGATGCACCCGCGCGTGGACTCGACGCCGGCGCCGGCGAGAAATAATTTGTCGCGCGGAATCGCCGCGCGCGCGGCTTGCCACAGCGCGGCGCGTTCGGCATCGGTGAGCATCACCGCTTCGCCGTTGGAGCCCAGGACGACGTAACCGTGCAGTCCGGTTTTGTTCCACCGCGCGATGTTGGATTTGACCTTCTCGGTCAAGAGATTCCCGTCCGCGTCAAACGGCGTTGGAATCGGTGGAAAGACGCCTTCGAGTTTCAGTGTCATTTGTTCCTCTACGATTTTAATCCGAGCAGCCAACCTGCAACCAGAATCACTGCGCTCGCCGCGATCAATCGAAAAATGACGCGCAGTGTTGACGACGTTGCGCCATGATGATACATCACAATGCTTGCGACTTCAAGTGCGAGCGATATGCCCGTTGCTATCAGGACAAATCCCAGGTCCAAGCCCAAAAGCGCCGCGCTCGCGAGCGCAAGTGCTTGCGCGCCTGCCCACGCGCGCCACATCGCCGTGACGCCGCGGGTATGCCCGAGCGTTACTGCCACGCCACGCACGCCGAGCACGCGATCGGTCTCAAGATCGGGGAGTGTTTGCGCGAGGTGAACGGCGAAGAGCAACGGCAAGCCGATCGGCACGAGCGCGAGTTGCCGCGCGTCGAATCGTTCCATTGCGACCCCGACGAAAATCGGCAGAATGATAAAGCCGAGAACGTACGGGAGCCAACTAAACGGCGTGCCGCGCAGCCGGAAATTGTAGATCTGCCCGGCAAGCGTACCGAGCAGCACGAACGACAGCGCAATCGGTCCCAACAAAACCGCGCACGCAAGCATCAGCACGAACGCGAGCGCGATCAACGCGCGCGCTTCGTTTGGCGTGACGATGCCGCGTGCCAGCGGCTTCCACGGCTGCCCCTGCGCGTCGAGCAGACGGTCGTGATAGTCATTTGATATGCCGACGACGACTTGGGAGAAGAACAGCGCGGCGACCGTGCGGACGAGTCGTGACAGATCAAGCGCGTCGCGCGCGGTGACGATCGCGAGAATCGCCGCGAACGTGATAACCATCATCACGGGAAACGGGTGAATCATCAACCAGTAGCCCTGCAAGCGTCGCAGGAGAGCCATCGTCAATAGCCCTTCACCGAAACCCGTTTTCTCGACCCTACTCCGCTTCGCTTCGGGGGCTTGGGAAAACGGGTTTCTTGATTTACGATCCCGTGCCGGAGTAATGCCTCAAACCAAACAGCCAAACGCGAAATGCAATCACCAGCAAAGCCAGCGCAACCACCGGCGACAGCCACGCCAGCGCGCCAACCTCGCGCCCGAGCAGAAAACTCGCGGGATAGAACGACGCCAAGCCGTACGGCAGCACCCACGTCAGCAGAATTTGGATGCCGCGATGGTAAATCGTGAGCGGGTATTGCGCGAATTCGTGCGTGTTGAAAATGACTTGCGTCACCGGAATGGATTCGGTGATCCAGAAGACGCTGGTTGCCGTGATGAGATTCAGCGCGATAAAAATCGCGCCGCCGCTGAGAACCGCGACAGCCAGGTACAGCGCGTTGAAAGGCGTCCAAGCGATCCCAAGCGACGCGGTGGATTTCGCGACGAGCGCTGCGCCGACGAGAAAATTCCCGATGCCATCGTGACAAAAGCGGTCGGCGAGCAGATGAAAGAGTGGGTCAATCGGGCGAACGAGAAAGCGGTCGAATTGTCCGCTCCGAACGTAACTCCAACCGATCGTCCACAGGTTGTCGGCGAACATGTGGTTGATGGATTTTGCCAGCGTGATGAGTCCATACACGAGCAGGACTTCATCAAAGCCCCAGCCGTTCAGATCGGGTATCTGTCCCATCACGACCCAAATCGTCAGCAGCCCGGCGATCTGCAAGATGATCGTGGACGACGCGCCAATCATAAAGTTGGCGCGATACTCCAGCAGGATTTTGAAACGCTGCAGGAGAAAGTACCAATACAGCGTGAGGTAGCGTCGCATCGGTCAGCCGCCTTGTACGGTCACTTTGCGAATGGCGACGTTGAAAACCGCGCGCGAGAGAATCGCCAACGCGATCAGCCAGCCGAGTTGAATTAGCAGCACGCGCGGCGCGTCGGCGAGACTCGCAATCCCGCTGAGGAGCGACGTCGGAACATAAATGGCTTGCGCGAACGGCATCGCGCCGGCGAGTTGTTGCAGCCAACCCGGCATCATCGCGATAGGAATAAGGATGCCGCTGAAGAACGTCGCCACGCCGACCCGGACGACGGAAAGCCCCCAGGTCTCGGTGGTGTAAAACGCGAGGCAGGCAAAGATCCAATCGAAATAGAACACGACCGCGCGACCGAGGACGAGCAAAATTCCGAACGCGAGCCACACCGCCGGGCTGGTCGGCAATTGCAAGCCAAAGAGAATCACGGCGATGAGGAGCAGGGGAGTTTTTAGCAGCGCGTACATGCCGAGCCAGCCGAGGGTATCTACCAGGACGCGCGCTTGAAAATCCACCGGGCGCAAAAGTTCGATCGCCATCTGACCATTTTGAATCAAAAAGCCAAATTGAAAAATGGTGCGCGTCTGCACGAGCGGCGCGAGGACTTGGGCGAGCATGATGTAATTCAGCGTCTGTGGGAGGTTCAGGCCGTTGAGGGTGCTGGTGTTGGCGTAGACCGCGCGCCAAAAGTGGACAAAGATCGTCATCGTCAGGAATTGCGCGATGAATTCCACCCACACCCAGGCGGTGTACGCAAAATAGTCTTTCGGCGCCATTGCGGCGAACGCGCCGTACACTTTGATTCGGCGGCGCAGCGCTTGCATCATGGCGTCACCGGCTCGCGCAGCGCGCCGCCGTAAATCTGCTTGATGACCGACGCGAGGTCCGGCTCGGCGAGCGAAAAGTCTTTGACTTCGATTGCGTTCATTACCGCCTGCGCGACCTGGCTCGCCGTCGTGAGCGTGCGGTCGAAGCGCAGGGTGAGTTTGCGCGGTTCCGCGCCGACGATCTCTGCGCCGGGCGGAACGGCGCACGCGCTGGCGTCGCCCAGCGTCTCGAACGTGATCTCGCGATACTTGCCAAAGCGCGCTTTGATCGTGCTGATCGGTCCGTCGTAAATCAGCGCGCCGGCGTCAATGATGATGACGCGCGGACACAACTCTTCGATGTCGCCCAGGTCGTGCGTCGTGAGGATCACCGTCGTTCCAGCCGCGCGGTTCTGTTGTTTGATGAATTCGCGAATGCGCTCTTTCACGATGAGGTCAAGCCCGATGGTTGGCTCGTCGAGGTAGACGATGCGCGGCGCGTGAATGAGCGTCGCGGCGAGTTCCGCGCGCATCTTTTGCCCGAGCGACATGTTGCGAATCGGCACGCGCAGCAGTTCCCCGAGTTCGAGCGTTTCGGCGAATTGGTCGAGGAGTTGTTTGTAGCGCGCCGGCGGCACTTCGTAAATCTTGGCGACGAGATTGAGCGATTCGATGAACGCGAGGTCCCACCACAACTGCGAACGCTGACCGAACACGACGCCGATGTCGCGCGCGTTGGCAACGCGCTGGCGATGCGGGTCGCGACCTAGCACCTGAACGTTGCCGCGCGTTGGCATGAGAATGCCCGTGAGCATTTTGATCGTCGTGGATTTGCCCGCGCCGTTCACGCCGATATAGCCGACGATTTCGCCCGGCTCGACGCTGAAACTGATTCCGTTGACGGCAACCTTGTCTTCAAAGCGTGGGCGCAAGACCGCTTTGAACGCGCCGGCGACGCCAGGGTCTTTGTGGGGAATCCGGAAAACTTTGGAGAGGTTCTCGGCTTGGATGATGGGCATTGGTTGGAAAACTACCTCAACGAATCACCAACGAATAAACGAATGAACGAATGGGCGGGAACTATTCGTCTATTCGTTACCCATTCGTTGACTCCAACCGCAACGAAATCGCTTGCGATACGCCATCCTCGTTCATCGTGATGCCATAGACCGCGTCCGCGCTTTCCATCGTCGTGCGATTGTGCGTGATGACGATGAACTGCGTGCCGGCGGTCAGCGTCTTGAGCGCGTCGCGAAAGCGCCCGACGTTCGCCTCGTCGAGCATCGCGTCCACCTCGTCCAACACGCAGAACGGCGTCGGCGAGACCTTGAGGATCGCGAACAACAGCGCGGTCGCGGTGAGCGCGCGCTCGCCGCCGGAAAGCATGGCGAGGTGCGCGGCGCGCTTGCCCGGCGGCTTGGCGATCACGTCAATCCCGGTTTGCGTGAGGTCTTCGGGATTCGTCAGTTCCAGGCGCGCCGTCCCGCCGTCGAATAGGATCGCAAAGAACTTGGTGAATTCGACGTTGATCGCTTTGAACGTCTCTTGGAATTTTCGCCGCATGATCTCGTCGAGTTCGGCGATCGCCACGTTCAATTTCTCGATCGCGTGCTGCGCGTCGGCGGCTTGCTCGGTAAGAAACTGATGGCGCGCTTTCAACTCATCGAATTCCTGCGGCGCGTTCGGATTCACCGAGCCCATGTACTTTAACTGGTTGCGTAATTTGCGAATCTCTTTTTCGAGTCCTTCGGGCGCGGCGGTCACGACCGGCAGCGCGACCACTTCGTCGCCCAACTGCAAGCGCAGTTGAGTAGGCAGGTCGGCGTTGAGAACGATCGCCGTCTCGCGCCCGTTGCCGTTTTCGTCCCCGCTGCGGCGAGCGGGGTCTACGACAATTTCGGATACGATCCGACCTGAGGCGAGGTCGTCTTCGATTTCGGTTTCGAGCCGCGCGATCTCGGCGCGACTGCGTTCCGCGTCCAGCACCGCGCGATTGTGCGCGTCCTCGAATTCCGCCAGCCGCGCGCGCTCTACGGTCTCCTGCTCCTCCAAATCTATCTGCGCTTTTTCCGCGTCCGCCAGTTTTGTCTCGGCAGGTGCGATGCTCTGATCGTTTTCCGCGAGCGCGCGGGCAGATGCCTCCGCGCGCGTTCGCAACTGATCGCGCTGCGCGGTCAAGGTTTCGACCTGGCGTGTGAACGACTCGACGCGGCGCGCGCGCGCGGCGACCTGCGCGTTCCACTGGGCAAGCGCGGTGCGCGCCGACTGTTCCTCCGCGCGCGCGCCGGCGACATCGCGTTCGGCGATCGCGAGCGCGGCGCGCAACTCGGTCAGTTGACCGCGCGCGGTTTCGACCGCGCGTTCGGCTTGCGCGCGCTTGTATTCAAAGGAGGTGAGCGCGTCGGCTTGGACGCTGAGCGCGGCGGCCGCGCGCAAGCCCTCTTCGTAGATGCCGAATTCCGAACGCAGCGACGCGAGTTGCTTGGCGAGTCCGCGGATCTCTGGCGCGCTCTCCTCCAGCATCGCCTCGGCGTGCGCGGCGCGGTGTTCCAATTCCCGCAGTTCCTTTTCGCTCCTGCTCAGACGCTCTGCCACGCCGTCCCGTTCTTGCTCTTTCCCTTGTCTTTGGTTCGCCGCTTGCTCAATGTGTCGTTCTTGCGCGCGTTGCGATTCTGCGAGCGCCGCGATTTCGGCGGCGGCTTCATCGCGCTGTTGCGTCGTCAAGCGCAGGCGTTCTTCTAGGACGGCGAGTTCGCGCGTGTGGGTCGCGTGCTGCTGTTCCAGTTGCGTCCGCGCGTGGCGCGCTTGCGCAAGTTGCTGGCGCAGTTCCTGGCCCTGCCGCCGCCACTGCGCGAGCCGGGCGGCGAGGTCCTGCACCCCCGCGCGCCGCGCGTTCAATGTGGCGCGCGCGGCGTGTTCGCGCGCGGCGGTCTCTTGCGCGGCTTGCTGGGCGCGCGCCCACTGAAACGCGTACCACAAGCGCAGTTTCTCGTCGAGCGTGTTGACGACGCTGCCGTAATTGCGCGCGCGTTCGGCTTGGCGCGCCAGCGCGGGTAGGCGCGGCGAGATTTCGTTGATGATGTCGTTGACGCGCAGGAGATTCTGCTTGGTCTCTTCCAGTTTCTCCATCGCGTTCTGACGCTTGGATTGATAGAGACCGATGCCGGCGGCTTCTTCGAACAGCGCACGGCGTTCTTCGGGACGGAGCGAGAGCGCCTGGTCAATCAAGCCCTGCCCGACGACGGCGTAAGTGTTGCGCGCCAAGCCCCAGCGCGCGAGGAGTTCGAAGATGTCGCGCAGGCGCACGCGCGCGCCGTTGAGAAAGTACTCGTTGCCGCCGTCGCGGTACGCGCGGCGACCGATCGTCACCTCGGATGGATTCGAGCGAAGCAACTCGGTCACGGGGTCGAGTTTTGTTTTCTCTGTATCCCCGGTGCGCTCCGCGTCTGCGGCGGCCTCCGTCCACGGATTCGGATTCTCCAGCATCATCGAAACTTCGGTCATGCCCATCCGTGGGCGCGTCGCGCTGCCGGTAAAGATCAGGTCTTCGGTCTTTTTTACGCGCAGTTCGCTGTAGGATTGCTCGCCCATCACCCAACGCACGGCGTCCGCGATGTTGCTCTTGCCCGAGCCATTCGGACCCACGATCGCGGTTACGCCGAGGTCGAACACGAAATTGGTGCGATTGGCGAATGTCTTAAAGCCGTGCAGGTCGAGGTGTTTGAGATGCATGGATCAAAACGTAAACGTGAAACGCAAGGATTGAATTGCAGATGTAGTATACAACAGGAACGGCAACGAATCAAAAAACGAATAGGCGAATTACTTTCATTCGCTTGGTCGTTTGACCTCCGCGAGAACTTGGTCCACCCCGCGCAGTCGCGTCCGCAGGATCTTTTGCGCGAGCGAAACGTCGAGTGTGCAGTCGCGCGGGCGGGGCGTGGGATACGACGCGGTGAGCGCGGGTTCAAACCGCGGCGGCACGCCAAACGCGCGCGCGAGTTTGACGCCGAATTCGTAGCGGCTCACGCGCTGCGCTCCCGCGAGATTCAGCACGGAGAAACCCGTTTTCTTGCAAAGCACCCCGGAGCGTAGCGGAGGGGCAGAGAAAACGGGTTTCTGTCCCGCCAGTTCGATCAGCGCGTCCGCGAGGTCGTCCACGAAAACCGGACAGCGGTACTCGTCGGTGAACAGGCGCGGGAATTCGCCAGCGAGCGTTTGCCGCGTGCGCGGGTCGAGCGGATCGAACCCGTAAATGAGCGAGGTACGCACGATCGCCGCCGCCGGATACTTTTCGATGACGGCGCGTTCCGCGCGCGCTTTTGATTCGGCGTACGGCGTGAGCGGATGCGGCGGCGCGCTCTCGTCGTACGGCGCGTGCTCGCCGTCAAAGATCACGTCGGACGACAGATGGATGAGCCGCGCGCGTATGTCTGCCGCTGCGCGCGCGACGTTCCGCGTGCCCGCCGCGTTGGTCGCCAGCATCGCCTCGCCGGACATCGCCGCGGCGGTGTGAATCACGACCGCGGGACGAAATGTGGAGAAGAGACGGCTGACCGCGTCCGCATCGCGCACGTCAACGCGAAACGCGGCAACGTGGCTCTGCGCGAGTGGATGCGCGTAATACGTTGCCGCGAGTTCCCAGTCTTGAGGCGCGCGCTTTAGGATCGCCGCGCCCAAATAGCCGCTGCCGCCGGTAACCAATAGTCGCATAGTCTTTAGTCGGATAGTCGAGTCGTCGTATAGTCGTAGTCGGTTTGACTATCTGACCATGCGACTACGCGACTATTCGACTTGGCCCTTTAGGGCGATCAACGCCGCGTGATCTGCTTGCGAGATTTCTTGCTGTAACGCTTCCAAGGCAACCCGCGCGGCTTCTTGCTCCGCGATCTGTTTGCTGCGTCCGGTCCCTTGTCCGTACACGCGCTCCTGGATGACCACTTGAATGGTGAACTCTTTCGCGTGGTCGGGTCCGCGCGTTTCGACGAGGCGATAGAGTGGGGTCACCTGCAACTTGCCCTGGCTCAGTTCCTGCAACATGCTTTTGGCATCGCGGTCGAGCCGCTGATGGTGCACGCGCTCCGCCTCGCTGGGGAGCAAGCGCAGAATCCATGCCCGCGCGGCGTCGAGTCCCTGGTCAAGGTACAGCGCGCCGATGAGCGCTTCGACCGCGCCGGCGAGCAGGGTCGCGCGCTCGCGTCCACCCGCGGCTTCTTCGCCGCGCGACATCAAGAGGTGCGGCGGCATGCCAGTTTCAGCCGCAAAGCGCGCGAGCGTTTCGCCCTTGACGAGCGCGGCGCGCAGGGACGTGAGATCGCCTTCGCTCATCTCAGGAAAGCGCTGGTACAAAAACTCGGCGGCGACAAAATCCAAAATCGCATCGCCGAGAAATTCCAGCCGTTCGTTGTCGAGGTACGGCAAATCGGGATTCTCGTTGAGGTACGAGCGATGCGTGAGCGCGCGCGTCAACAGCGATTTGTCTTTGAATGTGACGCCGAGCGCGGTTTCGAGGTCTTGCAAATCCATAATGATACGGTGCCAGGGTGACAGGTCCTTCTCCATGTCACCGTGTCACCCCGTCACCTTGTCAGGGTTATCTCTCGAATTTCTTGAAAAGAATAATCGCGTTGTGCCCGCCGAAGCCGAACGAGTTCGACATCGCAACCCGCACGTTCGCCGCACGCGCGTGGTTCGGCACGTAATCCAGATCGCACTTGGGATCAGGAAATTCATAGTTGATTGTCGGATGAATCATGCCGGTCTCGATCGTCTTCACCGCCGCGATGGCTTCGACCGCGCCAGCGGCGCCGAGCATGTGCCCGAGCATGGATTTCGACGAACTGATTGGAATCTGGTAGGCGTGCGCGCCGAAAACGGTTTTGATCGCCGTCGTCTCCGCCGCGTCGTTCAACTGGGTCGAAGTGCCGTGCGCGTTGATATAGTCCACGGCGTCCGGCGCCAAGCCCGCTTTCTTCAGCGCGCGCTGCATTGCCTTTGCCGCGCCCACGCCGCCTTCGACCGGCGCGCTGATGTGGAACGCATCGTCGGTCGCCGCATAGCCCACCACTTCGGCGTAGATCTTGGCGTTGCGCGCCCGCGCGCTTTCGAGCGACTCGAAAATCAGAGTGCCGGCGCCTTCGCCAAAGACGAAGCCATCGCGCTGCAAATCGAATGGACGCGACGCGTGCGCGGGATCATCGTTACGCGTGGACATGGCTTGGGTGCGATGGAACGCGGCAAGCCCCAATTCAGTGAGCGACGCTTCGGTGCCGCCGGTAATCATCGCCTGCGCGTCCCCGCGCTTGATGATTTCGTACGCCTCGCCGATCGCGTGGGTGCCGGTCGCGCACGCGGACGCAATCGAAAAATTCGGACCGCGTGCGCCAAAGAGGATCGCGATTTCGCCCGCCGCCATGTTGGGAATCATGTACGGTCCCGTGAACGGGCTGACGCGCATCGGACCTTTTTCGAGCAGCGTGCGCGCGCCGTCGTACATCAACTGCAAGCCGCCGATACCCGAACCGATCAGCGCGCCAACCTCGTCCCAATTCGATTCATCAATCTTCAAGCCCGAGTCCCGTAACGCTTCCACGCTAGCGGCGATGGCATAGTGCAGGAACAAGTCCATGCGCCGCGCCTCTTTGCGGTCAATTTCCGCATAATCCTCGATGTTGAAATCGCTGACCTCGCATGCGATCTGCACGGCGAACCGCGACGCGTCAAAGCGCGTGATGCGTCGCGTGCCCGAGACGCCCGCGACCAGATTCGCCCAGGTCTTGGCGACGGAATTGCCGAGCGGCGTAATTGCGCCCATTCCGGTAACGACGACACGCCGTTGATTGTCCGACATTGGACGACCTCCTCGTGAAGAGATGAAAGATGAGAGATGAGAGATGAGAGAGAAGAAGAGAAGGAAATCAAACGACTAGAATGCGCGTGGTTTCTTTCGTCTTTCCTCGTTCATCTATTATCTCTCCGACGACCCAGTGTTCAACTCCACGCGACCTGAGCGCGCGCGTGAGCGCGTCGAGTTGCGCGGCGGGGACGGCGATGAGCAATCCGCCCGACGTTTGCGGATCGAACAAAACCTCGTAGAGCGCGTCGGCGAGCGGGCGCGCGAACTCGACCTTGCCTTCCAGGTACAGTTTGTTGCGCCCTGCGCCGCCGGGGATTTGATGTTCGCGCGCGTACTCGAGCGCGCCGTCGAGAATCGGCAGCGCGTCGGCGTGGAAGCGCAGCGCGACGTGAGACGCTTCCGCAACTTCGTACGCGTGACCGAGCAAGCCATAGCCCGTGATGTCGGTCGCGCATTTGACGCCGACGGCTTGCAGCGCCTGCGCCGCGCCGCGATTCAGGCGCGTCATCCAAGCGATCGCGTTCTGCAAATGTGTGTCCGACACGACGCCGTGCTTGCCGGCGGTCGTGAGCAAGCCGCTGCCGAGCGGCTTGGTCAGCACCAGCGCATCGCCGGCGCGCGCGCCGCCTTTCGTGATGATGCGGTCGGGGTGTACGACGCCGGTGACTGCCAAGCCGAATTTTGGTTCGTCGTCGGTGATCGTGTGCCCGCCGGCAATCGCCGCGCCCGCTTCCGCGACCTTGTCCGCCGCGCCGCGAAAAATATCGCTGAGCAGTTCGAGCGGCAAATCGTCGCGCCACGCGGCGATGTTGAGCGCGACAAGCGCCTCGCCGCCCATGGCGTACACGTCGCTCATGGCGTTCGCCGCGGCGATCGCGCCAAACGCGTACGCGTCGTCCACGACTGGCGGAAAGAAATCCATCGTCTGAATGATCGCGGTCGAGTCGTTGATACGATAGACCGCCGCATCGTCCGGGACGCCGAGACCGACGAGGAGCGCGGGAAAATCCTTGGGCTGAAATCTGTCGCGCAGGGGGCGCAAAACTTGCGCCAGTTCGGCAGCGCCGATTTTCGACGCTCAGCCGGCGCACGCGGCGTAGGAGGTGAGGCGGATGTGTTTGGAAGGGGTGTTCATTCTTCTTCAATACCAAAAACACTCTGCAAAACTGGTTATCTTCTTCGCGCCGATTTCACACCCGGAGCGCGCATCCCCAGAACCGGACGCGCCCTGGATCGAATATACGACGCCAGTAATAACCCAGCCACTGTCGCTGTTCACCAGAGTAAGTCCAAGTAAGCCACGTTGCTCGCCTGACTGCAAGAGCGCAATGATGCCGTCTCTTTTTTCCACCGCGTGGAGTTTGAATTTGGTCTCTTTGCGCAGATCACAGAGAAACTTGGTTTCCTTCTCGCCAAGCCCTGGATTGACTTTGCTCCAGAACTTGCCAGCACTCGTGGCATCGTCACGCTCGCAGGCATTGATCCAATTCTTTGTCACTGCTATTTGACTGTCGGACTCGCTGCATGCGACCATCAGAAGGAAAAGCAATGCGCTGAGAGCCAGAGCCAAGCGTGTTCGCGTGTTCATGGGTTACTCCAGTCTGGTTTCTCCCAACGTGCCCCCGCGCTTTAACACCAACCGCACATTCTCGATACGCATCGCGCGGTCAACCGTGTTCGCCATATCGTAGATTGTGAGCAGACTGCGCGTCTTGTTCGCCGGGGTCAATCACAGCGAAACCAGATGCTTGAGCCGCCTTCTTCAGTTCACTATCAGAGGTGGCAAGCATCAGCTGATCGCCTTCCGCAAGCCGCCCCCTCAGCAAAACGGCTGATGCGAGATGAATGGCATCGGCTCCGCGGAGCGCAAGTTCTCTTGCTGACTTTCTCGCCGCGTCTACTGCCTCGGCGGTGAATTGAACTTGGATCAGGCGATTCCAATCCTCTTCGAGTTCCTGCGATTTCTGCTCGAAGAGTTCGGCTGGAATCTCTCCCGCTTTTCGCTTCCGCGACAAGGTCGCTGTTACTTCCACTAGACCCAGGGATGCGCAAGCTATCATGGAATTCTGCGAAAACAAACTCTGCACCCAATCTGTTCCCGCTTCTCGGTAATAGCGCTTGACCCATGCGCTGGCATCGAGGTAGTAGAGAATCATCGCCGATCCTCCACCAAGAGTCTGGATGCTGCAATGCCTTTCCCCTCGATCGGCTGCACGACGCGGAAGGCAAGTTTTTCCATCGAGGGAATTCTGAATGTCGGATCGTTAGCCAATCGTCGCAGTGTCGGCGAAACGGCGTCCTTTTCTCGCAGTCGTCTTGCGAATTCCAGAATCTGGCGCGCTTCTTCGTCGCCCAGCAATTCAATTGTGCTATGCAATGCTTGCTTAACCGACTCCATGCTTACCTCCGTTGGGGCAACACGCTCACTCCAACTGAATCTCCCCCGACTTGCCCCCACGTTTCAACACCAAACGCACATTCTCGATACGCATCGCGCGGTCCACTGCTTTCGCCATGTCGTAGATCGTGAGGGCGGCGGTCGTCACCGCGACGAGCGCTTCCATCTCGACGCCGGTCTTGCCGACGTTTTTCGCCGTGCCAGTGATGCCGACGCGCGCGCGTGCGTGCGCGTCGCCGGCGGACAAAATTTCAAAGTCAACCGCGACATCGGTGACGAGCAGCGGATGACACAGCGGAATGAGTTCGTGCGTCCGCTTTGCCGCCATGATTCCCGCGACGCGCGCGACCGCGAACACCTCGCCTTTTTCGATCTTGCCGGCGCGGATGAGCGCGAGCGTCGCGGCTTGCATCGTCACCTGGCACTTGGCGATGGCGACGCGTTCGGTATCGGCTTTTGCGCTGATGTCCACCATCTGCGCGCGCCCTTGTTCGTCGAGATGCGAGAGGGTCATCGTGATGTTTGAAGCACAAGAAATTTGGTTGCCCGCATTATACTCTACTCTCCCAGTGATTTCAAATGCGCGAGGGCTTGTCGCGCCGTATCATTGCGAGGAGCATCGTGAGCGGAGCCGCAAAGCGGCGCAGTCGAACGATGCGGGGCTGAGCGACCCTGAGCAAAGTCCAAGGGCGAAGCAGGCGATCCCCCCGTGCTGTGGAGATTGCTTGGGTTGGCTCGCAATGATGACCCGAGCCATCACAGAATCTTTTCGCTCGCGCTTACAACGACGCGTTCTGCGCCGGCTTCGAGCAGCGCCAGCGCGTCTGCCGGCGAATGGATTCCGCCCGCCGCGCGCACCTTTAGACCTGGACAGGTGGCGCGTAACAGCCGCACGTCGGCAACGGTCGCGTCGCCGGCAAAGCCGGTGGCAGTTTGGATGAACGACGCGCCGGCCGCCTCGGCGATCTTGCCGCCGCGCGTTTTCTCTTCGTCGGTCAGCCGCGGCGTTTCGAGAATCACCGTGATCGGCTTGCCCCGCGCGGTCCTGACGACGCCGGCGATGTCGTTGCGCGCCGCCAAGTCGTCGCGATCGCGCAGCGCGCCAAGGTTGACGACCATCGCCAGTTCATCCGCGCCGCGCTGAATCAGGTCTTGCGTCTCGTACATTTTTGTCGCCGTGGTCACGCCGCCGTGCGGAAAGCCGACGACCGACACGACCTTGATGTGCGTATCCTTCAGCGCCTTGCGCGCGACTTGGATATAATGCGGCTTGACGAACACCGACACGCAATCCAAGCGCACTGCCGCGGCGCAGCCCGTTTCGACATCCTGCCGCGCTAATTCGGGCGCGAGCAAAGCCAGTTCGATTTTTCGCACGAGGGGGAGGGGCGTCAGAATCATTTTTCGGAAAGCGCCTTTTCGATCGGGATGTTGTTGATGAAGATGTTTGCCTGTTTGACCGTCGCGAACTGCATGACCAGTTCCTTGATCTGCGCTTCGGCTCTGGGATTGTCACAGACGCCGCCGAGTTTCAGAACGCCGGAGATATTGACGGTCGCTTTGCCGTTGACGACCGCGGCGCTGTCCAGTTTCAAGTTGGCTTGAGCCAGCGCGTTGTACAGACCCGACGGACCATAAGTGCGTTCGCTAATCGAAAACAATTCTTTGAGCGCGGCGGTCAGCGGCGCCGTCGTCGCGGGAATAACGCGATCCACCGCGACGATGCTGTCGTTGCAGCCGATCTTTTTGCCGCGCTTGCCATTGTCCTCCAATGCGACGAAGAACAGTTTGATGCGCATCGTGCCCGCGGCAAGCGTCGGCGTGCGCGTGGGCGTCGTCTTGACCGTTGGCGTGGCAGTCGGCGTTTGTGTTGGCGCGAGCGCGGGCGCCGCCGTGGGCGTATCGGTTAGCATCGCGCTCGGCACTGGAGTCGGCAGAACGACGCTTGTCGGCGATGGGACGATAGTCGGCGTCGGCGCGGAACTGCAGCCGATCAACCAGGTGATTGCCGCAGCGGCGATGCTCAGCCAAAGGAAGCGAAAGAGTGAGCGGAGCATAACATCCTCCTCGATGTCACGACATAGGGTTTTCACGTCTTGACAATGTTACATTTTCCTTTCCGCCACAGAGGACACAGAGAACACAGAGGAAAGAACAGATTTTTCTCTGCGTCCTCTGTGCGCTCTGTGGCTAATCCAACATTGTCAAGACGTTTCTCCGCGCGGTCTGGCAACCTCTCTGAAATCGTCGCCAACACCGCTTCAAGGTTGTGCCGCGCGTCGCTGTTCCAGAATCGAATTTCTCCTGTGATTATACAACAAACCATTCACTTTTGCGATTCTCCGTACTCTGTGTTATCATCTCGCCGCAATGAAAACGCTAACCCATCTCTGGAACGCTCGCCGCGACGCGCTGATCAGCGCGCTCATCTGCCTTCTCGCGTGCGCGCTGTACCTGCGCACACTCGCGCCCTCGGTGGCGTTCCTCTTCGACGACACGCTAGAGTTTCAGTACGTCGTCCCGCGCCTCGGCATCATTCACCAGACGGGCTATCCGTTTTACGCGCTTCTCGGCAAACTGTTCACGCTAATCGTGCCGCTCAACGCCCCCGCGTTCCGGCTGAATTTGCTTTCCGCACTGAACGGCGCGCTCGCCGTGGCAATGGTGTACCTGGTCATTCGTCACCTCACCGCGTACCGCATCGCCGCGCTAATCGGCGCGCTGACGTTCGCGGTCGGACCGACCTTTTGGTCGCAAGCGGTCATCGCGGAAACGTACTCGACGCAGATGCTGATCGTCGCGATCCTGCTCTACCTCGCGCTCGCCTGGCGTGAAGAGCACGCGCGCGGAAACGCAGATGCCGCGCGCCACCGCCCCTTCGGCTCCGCTCAGGGCAGGTTCTACGCGCTCGCGTTCACGATGGGGCTGGGGCTGACTCACCATCGGCTCATCTTGCTCCTCTACCCTGCCATTACGGTTTACGTTTTACTCGTTGATCGCTCCATCCTCCGCGATTTCAAGACGCTTGCGCGCGCCGCGTTGCTTTTCATTGCGCCATTGCTGCTTTACCTATATCTGCCCTTGCGCGGCAGCGTTGGCTCCGCCGACGGCACGTACGAAAACACACTGCAAGGATTCATCGCGTGGGTGACAGCGCAACAGTACTTTACTTTTTTCGGCAACCCGTTTAACGTCCAACACGATGCCGCCTTTTATTGGTCGCTATTCAACGCGCAATTCACTGTCGCGGGCATCGCGCTCGCCGCGCTCGGCGTCGTCGCGCTGCTGCGCCGCCCGCGCGAATGGGTGTTGCTTGCCGTCGCGCTGCTCGCCGAAGCCGGCTTTGCGTTCAATTATCACACCGCCAATGTGCAAGTCCACTTTCTCACGATGTTTCTCTTGCTCGCGCTCTTCCTCAGCGTAGGCATTGACGCACTCCAGTCCTTTACGTTTTACGTTTCACGTTTTGCGCCACTCACCCTTTTAGTTGGATGGCTCCTGTTTCTCATTCCCGCTAACCTGTTGCTAGCCAACTATCCAACTAACCAACTAGCCAACAAATGGGACGTCCACGACTATGGTCTCGACATCTTGAATCAGCCGCTCGAAAATAACGCGACGATTATCGGCATTCAGGGCGAGATGACGCTGCTGCGTTATTTTCAAGAGACGCAAGGTCTGCGCCCCGACGTCCAGACGATCGCCGCCGACAAAGAGGACGCGCGCCTGGCTGCCATCGCCGACGCGCTGAGACAAAACCGCGTCGTCTATCTCACGCGACAACTGAAAGGCGCGGCGAAGAAATACTCGCTGAGTTCGCTCGGTCCTCTCATCCGCGTGAACCCGCAACCGGTCATGGGCGATCCCAAGCACGCGCAATGGCTCGGCGAGTCCTTTGGCGCGGACATCACCCTGCTTGGGGTCGAATTAGACCCGGCGCGACTCAACGCGCTTCCCGGTCGCTGGCACGCGGAGAACGGGCGCGGCCTGCGCGTGACACTGCATTGGCTCGCCGCGCAAAAAATCGAAAGCGACGTAATGGTCTCGGTCAAAGTGCTACGCCGCGATCGACGCGTCGTCGGACAAACCGATCACCGCCCCGTGCTCGACGCGTACCCCACGACCGCGTGGCGCGCCGGCGAAATCATCGTTGATACGTACGCGGTGCCGCTGTGGTTGGGCGTCACGCCCGGCGAGTACATCGTCAACGTGACGTTGTACGACGCGAATTCCGGCGGCGTGATCGGTCAGCGCGATCTCGATAAGATCACGCTCGAGGCGGACGTTACAGCGCCGCGCCGCGACCCGCGGAACGGCGCGCACGCAGCCGCCGAGTACTTGGCGCTGTCGCTCGCCGGCTATTCGCTCGACGCGTGGAACGTCGCGCGGATCGCCGACGCCGACTTTGGCGTGTTGTCTCTCGTCGGTTATGCGCTCGACGCGAGCGCGCCGGCGCGACCTGGCGACGCGCTCCCGCTGACCTTGTTGTGGCGCGCGGGCGCGCTGAAACTGCCGGACAATCTGATGGCGCGGATCTGGCTGGATGATTCCGAAGGAAGACAAATCACTAGCCGCGATACGCTCATCAGCGTTGGCTATCCTCCCTTCCAGTGGCAGCCGCACACGTACGTGCGCGATTGGTCCCCGATGCGTATCCCCGCGAACGTCGCCGACGGCAAGTACGCGGTGAAACTCGCGGTCGCGCGGAACAATCAACTGCTGGGTACGCCTTTGCTGCCGTTCCGCGCCACGGTCGTTGACCTGGGAAGCATCGAAATAAAGAATCGCGCGCGGGTGATGACTGCGCCAAACATTCCGCGCGCGCTGGAAGCGGCGTTCGATCAGAAAATCAAGTTATTGGGTTACGATCTGCAAATAGATTCAAAACAATCCACCGCGCAGGTGACTTTGTACTGGCGCGCGCTCGCGCTCATGGATACGCCGTACACCGTGTTCGTGCACCTGCTCGACGCGCAGAACAACGTCATCGCCGTTGGCGATGCGCCGCCGGGCAACGATCAATTCCCGACGACCGGCTGGATCGAGGGCGAATACATGGCCGACGCGCACACGCTGACGCTGCCCGCCGATTTGCCGCCGGGCATGTACCCAATCGAAATTGGTGTGTACGATCCAGCGACCGGCGTGCGCTTGAAAACCAGCGCCGCGGAAGACCGCGTGCTGCTTCCGGCGCTCGACCTGCCCTGAAAAAGTCAACAGAAAATCGCCGCGCCCGCGATGTCTCGCGAGCGCGGCGATTGTTTAGGACGCGATCTTGTAGGGGCGACCCGATGTGGTCGCCCGCGTTGGGCAGTCACGCAGGACTGCCCCTACTAACCCCGCCGCGTCAACTTTTTCAAGAGGTCGAACCAGAAGGGCGCGCCTTGCGCGCCGGCGAGCGCGGTGATGAGCCAGCCCGCGAGTTTGAACAAGCCGCTGCGCCAGCCCAACGTCGTCTCCGGCTGATTCGGCTTGGCGAGCCAATCGTTCGGCTTGATGGAGATAGATTGGATCTTGGACAGCCAATCGGTTGCCGTGGGCGAGAATTGCACCTGCCAGCCAATCGGCAGACTCAGCGAGTTGAGTTGTTTGAGCGCTGCTTCCTTTTGCGGCGTGCCTTGCGCGTACTTGCCGGCTTCGGCGACGAGCGCGGAGCGTAAGGACGAATCGCTCCACAGATTGACGCCGACGGCGACCGTGTCCACGTTCAGCACGATGGCGACGAGCGAGGCGATGACCAACGCAAAGCGCCACATGTGTCCCTGGTAGAGCGCCGTCGTCTTTGTCATCGCGCTGTCGTACCAGGCTTCGATGTTCTGGCGCACCGTATTAATGTTGTTTTCTGCCGTGGAGATGATCGAAAGCAAGGGCGCGCGCATCGGCGAAGTGGTGGGCAGCGTGGCGATCGTCGCGTGTAACTGCGCGACGCTGGTGTTCCCCGCTGCATTGGGGATCATCATGTCGAACAAGGCGAGGGCGAAGGTGCGCGGCGGGATGCTCACCGGGTTTTTGTCGGCGCGAATCAACTGCTTCAACCCGGGGGTCTTTTCGAGAAACTGAGTCACCCACGCATCCTCCGGCGTCAGCGATTTGATCAGCGGATTGCTGTAGAGCAGTTGCTGGAGGTTGGGGTCGCCAACGATGAACTGCCGCAGCCCGTCTTCCAGCCCCTTGGCGCGCATCCGTAGCCATTGTGAAATCTTTTCGTTGATCTGGGAACAGATGAGACTGACCAACAAAAAGACGAAAATAATTCCGATGGCGACATCCAGCACGACTGAAACCGAACTGAACATGTTTTCCTCCTCGGGGTTACCCGCGCAAGAAATACGTGCGGCAAGCCAGATCCAGCAACTCTTTGGACATGGTCGGCGGCAGACCGCGAAAGCGCGCAATGTCCGCGAGTTCTTCCAGAATGTCGCGCGGATGGACCGCGCGCGGTTTGCGTTTGGGCTTGATGTAATACTCGGTGATGAGATAACGCAAGCCCTCTTCCGAGTAGGGGATGCTGTTCTTCGCCGCCACGCGTTTAAAGATCTCTCGATAATCCTCCCACGTCGGATCCGTCACGTAGATCTTGTAACGGATACGGCGCAGGAACGCTTCGTCCACCAGGTCGTCGGGATTGAGGTTGGTCGAAAAAAGAATCAGCGCGTCGAAAGGCACGTCAATCTTGTGCCCCGTCGCCAGCGTCAAGTAATCCACGCGCTTTTCGAGCGGAACGATCCAGCGATTCAATAACTCGCGCGGGCGCACCTGCTGACGCCCAAAGTCATCAATCAGGAAGACGCCGCCGTTCGCCTTCATCTGATACGGCGCTTCGTAGAATTTCGTCGTCGGATCAAAAACCAGGTCGAGGTTCTCCAGCATCAGTTCGCCGCCGGTGACGATCAACGGGCGGCGAATGGGCACCCAGCGGCGGTCATAGCGTTCGCCTTTGCGAATGCCCACGGCGGTGTTGTCGCCATCGTCTTGTTCCGGGATCGCTTGATGGTGCAGCGCGTCGAAGATTCGGATAATGTGCCCATCCACGCTGACCGCATAGGGAATGAGAATCGCGCCGGGCAGCAGCGTCCCGATGGCTTCGGCGATGGCGGTCTTGCCGTTGCCGGCGTTGCCAAACAGGAACATGGATTTGCCCGAGTTGATGGCGGGACCCAACTGATTCAAGATTTCTTCGCTGAGGACCAGGTGGGCGAACGCGCGCCGGAGACTCTCCTGGGAAACGACGTGCCCGCCGAACGACTGCGCCGCCGCCATACGCGTATAGGCTTCCAGGCGGACGGGCGCGCTCCCGACGTACTGATTCTGATCCATCAGTTCCCGCGTGCGTGCGCGCCCCTCGTCGGAAATCACATATTGGTAGGAGGATTCGCCAAAGCCGCCCGAACCTTTCACTTCGGTGAGATGCTCGCGGCGCAAATAGTCGAGGACGCGGTCAACCACATTGGCAAAGGGGAGTTTCATCGAATCGGCGATTTCGTGGCCCATCATAAAGCCGCGCGTGTACATCGTCTTGAGCGCGAGGTCGGCGAGGAACGCCATGCTCAAACCGGTATCTTCGATGGTCCGCGGTTCCGGCGGAAAGTTAGGGGAGGGAGTCGCTTCCATAGGGTCTCCGCTAGAAACCAGGTTTCTGCAGGCGCCCTGGTTTCTGGATTGTCCTACGCGGTCTTTTGCGCCTCTTGCCATTCGACCGGGTGCTCGGTCTGCGTCAGCAAAAGGGGCTTGGCGCGCTGGCGGATCGTCTCGGCGGTGATGAGGCACTTGCGCACGTCTTTGCGCGACGGGATTTCGTACATCACGTCGAGCAGGATGCCTTCGATGATCGTGCGCAAGCCGCGCGCCCCGGTGCGGTAGCGCAGCGCCTCTTCCGCCGCCGCTTGCAGCGCGTCGTCCGTAAAAGCCAACTCGACCTGGTCCAGCGCGAACAAACGCTGGTACTGCTTGATGATCGAATTCTTTGGCTCGGTCAAAATCTGAATGAGCATCCCGCGATCGAGCGGGTCTACGCTGACGATCACCGGAATCCGCCCGACAAATTCTGGAATCAATCCAAAGCGCAGCAGGTCGTCGGCGGTGACGAGTTTGAGCAGTTCTGCCGGACTGGCTTCTTGCGTGGAGCGTTCTTTCTCGCCTTTGAAGCCGACCGCCCGGCGATCCGTGGTGCGGTCCAGGATGATCTTGTCCAAGCTCTCGAACGCGCCGCCGCAGACAAACAGGATGTTGGCGGTGTTGATCTGGATGAACTCTTGGTGCGGGTGTTTGCGCCCGCCGTGCGGCGGAACATTCGCGACCGTCCCCTCCAGAATTTTCAACAACGCTTGCTGCACGCCCTCGCCCGAAACATCACGCGTGATCGAAGGGCTGTCGCCGCTCTTGCGCGCGATCTTGTCAATCTCGTCAATGTAGATGATGCCGCGCTCGGCGCGCGCGATGTCGCCGTCGGCGTTCTGAATCAACGCGAGCAAGATGTTTTCGACGTCTTCGCCGACGTAGCCGGCTTCGGTCAGCGTGGTCGCATCCGCGATCGTAAACGGCACGTCGAGGATTTTCGCGAGCGTTTGCGCCAGCAGAGTCTTGCCGCAGCCGGTCGGGCCGATCAGCAAGATGTTCGATTTGCCCAGTTCGATGTCGTCGGGCGCCGCGCCGGGCTGGACGCGTTTATAGTGGTTGTACACCGCGACGGAGAGGACTTTTTTCGCGCGGTCCTGCCCGACGACGTATTGATTCAGCCGCCGATAGATTTCTTTGGGCGGCAAACGCTGGATGGAGAGCGTCTCGCCCTTGGCGCCCGCGGCTTCCGCCTCCAGGATTTCGCGGCAGAGGTCCACGCACTCGTCGCAGATGAACACGGATTCCGGTCCTGCGATCAGCCGACTCACCTGTTCCGAACTGCGACTGCAAAACGAACAGTATTCTTCCTCGCGCCGGATGATGTTAGGCATGCGCTTACTTTTTCTCTTCCTGCTTTTCCGTTTTCGGGCTGGCGAGCACTTCGTCGATCAAGCCGTACTCGACGGCTTCCGCCGCGTCCATGTAATAGTTGCGGTCGGTGTCGTGGATGATGCGTTCGAGGGGCTGCCCGGTGTTCTTGGCTAACAACTGGTTCAAGCGCTCGCGCTCGCGCATGATGCGCCGCGCCTCGATCTCGATGTCCACGGCTTGGCCCTGCGCGCCGCCCCACGGCTGATGGATGTGAATGGTCGAGTTGGGCAGCGCGTAGCGGCGGCCCTTCGCGCCCGCCGAGAGCAGCACCGTGCCCATGCTGGCGGCTAGCCCCACGCAGATCGTCGAGACCGGCGCGCCGACGATTTGCATCGTGTCGTACATCGCGAGCCCTGCCGTGATCGAGCCGCCGGGGCAATTGACGTACAGGCGGATTTCCTTTTCCGGGTCCTCGCGATCGAGGAAGAGCATTTGCGCCACCACCAGGTTGGCGACGTGGTCGTCAATCGGCGTGCCCAGAAAGATGATGCGCTCTTTCAATAACAGCGAGTAAATATCGTACACGCGCTCCCCGCGCCCGGTATTCTCGACGACCATGGGGATGACGGCGTTGGGCGACCTGACTAGGTGATTCATTCTTTGAGACTCCTGCTAAATTTCAGATTTCAGATTTATGATTTCCACGTCCACTTGAGGGCGCGCCAAATCTTAAAGCATAAATCTGAAATCTGAAATTACTCTTGTCCTGGCAGCAGCGGATGGTCCAGCCCGCGGGGCCAATCCTCCGCGCGCACTTGAGACGGATCGGTGATCAAGCCGCTGGGCGATACGCCGGTCTCGGCGGTTGCCGCCGCGGCGGCTTGCGCGCGGGCGCGGCGTTCGGCGAGCACCATGTCTGGCGTCACGATCTTTCCGCTCGTCGGCTCGCCCTTGGCGGAAGCGACCAAAAAGGCGATCGCCTTGCGCAGTCTGAGCGTAAACTCGATGTCGCGCCGGGAATCGGACGTCGCCAGCGCGCGGCGCGTTTGCTCCGCGCTCCCGCCGGCGCGCGCGTCTTGCTGCGCGCGCAGATCAATTTCCACGTCCACGTCCTTGGCGGTGACCGCGAGTTTTTCCGCTTCGGCGACCTGCATCAGCGCCAGCAAGCGCTTGAGCCGCTTTTCCGCGCGCGGGCGGCTGGCTTCACGATACGTGCTCTCGTCCTGCTTTGCCAATTCCAGGTACTTTTGCCAGGTCAGACTCAGCCGCTTGGCAAGGTCTTTCGATTGCTCGACCTCGACGTTGAGCTCGTCTTCGATCATGGAATCGGGGTACTCGATCTGCGCTTGCGCCACCACGGCGTCCACCACCTGGTCGGCATAGCGATTGTTTTCCGCGTCTTGCTTTTCCGCCAGCAGATTCGCGCGGACGCGCCTTTTCAACTGGTCGAGCGTTTCGAACGCGCTGATGGACTGGGCGAACGCGTCGTCGAGTTCCGGCAACTGGGTCTCTTTGATTTCCGTGACGGTCACGGCGTACGTCGCCGTCTTGCCGGCGACCGGCGCCGCCGCATCCGCTGGGTAGGTGTAGGTAATCGAGAGCGGCGTGTTGGCGTTCGCGCCGACGAGTTGCTCCAACCAGGGAAAGAGCAATTTCTCCGGCTCCATCTGCACTTCCATGCTCTCGCGGTCTATCTGCGTCTGGTTTTCGATCCCACCTTTGACATTGATGGTAATGCGATCGCCCAGCTGCACAGGTCGCGTGACTGGCACGAGTGTGGCTTGCTCCGTGCGCCAGCGCTCGATGACCTGATTCACCTCCGCAGCGCTCACTTCGACCGGCTCGGGCTGAATGTAGATGGAGCGATAGTCGCCCAGCGTGACGACCGGGCGCGTGGGGACCGTGAACTTTAAGATGACCGGCTGCTTTTGCACGACCTCGACGCTGCCGGCGTCGTAGGGTTCGATGTTTGCGTCTTTCAGAACTTGCTTGTAGAGCGATTGCGCCAGTTCGTCAATCGCTTCGTCGAGCAAGAGGTCCTTGCCTACCGCGCGTTCGACGCGTGCGTACGGCGCCTTGCCGGGGCGAAAGCCGGGGATCGGGCGGATGCGCGAGACGCGCACTGCCGCGTTCTTTAACGCGCGTTGGACTTGGTCGTCGTCCACCTCGACGGTGACGACGGCGTTGCAATTCGGGGTGCGTTCCGTGGTAACTTTCACGTGGTTAGTTTCCCTCTCTTGGACTATGGATCAAAAGGATGAGGGATGAGGGATGAAGGATGAAAACTGATCGCAGCGCGCTGTTTGTCATCCTTCATCCTTCATCCTTCTGCCTTCGCTGTTGGTGGGGATGGAGAGACTCGAACTCTCACGGGTTTATAGCCCACATGGTCCTAAGCCATGCTCGTCTGCCAATTCCGACACACCCCCAACGCTCTATGGTCATTTTACCAGAATTGGGGCGATTTGGCAAAGTAGAAGCAAACCTTCCAGGTTTTGGAAACCCGGAAGGTCTTACACCTTGACCCCCATGGCTTGCGTGACGAACAACGCGACGAGCGCAACCGCATTGTTCGACGCGTGCAGAATCATGCCCGGGTAGAGCGAGCCGGTCTTTTCGTACAGCCACGCCAGGCACAAGCCCAGAACAAAGAGCGGGATAAAGGCGTCGAGACTGAAATGCAGCGCGGTGAAAAAGAACGTGCTGGCTATCATCGCGCCGCGCGCGCCGATGCGCCCGCGCAGACTGCCGTACAGAAAGCCGCGAAAGAAAATCTCCTCGGCTACCGGCGCCCAGACCGCCGCGCTGAGAAGCGTCAAGAAAAATGCCCAGCCGCTGGTGTCCAGGCGCGCCAGCACGGCTTGCGGTTCCAGTTTTATCCCCAAGCCCAGCGCGGTCGCGGCGTAGCAGACGCGCACGACGTACGACAGAAAGAACAACGCCGCGCCGGTCAGGCAGCCGAACGCCGCGTCGAACCCGCGCAAGCCCAGTTGCCCCCAGCCCACGCGGTAACGCGCGACGCTAAACCGCCACGCCGCGACGACGATGATCAGGTCTTGGACGACGACAAAGAGCGCGAGGATGACTCCATTTCCGTGGACGGGCAGGCGCACTCCAACACTCAACGCCAGCGCGCCGAGGTTGAGCGCGAGGATGGCGCCCGCTGCGAGGAGGATCGCCCAGCCCAAGTCGCGCCAACCCCACGGCACCGGGGACAACGCAAAGGATGGACGTACAGCCAAGTCGTTGGATACATTCGAATCCATCGCCGCGATTATAGCCGCAAAAGCGCCGAGTGACAAATGGCAAGCGGCATGGCAGAAGGAATTTACAGTGATTTTACATTTTGCGGAGTAAACCCTTTGACATTCCCCCGCGTCCGTCCTATAATTTCATTGAAACCGAATCGCGGAGTCTCGCATGACCACGCTGCTCCTGGTGGACGACGAAAAGAACATCATCGAACTGGAACGCCTGTACCTGGAAAAAGAGGGCTATCAAATTGAAACCGCGTATGACGGCAAGACTGCGCTCGACCGCTTTCGCGCGCTCAAGCCGGCGGCGGTCATCCTCGATTTGATGCTGCCGGGGCTGGACGGCTGGGAAGTGTGCCGCCGCATCCGCCAGGAAAGCGACGCGCCGATCATCATGCTGACCGCGCGCGATCAGGACGTGGACAAGATCGTCGGACTGGAACTCGGCGCGGACGATTACCTGACCAAGCCGTTCAACCCACGCGAACTCGTCGCGCGCGTCAAGGCGATTTTCCGCCGCGTCAATCCCGCGCCCAAGACCCAGCGCCTCAGCGTCGGCGATGTGGTTCTGGATCTGGATCGGCGCGAAGTCACGGCGGCGGGCAAGCCAGTGGCGCTCCGCGCCAAAGAATTCGATTTGCTCGCGGTGCTGATGCAAAACCCCGGCATCGTCTTGACGCGCGAACGCTTGCTGGAAATCGCCTGGGGCTTTGATTTCCCAGGCGAGACGCGCACGGTGGACGTTCACGTCGCGCATTTGCGCAAGAAACTCGCCGGCGCGCGGACGCAAATTGAAACGGTGAGCGGTGTCGGCTACAAACTTGTCGGCGGATGAATTCTCGATGTTCGATTTTCGATTGCCGATTTCTGGCGCGCCCCAATCGAAAATCGAAAAACCTGTCCTGCGCTTGCCGAAGGATCGGCAATCGAAAGTCGGATGTCTCTTAGAACGCGCCTTGCCCTAACCTTCGTCTTTGTCATCCTGCTCACGCTCGCGATCGTCGCGGTGAGTCTGGCAGTGATTCTGCGCGCGTACCAGCGCGATGTCCAACTCGCGCGCCTGGGGGATGCCGTCGTGCCGTTGGCGTTCCAGGCGCGCGCGCTGCTCCTCAACAACGTTCCGCCGCGCGAGGTGATGACGCGGCTCCAGCAGCAAACTACCGGCGTCGGCGATCTCATCATCGTGACCGACAAAGGGCTGGTGCTGGCGGACGCGGCAAATGGCTTGACCAATCGCAACATCTCTTTCACGCCACTGAACAAGCCGGGCACTCCCCGCGGATTCATCTGGGGCGTTCATCCACAACGCAACCTCAATCGCACGCTGCTGTACGTCGCCGTGCTGGCAGGCCAGGTCGGCGGGCAGCAGGTGTACGTGGGTTTGGCGGCAAAAGAACAGCCCTTCTTCGCCGTGCTCGACGACATCGGCGCGAGTCTCTTGCTCGCCGGCGCGATCACGTTAGTGGTCTCGCTGCTCGCCGCGCTCTGGCTGGCGCGCTCGATTGCCCGACCGATCACGCGCTTGACGCAGGCAACCGAAGCGCTGGCGCGCGGAGAGTACGCTCATCGCGTCGACGCCCGGGGGCGCGATGAAATCGGACGGCTGGGCGCGAGTTTCAACGCGATGGCGGAGCAGATGCAGCGCGCGCGGCAGATGGAAAAAGATTTCGTCGCGAACGTCTCGCACGAATTGAAAACGCCGCTCACTTCGATCCAGGGCTTTTCGCAGGCGATTCTCGACGGGACGACCTATGACCTGGCGGGGGCGCGCCGCGCCGCGCAAACGATCTTCGACGAAGCCGGGCGGATGGCGCGCTTGGTTGGCAATTTGCTCACGCTCGCGCGGCTGGAATCCGGGCAAATCGCGCTCGCGCAGGACCGGGTTGACTTGGGCGAACTCTTGCCGCGCTGGATCGAGCGTTGCCGCGCGCGCGCGAACATCCCGGCTGCGACGATCGTCGCCATGGTTGACGCCCTCCCTCCAATCACCGGCGACGCCGGCCAATTGGAACAAGTCGTGACCAACCTGGTCGAAAACGCGATCAAGTACAATCGCCCGGGCGGAACAGTCACCGTGACCGCCAAAGCCGAAGCGCTAGAAAGCGCTGGCAAAAGCACTTTGCTCGCGCGGTGGTCGGCAGGCAAGACCCCGACGCAGCGATGGATTCGGATCGCCGTCGCCGACACGGGCGAAGGCATTCCCGCGGACGACTTGCCGCGCCTCTTTGCGCGGTTTTATCGCGGCGATAAAGCGCGCGTCGCCGGCGGCACCGGCTTGGGGCTAGCCATTGCCAAAGAAATCGTCGCCGCGCACGGCGGCGCGATCACGGTGAAGAGCGAACCGGGGCACGGCAGCGTGTTCACCATTCATCTGCCGGTGCGCTGAAAGGCGCGACGCCTGTCGAACGGGCGTCGCGCCTTTTTTGTTTTACAGTCATTTTACAGCAGTTTCATTCCGCCTTAACCCGCTAGCGCGATGATCCACGTGATAAGACGGTGGGAGGCAAAACCATGTCACAGCATCAGTTTTCGATCATCGCAATCGGTACGTGGCTGGTTCTCCGCCAGCCGGGGATGTGACAGAGGGGACTAGTGTGTATGCGCAACGTCAAGAAATTCTTGAGCCAACTGGCTACGGACGTGCTCTCGTCGCTGATTTGCATCGCACTCGTGATTTGGCTAGGTCTGTCGCAAAAAAGTGTTCGGGCTGTCTCGCGATGAGACATTGATTCAAAGGGAGGTGTACCATGAAAGGCAAATTGGTCGTCGCATTCACTCTCGCACTGGTTGCCGCCTTGCTACTGACTGCCATCGCCGCGGCAGAGCAAGGTGGTGGCACCGGCTCGCTAACTGCAGAGGGTGATGGATTTGCCGCGATGAAAGGGAGCGGTTCGATCACCCTCAGTGGGTCAGGGGTGTTGTCCATGCGCGACCTTGCCGGTGACGCGGACATCAATGTCAGCGGCAAAGGCATCAAGCGCCAACCCAACGACCGCACCGTCATCTATGTCGGGTTTGATGGGCAAGCGCAGATCAGCGGAAGCAACATCGTCGTGTCGTTGGGTGGCAAGAACATCAAACTCGAAGCGACCGGCACCGGCAAGTTTCTCCTGCGGGGACAGGGCAAGTACCACACCGATAAGGAAGATGGCGTGTGGACTGAGACGGGCAAGGTCATTACGTTACCGTAAAGCCAAACCTGGAAGGTGCTTGAGCGCCTTCCAGGTCTTTGCGTCATTTTGACGTTTGTTCCAAAGCACGTACACTTGGTCGGAGGTCGTCATGCGAACAACCCGCCGCGAATTCATAAAGCAAGTCGGGATCGGCGCGGCATCACTCGCCGCCGCTTGGATGCTTGGAGGATGCCGAGCCGCCGACATTCCCACCGCTGCGCCAACGCCCAGTCCAACTTCCAACTTCCAACCGCCAACTTCTGTCCCTCCATCTCCAACGGCGTCTCCTACGTCGCCGCCCCTCGCCGCGCGCTTGAGCGCAGATATCAGCCGCGTCGTCGGCGCGTGCGACGCGAAACTGTGGGGCAACGTCGGCTTCGATCCGATGTTCGCGCACACGACCTCGCCCGTCACACAGCCGGTCTGGGAGATGATGCGCGCGAGCCGCGCGTTTCGCTACATCCGCTGTCACAATACATTCAGCGATGCGGCGCCGCGCGCGCGTCCAGATCAAATCTACGGCTGCCGCGTCTATGCCGAAGATGCGAGCGGCGCGCCGCGTTACAACTTTGAGTATCTCGATCAAGTTCTGGACATCTGGCAGCGCGCCGGCTTGAAACCGATCCTCGAAATGGACTTTATGCCGGACGCGCTCGCGGAGGGCACGCTTGTCCGCAACTATTCCGGCGGCGCGATCAACACGCCGCGCGATTACTCCAAATGGCGCGAGATGATTTACCACACGGTGAAGCATCTCGGCGAACGCTATGGCGCGGACGAGGTGCGGACCTGGTACTTTGAAATCTGGAACGAGCCGGATTTGCGCGCCTATTTCATTGACGGCGCGGAAGGTCCGCAGAAATTCACGTCCGAACGCATCGCGCGGTTCAACAAGATGTACGATTACTTTGTGGATGGCGCGACGGCGGCAGATTCGCAAATCAGAGTGGGGGGACCTGGGCTTGCCGGACACGACGACTTTTTCCGGCTCTTCCTCGATCACATCACGAGTGGCACGAACGCGGTGACCGGCACGCGCGGCACGCGCGCTGATTTCATCTCGTGGCACGGCTACGGCGCGAGCCAGGGATTATTGGAGCATAACAAGAAACGCCGCGCGCGCGTCCGCAGTTACCCCGCGCTGGCGCAAGTCGAATTGCACCAGAACGAGTGGGGACAAACACTGAATCAGAGCGACGCCGGACAATCGCCGACGGTCTTGGGCGAATACGATGCCGCGTTCCTCTGCCGTTCGATTGACAACAACTTGAACAACGCGGACGCGCGCGTGGACTTGTTCTTACGCTGGGGACAAATGGTGAACGGCTGGCGCGCCCACACGCGGCTCTACGGCGATCAGGTCATTCCGCTGCCCATCTTCAACGCATACTGGTTGCTCGGCAAACTGGGATCGGAACGCATCGCCGTTGACATCGCGCAGCCGGGCGCAGACGTGCGCGGCTTTGCCGCGCGGCGCGGTGGATCAGCACAGATGGTTGTTTACCGGTTCGAGGAAAAGAACCCGGCAGGAACCGGTGATCCGGTCGGGGTCGAGTTGACGGTCAAGGGAATTACTGGGACCAGTGTACCGCTAAAGCACTATCGGATTGACCGTGAGCACGCGAACGCGTACCGCGCGTGGCTCGCGCTCGGCAGTCCCAAATCACCGACGAGCGCGCAGGTCGCGGAGATCGCGGCGAAAGCGAAACTGGCGCCTCAAGTCAGCGCCAGCGCGATCGAGAACGGCGCGGCGCGCGTTTCATTTGCAATGCCGCCGAACGCGATGTCGTTGATTGTGGTGGGGGAGAAGTAATTTGCCAAAAACGTTCAATGAATAGTTTCTCCCTTGGTCGGATCGGTGACGTACCTGCCCAGTTCCACGGTGCGGATGACTTGAAGCCACACCGGATTGATTCGCGCAGCATCCTCGGGCCAGAAATCAAGCGTGAGCAGACATTGGATTCCGGAGCCGCGGGCAATGCAAACTCGCGTGCAGGCAGAACGCTGTTCGTTTGAATCAACGAAACTAAACTCTGCCCAAGCGATCTCAAGATCCTGTCTATCTGGCTGAACGATGTCTCCACTCATCACAGTTTCTCTCGGATCGCCCTTCAGCGCCACGGCGATCAGTTCCGACAGAGGCAGTCCGCTCCAGTCCAAGGACGGTATACGCAAGTAAGAGCACTCCAAGCGACAGTTATCGTTTGGGGGCGCGCCGTCGAAGAATTTGACAGACCGCGCATCTGGCTCAACGATCCAGTGTTTTGGAATCTGGAAGCGCACTGCCCCGCGATCCGCCACAAATATCTTGTAGCCGGGCTGGGATTTCCAAGTGTGACCCGGCTTCATTCGGAGAGTTTCTTCTTTCCACTGGGACTGGACGTTCTTTCTCAACGCTCCTACTCCTGACTTGGACAAGCCGAAATCAACAGGAATCATCCACGAAGCTCATTCCGAGACCCGCCCGTTTGCCGGGTCGGCTGGGTTTTCCTCAAGGATTTTTTGAATCTGCGCTTCGGTCGTAGGCAAGTCCTCTTGAATCGTTTTCCAGATAAGCCGATAATTGACGCCCATATAGAAATGAATCAGGCGATCACGCATCCCCGCCATTTCTTTCCACGCGACTTTGGCATAGGCGGTGCGAATGTCTTCGGGAACACCCCGCACGGCTTCGCCGATGATTTCGAACTTGCGAATAACCGCGCTCGTCGTCTTGTCATCCGATTGGAAAGTTTCGAGATCCATCCCCGCGATGAATGTCTGGATGCTTTTGATCGCCGCCAAGATGTCCTTGAGAAAAATCCGATAGTCTCTCATACCGTCACCCTCTCGCGCAAGATATTCTCTCGGAATTCCATGCGCAAGGAATCCTTTGGTACGACATCTATCTTCCGATGAAGTTGATCTTCCAAAAAGAGTGACAACCTTACCAAATCAAACAGACTAGCGCTTTCGTCGAATTCTACCAGAACGTCAACATCGCTGGCTTCTGTCTGCTCGCCTCGGACGAAGGAGCCGAAGAGACTGAGTTCTTTGACCTTAAAGCGCGTGGTGAACTCAGGCTTCAAGGCCTTGAGGGTTCTTAGGACATCTGCTTGGGTCATTTTGCGTCTTCCGTGGCGTCAGCGCGCCGCTCTTTGGTTCTCGGACCCGCGGGCGATAGTACGAGCACCTGCTATTTGTCCTGCAGCGCCGCCACCCCCGGCAGCACGCGCCCTTCCAGAAACTCGAGCGACGCGCCGCCGCCGGTCGAGATGTGCGTCAGCTTGCCCGCGACGCCGGCTTGCTCGACCGCCGCCGCGCTGTCGCCGCCGCCGATGATCGTCGTCGCGCCAGACTGCGCCAGCCGCTTGGCGATCTCAACGGTGCCTTGCGCGAACGCGGGGAACTCGCATACGCCGAGCGGTCCATTCCACACGACTGTCTTGGCGCCCCCTAAGATTTCCGAGAACGCAGCGATCGTCTGGGGACCGACGTCGAGCACGCGCCAGTCTGCCGGCACCTGGCCGACCGGAACGATCTTGTTCTGCGCGTCCGCCGCGAACTTGTCCGCGATCACCGCGTCGACTGGCAGCACGATCTTCGCGCCGCCCTTGTCCATCAGCGCTTTTGCCACACCAAGTTTGTCCGCTTCGACGAGCGACTGCCCCAGGTTCAAGCCGCGCGCGGCGAGGAACGTGTTCGCCATGCCGCCCCCAATCAACAGCGAATCAACTTGCGGCAAGAGATTTTCGATCACCTTGATCTTGTCGCTCACCTTTGCGCCGCCGAGGATCGCGACGAAGGGTTTTGCCGGCTGCGCGAGCGCGCTGCCGAGATAGTTCAATTCCTTTTCCATTAGCAAGCCCGCGACGCCGGGCAGATATTTCGTCACTCCCTCGGTGCTGGCGTGCGCGCGATGCGCGGAGCCGAACGCATCGTTCACGTACACATCGCCGAACGCCGCCAGTCGCCGGGCAAACTCTGGATCGTTCTTTTCTTCTTCGGGGTAAAAGCGCACGTTCTCCAGCAGCAGCACATCGCCCGCGTTCAGCGCTTCCACCACGCGCTCGACCGGCTGCCCGATGCAGTCGCCCACGAAGGTGACCGGCTTGCCGAGCAAGTCCTGCAACCGCGCCGCGACCGGGCGCAGCGACAGTTTCTGGTCCTTGCCCTTGGGGCGACCGAGGTGCGAGCACAAGATCACTTTCGCGCCCTGCGCGACCAGGTACCGGATCGTCGGCAGCGACGCGACGAGGCGCGTGTCGTCGGCGACTTGGCCCTTTTCCAGCGGCACGTTAAAGTCCACGCGGACGAGCGCGCGTTTGTCTTTGACGTTGATGTCGCGAATGGTTTTCTTGTTCATGGTTCACCTAGAAGTTAGCGGTTGGACGTTAGATGTTGGAGGACTGGGATCATCCGTCCAACTTCCAACCTCTAACCTCCAACTTCCGATCTCCAATCTCCAATCTCCAATTACAGTTTACTCGCCACCATCGCCGCCAGATCCGCCACACGGCAGGCGTAGCCCCATTCGTTATCGTACCACGCGATCACCTTGACCAGGTTGCCGATCACGAGCGTGTCCATCGCGCTGAACACCGACGAGAACGTCGTGCCGCGCAAGTCGCTGGAAACCAACGGCTCGTCGGTCACGTCGAGGATGCCCTTCATCGAGCCATTCGCGTATTCGAGCATTGCCGCGCGGATCGTTTCTTTCGATGCTTCCTGGTTCAGAACCGCGGTAAAGTCAACGACCGAGACGGTGGTGGTTGGAACGCGGAATGCCATGCCGCCGAACCTGCCTTTCAATTCGGGAATGACCAACCCGACGGCTTTTGCCGCGCCGGTTTCCGCCGGCACGATGTTCTGCGCGGCGGCGCGTGCGTCGCGCAAATCCTTCGCGCCGAGGTCTTGCAGTTTCTGTGAGTTGGTATAGGCGTGCACCGTAGTCAAGATGCCCTTGTCAATGCCGAACCGGTCGTTCAACACCTTGGCGACCGGCGCGAGACCATTCGTGGTGCAAGAGGCGTTCGAGATCATGTGGTGCTTGGCTGGGTCGTACTTGTCGCCGTTCACGCCGAGGACGATGGTAATGTCCTCGTTCTTGGCGGGCGCGGAGATGATGACTTTATTCGCGCCGCCGGACGTGATGTGCCCGCGCGACCTGGTCGCGTCGGTAAACAAGCCGGTGGACTCGATCACGATGTCCACGCCCAGGTCCGCCCATTTGATCGCGTTCAGATCCTTTTCGGCGGTCACCTTGATCGTCTTGCCATCCACGACCAGGTTGCCGTCTTTGACCTCAACCTTTCCGTCGAACGCGCCGTACGTCGAATCATACTTGAGCAAGTGCGCGTTCGTCGCCGGGTCGAACAGGTCGTTCACCGCGACCACCTCGACCTTGCCGGCTGCGCGCGCTTTGATCGTGCGAAAGACCAGCCGCCCGATCCGTCCAAACCCGTTGATGCCGATTCGTGTTGCCATGGTGATTCTCCTCCTAGAGTCGGAATTATTCGTGCAGCGAGTTATACCACTCTAAAATCTCTTTAGCCAGTTTCGCCGGGTCATGCCTCCACGGTTTGGATTCATCCACCAAATCTCCCCGGATCATTTCGAAATCTGGAGGTGCGGATTGGACGCGCACCATTTGGCTTTGGGCGTGTTCTGGAAAACGCACTTGCCAATTGTCGTTCGCGATGACCGTCGTAAAGATGCCCTTGCCGACGTGCTGCGTGAGCGCGTCGAAATGGTCTGCGACGGAGAAATTGTCGGTCTCGCCCGGCTGCGTCGCGACATTGCAGATGTACACCTTGCGCGCCTTGGACGCTTTCAGCGCGGCGCGCACGTCTTCGACCAGCAGGTTGGGCAGGACACTGGTGTATAGACTGCCGGGACCGGCGATGATCAAATCCGCGTCGAGGATGGCGCGGATGACGCCGGGATACGCGGACACATGCTCCGGTTCCAGGTACACGCGCTCGATTGGTCTGCCGCGCTGCGTGATCTCGGATTCGCCGGCGACGCGCTGCAATCCATTCGCTGGGGGCTCTGGATTGCGCGTCTCGGCGCACAGCGTGACGTTCTGCAACGTGGACGGCAAAATCTTGCCGCGCACCGCCAGCACGCGGCTCGACTCCAACAACGCGCTTTCGAAATTGCCGGTGACGCCCGCCATCGCCGCGATGAACAGATTGCCGAACGAATGACCTTCCAGCCCCGAGCCTGCGCCAAAGCGGTATTGCAGCAGCGCAGTCATCAGCGGCTCGGAATCGGCGAGCGCGGCGATGCACTGACGAAAGTCGCCGGGCGGCAGCACGCCCAGTTCGCGGCGCAGGCGCCCGGAACTGCCGCCGTCGTCCGCGACGGTGACGATCGCCGTCAGTTGATCGGTATGCTCTTTCAGTCCGCGCAGCAGCGTCGAAAGCCCGGTGCCGCCGCCCAGCGCCACGATCTTGGGACCTTTGCGGCGCGCGCGTTTGCGATACAAGATGTCAATCAGACTCGTGTCTGCGCTCGCAAACGCGGAGACGAGCGATTCGCTCAGTTTAACGATCGCGATTGTCATCACCACGACGCCGGCGACGACGAAGAGCACGACACGCACGTGACGGTCAATGAACTGCAGGGTGAGGTAGCCCAACATGGCAGGGGGAGTTGTTTCGCGGTAGAGGGTGATCAGTCCGTACGCCAAACCGAGCGCCAGGACCATCACGCCAAGTGAGAGCAAGAGCAGCCAGCGCTTGACGCCCAAGCCGATGTATAGCCATTTCCACGCGGAGCGATTGAAGAGACGCGATAGCGGATTCACTTGGCATCCTTACTCGTCGTGTGAGAACCGATCCTACCCAATCATTATAGCCCAAGCAGATGCGCAAGTCAAAGAAACCGCGCCCACGGGGGTTTCAATTTGAGTGCAAGAAGCGGAGCAAGCATCCTGAGCGGAACAAAGTGGAGTCGAAGGATGCGCCAAGCGGAAGACGTCTTGCCCTTGACGCATCCTCAACCCCCCGCCCTGCGGGGCGTCAAGTTTCTGAGCCGCGAAGCGAGGCCCGCGCGTGAACGCCCGCGCGTGAACGATTTGANNCACGCCCTCCTCGGCTTGCTCGCGCGTGGCGCGCGGCACGGCTATGAATTGAAGCGCACGGTGGACGCGGAATTCGCTCCGTACTGGCGGATTGACTTTGCGCAACTCTACCGGTCGCTCGCCAAGATGACGCGCGCGGGCTGGGTCAAAGCGCGCGTCGAACCCGGCGCGGGCGGACCCGACCGCAAGGTGTACACGCTCACCGCGCGCGGACGCCAAACCTTCGACGCGTGGCTTGGCGAGCCGGCGCGCGACCGCGACGAGTTCTTTGTCAAAGTGCGCTTCGCCGCCGAACGCGGCGCGCCGGTCACGCGCCTGATCGAAGCGCAGCGCCGCACGCGCGCGGACGAACACAGCCAACGCGCCGACGCGCAACGCGCCGCGCAAGACGCCGGCGATCCTAGCCGGCTCGTGCTCGCGCACGCCGCGCTGCGCGAGAGCCAAGCCGCGCTTGCCGCGCTCGATTTGTGCGAGGCGGTCATGCCCGCGCCGCGCGGCATCCTCAGCGCATCCGTTTCCGCGCAGCCCCTCGTCATCACCGGCAGCGATGATCCTCTGCTGGCGCGTCTCGCCCACCTCGCGCGCACGACGACGAACGCAGTTGGCAGCATTGGCGGACTGGTCGCGTTGTCGCAGCGCCAAGCCGACGTCGCCGGCGTTCATCTGCTCGACGCGGAGACCGGCGAATACAACATTCCATTCGTCAAGCATCTCCTGCCCGAGGACGACAGCGTGCTGGTGAACCTCGCGCTGCGCGAGAACGGCTTGCTGGTCGCGCGCGGCAATCCCAAGAACATTCGCGGCGTGCGCGATCTGGCGCGCGGTCAAGTCCGTTTGATCAATCGCCCCCGCGGGACGGGGACGCGGCTCTTGCTCTACTCCAAGTTACGCGCGGCGCGGATTGACCCGCGCGTTCTGCGCGACTGGGATCGGACGGCGGCAACGCACGACGCGGTGGCGGCGGCAATCGCCGCCGGCGCAGCCGATGTGGGACCGGGTTTGCGCGCCGTCGCGGCGGAATGGGGCTTGGAGTTTATTCCGCTCGGCGAAGAACGCTACGATCTCGTCATCCCGCGCGTCGAGTGGGAGTCGCCGCGCTTGGAACCGATCTTGGCTGCGCTCCACAGCGCCGAGTTCCGGAAGGCGGCGGAAACGTTTGTCGGGTACGATCTCGCGCGCAGCGGGCAAGTGATCGCGCGGGTAAAATAATGCAATTACTCTGCAAAATAACAAGTGGAGGAGAAATAGTGAGGCATTTTGCGCTTGTCAGCGCGCTCATTCTTGTCGCCGCGCTCGCCATCGGATGCGCGGCGTCGCCAACGAGCCAGCCAGCCAACCAACCAACGAACAAACCAACTAACTGCGCGCTGCGGCTGTCAACCACGACCAGCACGTATGACTCGGGCTTGCTCGATTTCATCCTGCCGGATTTCGAAAGGAAATTCAACTGCAAAGTAGATGTCGTCGCCGTCGGCACGGGGCAAGCGATCGAAATCGGGAGCAAAGGCGATGCGGATGTCCTGCTCGTTCACGACCGCAAGCGCGAGGATCAGTTCGTCAAAGACGGGCACGCGCAAGAGCGCTTGGACGTGATGTACAACGATTTCGTTTTGCTCGGTCCCAAGAGCGACCCGGCGAAAATTAGCGGCATGGCGCACGTGACCGAAGCATTCAAAGCGATCGCCAACGCCAAGGCGACGTTCGCGAGCCGCGGCGACAAGAGCGGAACGAACTCGAAAGAGTCAAGTCTCTGGGCAACCGCCGGCATCACGCCGACCAAAGAGATGGGGTGGTACAATGCGCTCGGTCAAGGGATGGGCGACACGCTCCTGTTCTCGAACGAAAAAGGCGCGTACACCTTGTCCGATCGCGGCACGTACCTGGCGATGAAAGACAAACTGCCGAACCTGATCGTCGTCGTGGGCGGCAATAGCATCAAGGAAAACGCGGACAAGGATTTGCTCAACCCGTACGGCGTCATGGCGGTTGACCCAGCCAAACATCCCGGCGTGAATTTTGATCTGGCGATGAGTTTCGTCAGATGGATCACGTCGCCGGAAACGGAAAAGATGATTGGCGGTTTCGGCGCGGACAAGTTCGGGCAGCCACTGTTCTACGCAAACGCCAAGTAGTTCAGGGAGGCAAGAATAGACGAACTCACCCGCGGCTTGCTCCACGCCATCAACCTCATCTTGTCATTCGATCCCGCGCTGTACGAAATCATCTGGCTCTCTCTGGGCGTGACCGGACTTGCGCTCTTGCTCAGCACACTCGTCGGCGTGCCGCTTGGCGCGGCGCTCGGGCTGTCGCGCCTCCGCGCGCGCGGGTTTATCACCGCGCTGCTGTACACCGGCATGGGACTGCCGCCGGTCGTCGTCGGCTTGTTCGTCTATCTGATGCTCTCGCGCAGCGGACCCTTGGGTCTGCTTGGCTGGCTGTTCACGCCCAGCGCGATGGTCGCGGCGCAAATCATCATCGCGTTTCCGCTCGTCGCCGGACTGACGATGACGGCGGTGCAGGGCGTTGACCCCGCGCTGCGGCTGCAGGTGCGCGCGCTCGGCGCGACGCGCGCGCAAGAAGTGTGGGCGGTGTTGCGCGAAGCGCGCATCGGCGTGATCGCGGCGATTGTCGCGGCGTTCGGCGGCATCATCTCCGAAGTCGGCGCGGTGATGCTGGTCGGCGGCAACATCGAAGGCAAGACGCGGGTGCTGACGACCGCGATCGTGTTGAACACGCGCACCGGCGATTTCGATCTGGCGCTCGCGCTCGGCATCATTCTGCTCGCGCTCGCGTTCGTCGCGAACGCGGCGCTGCTGCGGTTGCAACATCGCATTGGGGAGTAATGGACGGACTCGTCTACCGCATCGAGGATTTGAAAAAGGAGTACGCCGGGCGCACGGTCGTGGACATTGCGCGGCTCGACGTGCGCGCGGGCGAGGTGTTAGCCCTCGTCGGGCCGAGCGGCGCGGGCAAGTCCACGCTGTTGCGCTTGCTCAACTTTTTGGAACAGCCGACGCGCGGGCGCATCGTTTACCGCGGCGAGTCGGTCAATGGCAACGTGCCGCTGAAAACCCGGCGGCAGGTCACCACGGTCTTTCAGCGCCCGGTCCTCTTGCGCGCGACCGCGCGCGCGAATGTCGCGTATGGTCTCGGCTTGCGCGGCGAACGCGGCGATGGGCGCATTGACGCGATGTTGGCGCGCGTGGGGCTAGGCGATCTAGCGCACGCGCCGGCGCACAAATTGTCGGGCGGCGAGATGCAGCGCGTCGCGCTCGCCCGCGCGCTCGTCGTTGATCCGCAAGTGTTGCTGCTCGATGAGCCGACCGCGAACCTCGACCCATACAACGTCGGCTTGATCGAGGAAATCGTGCGCGAGCACAACCGCGCGCGCGGGACGACGATCGTCCTGGTAACGCACAACGTCTTTCAAGCCAAACGCCTCGCGCGCCGCGTCGGGCTGATGCTCGGCGGACGCCTGATCGAAATCGCCGCGACGAAAGAGTTTTTCGACTCGGCGAAGGATCCGCGCACCGCCGCGTTCGTGCGCGGCGACATGGTGTATTGAACGGGCGGCGGCGCGCTCAGGGGGCTTCGGTCAGCCGCGCGAATGCTTCTACCACGCGGGGGTCAAAGTGCGTTCCCGCGCCCGCGCGAATGTGCGCGCGCGTCTCTTCCTCTGACCATGCGGGACGATACGGACGATCCGAGCGCAGCGCATCCCACACGTCAACCACCGCGAACAAACGCGCCGCCAGCGGAATCTGCTCCCCTTTCAACCCGCGCGGATAACCCGTCCCATCCCATTTTTCGTGGTGGCAGTACGGAATGTCGAGCGCGGGTTTCAAGTATTCGATCGGCGCGAGCATCTCGTACGCCAACTGCGGATGCCGCCGCATCAGCACCCATTCCTCGTCCGTCAGTTTGCCTGGCTTCAACAAAATTCCATCCGGCACGCCCATCTTGCCGATGTCGTGCAAGAGCGCGCCGCGGCGCACGTGCACGAGTTGCTCCTCGCGCAGGCCGAACGCGCGCGCGAGTTGCAGGGTCATCCCCACGACGCGTTGGGTGTGTCCTTCCGTCTCCTTGTCGCGCAGGTCGAGCGCACGCGACCACCCCTCGATGGTCGCGTCGTAAGCCAGCGACAGGTCTGCCGTCAACCGCTGTGACTGTTCGAACAGTTGCGCGTTGTCAATCGCGAGCGCGGCTTCTCCCGCCAGCGTGCCCATAAAGTCCGTCCAGCCCGGATCAGGCGTGAACGGGACGCGGTAGAACAGTTCCAGCACGCCCTTGAGTTGTCCTTTGGCGATGAGGGGGGCAGCGAGGGACGCGACGAAACCCTCGGCTTGCAGATTGGAGATTAGAGCCTGGAGCTTGGAGCTGGCTCCAACTTCTAATCTCCAATCTCTAATCTCTACCATCCGTCGTTCCAGCGCGGCGCGCCCCGCCAGCCCCTCCCCCAGTCGCACGCTGAACTGTTTGATGCTCTGACCGCGAAACCCGCGCGCCGCCGTATATTCCAACCGCTGGGTGTACGGATTGAGGAGCAAGATGGCGGCGGCATCCGCGTTCAGGCGCGCGACGGTCTCGGAGAGAAACACGTCGAACGTCACGCGCAGGTCGAGACTGCCGCCGACAGCCAGGTCAATCGTGTGTAAGGCGGTGAGCCGCTGCACTTGGCGCACGGTCTGCTCGTGCAGGCGCGTGCGCTGGATCGCGTTTCCCACGATTTCCGCGAGCGTGGTCAGGAGGCGCACCTGTTGTTGGGCGAACTCGCGCGGCAGTTGGACGGCGACACAGATCACCCCGATGATTTCCTGCGCGGCGCGAATCGGCGCGCCCGCGCCGCCCCAGCCGGCGGGAATGACCGGGGAGAGCAAGTCCCTCAGCCGCGGGTCGCGGGTGAATTCGCGCGACAGATAGGCTTCCCCGGTCAGGATGGCTTGCCCAGCCACACATTCGCTGGGTTTGAGCGGCGTATCGGGCATCTGGGTGTACCAGCCGCGCGCGACGGCTTTGTTCAGTTGATCGTGGCTCGTGTCGTAGAAGAAGATCACGCCGGCGTCGGTGTCCAACACCGCCAGGGTTTCGTCGAGCAAGCGCGGCAGCATTTCGTCCAGCGTTTGCGCGGCGCGCAGCGCGGTGGAGATGCGGTTGACCGCTTCGAGTTCGGCGAGCCGCTGGCGCGTCTCTTCGAATAGCCGGGCGTTCTCCAGCGCGGCGGCAACCTGTCCCGCGAACACCGCAAAGGCAGGCAGATCGGTTTCCTGCAGGTCTTTGCCCCACGCTGACAATTCCCCCAGCGTGATGTTCCCGGCAAGCAAAGGCACAGAGATAAAGCGCGTTTCGGGAGACACGCCGACCAGGCGCATGCCCCGGTGGACGATCGCCTCGGGCAGGTGCGGCAGGTAGGAGTGTGCGAGCGCCCCCCAGTTCGGATGGAACGCCGGCTTGTTCGCGTCCACCACCTGCGGCACCAGCCAGCGTTCGCGCGGCAAGCGAAAGCCAATCGGCGAGAACTGGAATAGTTGCTCCAAACGCTCCAGCGCGCGCGATGTGACCGAAGCGTACCGGATGACCAGCGCCTGCCGGTCGGGTTCCAGGAGCGTGATGACGCAACCCAGCCCCAGTTGGCGCAAGCCCGTCCCTACGGTTTCCATGATCTCCTGCGGTTTGAGAATCTGTCCGATGTTGGTCGTCGCCTGGCTGAGTGCGCTCATCAGTTGGTTGGCGTGCGCCAGTTGCTCGGCGCGGCGCTCGGTCTCGGTGTGCAAGCGCACCTTTTCGAGCGTGACGCAGGTCTGCCCCGCCAACAGTCCGAGCGTGTTCACATCGTTCCCGCTCCACTCGCGCAGTCGTGTATCGAAGACGAGCAACGCGCCCCTTCGCGCTGATTCCATGAGCAATGGGACGATGACCATGGCGCGGATGTTCTCGCGCGCGCGGAACTCGGGCATGAATGGGGGGTCCGCGGGAATTTCGTTCAGCGCGACAATTCCGCCTTGCCTGGCGGGAAACATGCCCGCGCGCCATTGGCGCATGAATTCGCTCTGGACTGCGGCGGCGTCGGCAAGCCCAAAACTGGCACGCATCCGCATCGTCGAAGATTCATCCATGGTGGCGATCGCGGCTTTGGGCGCGTGCAGCAACTCAGCCGCGTGACGGCAAACGAGTTCCAGGATCGTGCCAGCGTCGTTGGCGGCAACGATCTCGCGGTCAATCTCGGCAAGGGCTTGGAGTGTGGCGACCCTGGCACGCAACGCCTCCTCCGCGCGCTGTTGGTCTTCCAACATGCTCAGCAGGACGAGCCGGGTCTGTTCGGATTCCTCCAGCCCTGGGCGCGCCGATTTTTCGGCGGCGCCAATCCCCTCGGTGCGTTTCTGCTCAGTCAGGTCGGTTGCCACCAGGCAGAACAATCCCGGCANNTCGCGCCGCAGGATCGCCTGAAGCGCCGGTTGACTGTCCGGCGCAACCCAGGCGTGGATGGTAGAACCGATCACTTGCTCGAGCGGCGTCTTGAGCATCTCGGCAAAGCGTTGGTTGGCGTACAAAATCGCTCCGTCCAGCGTCAGGGTCAGCGCGCCTTGGTTCATATCCTCGATGAGGACGCGGTACGGATGCACTGCGCGCCTTTGAGCGTAAAGATTCGCTCGCCTTGCGCGGTGGAGACGACGAGCGCATCCACCGCGCTCGCGCGAATCGCGCGCAACGTCTCTTCGGCTTTGTCTAATCGCGCGCGCAGGTCGGCGTTCTCGCGCGCGCGTTGGGATTGATTTTTGCAGGTCGGCTCTCTTGACATGGCAAACTCCGGATAATAATCAACTCGCCCGTTTTTCCTCATACATCCGCGCGTCCGCTTCTTTGAGCGCGTCCGCGAGCGGCGTGCCTTTTTGCGCTGTGCTTGCGCCGAGCGCGATGCTGATAGGCGTGCCGCCGTGTGCAACATTATGCTCCTGCAATCTGCGCTTGGCGCGGCGTAACGCTTCTTCTGCCGCCGGGGCGTCCGTATCAGGCAGTAGCACCGCAAACTCATCGCCGCCGATGCGCGCAACCACGTCTTCAGCGCGGAATGCCGCGAGCAGCACCTGCGCCGCGCGTTTGAGCAGTGCGTCGCCAGCCGCGTGCCCTTCACGGTCGTTCGTTTCCTTGAGGTGATTCAAGTCGCCCGCGATGACGCTGATGGGGAATTGCCGCCCGCGGTCGAGTCGCGTCATCTCCTCTTCAAAAAAGCCGCGATTGTACAGCCCCGTCAGCGCGTCGTGAATGCTCATCTGCTTGAGTTTCTCTTCCAATCGCCCGTTCACCATCAAGGTCAGCCCATAGGCAAGCAAGATGAACAACACTTGGTATGCCAGCAGGATGAGTGTGTCGTACAAGCCGGAGCGGAAGAAATCCTGGTCGGGCGACGGGTTTGCCAGAATGACGGCGATGCGCACGAGACTGAACAGAGAGAAAAGCACAAAAATGTGCCCGACTCCCATCGTCATCTGGCGCATCGCGGACGGGACGCGACGCAACATCAGCCACGCGCACTGGAAACAAAGGATCAATAGCGCCAGCGAAAGATTGAGATTACGCGCTGCCAGATTGGGTTGAGCAAAGGCGAAATAGGAATGAACCAGCGGGAAAACCGCGAGCAGGATATAGTTGTGAACTTGGCGGCTGGGCTTGCCGAGAAAACGCTCCAGCCCCACATAGCCCGCCAGCGCGCCCGCAATCACCAGAGTATTGGAGAGCACCGTAGACATCCAATCCGGGATGCTGCCGCGCAAGATCACCAGCACCGCCGCCGTCGCTTGCAAACCAAAGTCAAGCACCCAACAGGATGTGCCCGCAAAGTGTTGCCGGTTCTGATACCACAGGACCGCAACGACGAACACGCATACGGTAGCCGTGATCCAATGACTGACCATCACTGTTCGCACATCAAGAGGATTCATATTAGCACTCGCTGGAGCGCAAGGCGTAGAGCATAGGGCATAGGGCATAGAGCATAGAGCATAGNNTCTTTGCTCTATGCTCTTTGCCCTTTGCTCTCCGCTCCTCGCCCTTCGCGCTTCGCTCTACGGCTCCGCGCTCGGGTAACGAATTGGCTCATTCAGGCGGCGCAGCAGCTCGTTGACTTCGCGCTTGAGATCGAGGATGCGCGTCTCTCGACCCATGGTGGCAGCGTGCCAGCGCTGCAGTTCCGCGAGTTGCTTTTTGATTGCCTCCTCCGCGCGTTTGCGCTCGGTGATGTCGCGGATGATCATGCTGGTGCGGGGATTGCCGCGCTGGTCTTGGAATACCGCGCTGGACACTTCCACGGGGAAGGGCGAGCCATCGTTTCTAAACATCGTCAACTCGCCAAATGCTTTCCCCGTCCGGGCGCGCTCGTCGAGTAAGACCGGCAACCGCGGATCGCTCAAGTCAACCAAGCCGCCGCGACCCAGCGCGCAGATTTGCTCCACGGTGCGTCCTAGTATTTTGCACGCGGCAGGATTGGCGGCAAAGATGCTGCCATCGGGCGCGGTCAACAGAATGGCGTCCATGCTGTTTTGGAAAAAGGTGCGGTACCTTTCTTCGCTCTCGCGCAGCGCGCGCCGCTGCCACGCGCGCCCAATCGCAAGGCGGACGGCGTTCGGCAGACGCGCGCGCTCTCGGTCAGACGTGTTGAGCACATAGTCGTCCAAGCCGGCTTGCAGCGCACGAATCAGATCTTCTTGGGTGGCGCTGCCGGTATAGATAATCACCGGGCGTTCGGGGTCGCGCACTTTGACGGCGCGGAGATTCTCAATGCCGGTCCACTCCGGCGCATTGAAATCGCTGATGACCAGATCGAACGGTTCGCGATCCAACATCCGCGCGATCTCCTCCGGCGACTGCACCGCGGTGATCTGCATGGTGGGAAACTCACGGCAGAGTTGGCTCTCTACCATCGCGCGCGCGTCGGGGTCGTCGTCTATCAACAGGACGCGCAAGGGCTGGCGAAACGGCAGCACGAATGCGCCGATCAAGTCCTGCAGCGTTTCCGGCGCGGCGGACTTGACGAGGTAGGAAGTCGCGCCGAGTTCAAACGCGCGCGCGATGTCGCGATCCTCGCGCAACGTGGTCAACACGACGACGGGTACGTGCGCCAGCGATGCTTGGGTGCGCCGCCATGCCAGCACGTCAAAGCCGGTCTGGCGCGGCATTTTGAGGTCGAGCAGCACCAGATCGGGCGGCGGAAAGCGCGCCCGGTCGGCATACTCTCCAACGCCTGCAAGATAGTCTATGGCTTGCTGTCCGTCCACGACCCAATGCAGGTGGAGCGGCACGCGCCCGCGCGTGAGCGTGCGATGGATGATCTCGCGATCAACCGGATCGTCCTCGGCAAGCAGAATCACCGGCGCGTTGGCGTCGGCGGGAAGCGGTTGTTGGTGATTCATTCTTCACCTCCGTCGTTGGTTTAGCGAAGGGCGTGTGGCATAGAGCATAGAGCATAG
>DHFK01000072.1 GCA_002400365.1 Anaerolineales bacterium UBA4826 | reverse complement strand
GAAGTTGGAGGTTGGAAGTTGGACGCCTCCAACCACGTTCCAATTTCCAACTTCTAATTTCCAACCTCCAGATTTTGCCCAATTCGAAATCTCGTATTGCGCGTACCCCGCCGCGTCCAACATTTCCTCCGCGAGTTCGTACATGTCCGCCGCGAGGTCATCGTCAGGCATTGGGTACTTGCCACGTTTGATCTGATGCGCCAGCCCGGTGCCCTCTTCCACCTTGAGCGCGTAGAGCGACAGGTGCTCGGGCGCGAGCACGCGCGCGCGTTCCAGCGTCGCGCGCCAGTCGTCGAGCGTTTGCAGCGGCAAGCCGTAGATGAGATCGAGATTGATGTTGTTCAAGCCCACGCGCCGTGCGAGGTCGTACGTTTCCAACACATCCGCAACCGTATGCCCGCGATTCAAACGCCGCAGCGCCGCGTCGTCGAACGACTGTACGCCGATGCTCAAGCGATTGACGCCGAGCGAACGCAGCGCGCGCAGTTTGTCCGCGTCCACGTTGCCAGGATTCGCTTCGAGGGTGACTTCGAGATTGGAGATTGGAGAATAGACCTCCTTACACGCGCGCAGTATCTTTTCGACAAGCGCGACAGGCATAAGGGACGGCGTGCCACCGCCAAAATACACACTGCGCGCGGACAAATCTGAAATCTGAAATCCTTGCCCTGAGCGGAGCCGAAGGGCGAAATCTGAAATCTCGTGCGCCACCGCCTCCGCGTACGGCACCATGACGCGCGCAAGATTCGCGTACGCGTTGAAATCGCAGTACGTGCATTTGATCTTGCAGAACGGGATGAAAACGAAAAGCGCCACGTCGAGCGCGGCGCGTTCGCTTGCATCGGACATCTTACGGTTCACCCAGCAGATTCGAGAGCCATCCACTCACGCCCTGGCGCGGTGTCTCGCCGCGCACCGTCCCGCGTTGGCCGTTGACAACGAGGGTGTACCACCTGTTCTCGCAGCGATAGCGCGCGATCCACAGCGGCGCCAGAATCAATCTGTACGATTCGATCACCAACCGCGTCGCGCTCAATTGCAGATTCCTGTACGAGTCGCTCATGCTCGCTTCCACACGCGGACGCATCTTGTCGAAAATACGCCAGCGCGCGACGAGTGACGCATTGCTGACCGAAATCTGGTACGTCTCGGCGGGCCAATCCGCGATATAGCGCGGGTCGTATGGCGTGAGACGGTCGAGTGGAAATCCGTTGATCTCCTCAATCAGCGCCGCGCTGAGGGTGTGACTCGCCGCGACGAGCAGGTCGTTTTCGTACACCAACGCGCTGCCCGACTGCGGCAGCCACGCTTCGCCGACCTGCGTCAAACAATTCCACACGATCTCACCGCCGACGTCGAACGTCCACACCGGCAAATACACACCCGTCGGCAACGCATGGCTCGACAGCACGCGGAACCCCTCCGCGCGATACCAATCGAGCGCCGCGCGCTGCGCTTGGTCTTGGGTAACCGAGAATGGAATGACCCCCTCGGGCGGGATCAGTGCGCGCGTTTCGCTCTGCTCGACCGCGTAGGCCGTCGCGCAGTACGGACACGCGGTCGAAAGCGTCTGCGGCGATAGCACGAACGACGCGCCGCAGCCCTGGCACTTGAGCGACTGAACGGCAACCGGAGTCGAATGTCCTTTGGCGGTCGCGAGGGCGACGGTGAAATTCTGCTCCTCTAGCATCGCGCTTGCGTCCGTCACATCCGCCAGCGACTGACGCCGACCACAATACTCGCACGTGAGCGCGTTGCCATCCGGCGTGAACGCCATCCCGCCGCCACAGTGCGCGCAGACGAACCGGCGCGCCGGCGCGGGCTGCGCCGACTGCGCGGTCGCCGGCGCCGGCATTCGGTCAGGGTCCACAATGTCTTCGGGTTTCAATTCTCCATTCAAGATTGCCAGCGCGCGACGCGCTGCGGGATCGGCGGGATTGTACGCCAGGACCTGCTCAAGACAATTGCGCTGTTCTTTCGGATCGTCGCTGATCTGAGCGAGATACCGCCACGCCTCGGCAATCTGATCTGGCTCGGCGTCCGGCGCGTCAATCACCCATTGGAGATAATGGCGCGCTTCGTCTTTCGATTTGGCTTTGGCGGCGGCGATGCCGTGCACGAGCAAGTCGCGCGTATCATCGGACATTGGGAGACCTCATGGGCGTGCCTATGGCATGGGATGGGTTGCAAAGAATTCCCACATCAGCGGTGTGGCGGAGATCTCCATCGTCGGCTTGCCGATGCGGGGATCCACTGCCTCGCCGCCAGGCCAGGCATGTTCGCCATTCACGATGGTGTACAGTTCGACGGCCGAATTCTGCGCGCACGGCGCGTAAAGATCGCGTCGGATGTTTCCGGATTCGGTTCGCGCCGGCGCAGGGCACGCGTTCTTTTCCGCCCAAAACCCAATGGCATCTTTCACAGCGACGTACTTGAATCCCGCCGCGGTACTCCCCCCGTCATAAGGATTGAGCCGATCCGCTGTCCCGTGAAAATGGATGAGCGGCACACTCTTTGCCGGACGACAGACCTTTTGATCATCCAAGATCTGGGTCGCGGCGACGGGTCCGATCGCGGCAATCCGGTCGGACAATTCACAGGCGAGCCGATAAACCATGATCGCGCCGTTCGAAAAGCCGGTGGCGTAAACCCGGCGCGGGTCTATACTAGCCAACGCGGTCAGATCGGCAATCAGCGCGCGGACGAATCCGACATCGTCCACGTTGTTTTTGGCGGCTTCTCCACAACAATGACCGCCGTTCCATGACTTGGTCTCGCCGGTGCCATTGGGATAGACGACGATGAAACCCGCTGTATCGGCTTGTTTGCTCAAGCCGCTGATGCGGATCATCTCCTCGGCGTTCAAGCCAATGCCGTGAAAAGCCAGCACCAGCGGCGTTGGGCGTGTGGCAGTGTAACCCGCAGGAATATGCAGGATAAAAGTCCGTTCGATCCCGGCATAGACCAAAGTGCGCGTCGCATCGCCCGGCTTGAGCGGCTGGCTTGGGCTGACGGGAGCAGTTGCCTGTGGCGCGGGTGTCCTCACGCCACAGGCAACTACCAGCAACAGGAGAGGAATCGTGGAAAGGAGGCGATACAACCCGCCCAGGCAAGCGCGTGAACTGAAGGAATGCACGGCGACCTCACATTCCGAGTCAATCAGACCTGATGAACGATCTTCCCGCCGACCATCGTCAGATCAATCGTCAGTTTGAGAATATCCGGCATGGCGACCGTGTACGGATTGTCGTGCCACACAATCAGGTCGGCGAATTTGCCCGGCTCCAACGATCCTTTCTTGGTTTCCGCAAAATCCGCATACGCGCTGCCCATCGTGTGCGCGTACAGCGCCTCGTCTATCGTCATCGCCTGATCCGCGCCAATGGGTTTTTTCGAAGCCGAAATGCGCGCGACGCTCGCGAACAGGGTGGACTGGGGATCCCACCACGGCATCGAAGGCGCGTCCGAACTGAGAGCCAGCGGCACGCCCATGTTGAGCCAGGTGCGGGTAGGGATCATGCGTTGCGTGCGTTCCTCGCCCCAGATTCTGATGCACCCATCGGCGAATGCGGTGATGAGTGTGGGTTGCGTCGAGATTACAACGCCGAGGTCTTTTTCGCGCTGCAGCGCCTTGGTCGAGTTCAATACCGAGTGTTCGATGCGATGTCGCGGGTTGGAGCGCGGATTTGCCTTCATTGCCGCCTCGATGGCGTCCAGCGCCATGTCCGTCGCCGCATCGCCGCCGGTGTGGATGGCGACCTGGTATCCCGCATCGTGAAAGGCGCGCACGGCTTCGGTCAAGTCCTTGGGCTTCCAAATGGGAATGTTCCACGCGATGCCGTTGTGGGGCTCGCTCGTGTACGAACCTTCCAGACCGCCATCCGCCTGGAACTTGGCGCCACCAAAGCGCATATAGTCGTCCTCGTAGCGCATGCCCTCGAGCACTTTGACGCGTCCATCCAGTTCCTGGATGTACTCCAGGACGTTCATTACCTGGCCGCGAATCGTCATCTCGCCCCGGCGCGCGATATTAAAGTATGCCTGCATGCGATCCAGATCGCGCGCGTACACGTCCTGGAAACTGGTGACTCCCATCGAAGCGAACTTGGCTTGCGGGTTGAGAACGCTCAACTCCATCGTCTTGACATCCAGCAAGTCGGGGGGCCACAGCCGGCGGAAACGATCCATGGCAGGGTGATTCAACACCGTCCCACTCGGTTCGCCGTTGGCTTCGCGCAGAAAACGTCCGTTGCCCGGATCAGGCGTGTTCTTGTTCACGCCAGCCATTTCGAGCGCAAGACTGTTGACCACAGCCATGTGCCCACCCTGGTTGATCAGCATAACCGGATGTTTCGGTGAGACCGGATCGAGATCGCGCTTGGTCGGGTTACGTCCCTCAAAAGTGACCCAGCCCGCGCCAGCCACCCACTTGCCCGCCGGCGTCTTGGCGATCCATTCTGCGACCTTCGCCTGCATCTGGGCAATGGTGAAGACGGCGGGCCAGCTGACGTCAACGTACGCGGTGCCGAGCAGACCGCACGCGCTCAGATGGCAGTGTGCGTCAATCAAACCGGGCGTCACGGTCCGTCCGCGCAGGTCAATGACCTTGGTGCTTGCGCCGGAAACGCCGCGCGCGGCTTGCTCCTCGCCGACCAGCAGGATCCGCCCGTTCTTGATGGCAAGCGCTTGCGCCTTGGTACGCTTGGCATCCATGGTGACAATGTTCCCGTTTACCAGGATGGCGTCGGCGAGTTGGCCTTGCGCTGGAGTGGGGAGTGGTTGCGCCGTGGGGCTGACGGGTGTTGGCACTGCCGTCACATCAGCCAGTTTTGAACCGCGGCAGCCGGCAAGCGCAACTCCTGCCAATGCCGCGCCACCCAGTCTGAGAAAGTCGCGGCGGGTCAATCCGTGCTTGTGATTCTGGCTCATGGTGTCTCTCCCTTGAAAACAGCCATAGAGGACACAGAGGACATAGAGTTGTTTCTCGGTGTTCTCGATGATCTCTATGGCGGATTTCATCCGACCGCTGGCGCGCCAACGGCGAATGAACAACTCCTCTGAAAACAGGACGCGGATGAACGCGGATAAACGCAGATGAACAAACACGAATATCCGCGCTTGTCCACGCTCGTCAGCGTCCGATCTGTTCTCATCCGGTCGGGGCAATGCCCCAACCATCGTTTATGCGCAATGGCGGACTAGGTGCGCGCGCTTTCATAGTCAACCTCCATTCGCATTCTCAACTTGCGCCAAAAGTATAATCCCAACTCAGCGCAAAGTCAAAAGGGGCAAGAGTTTCCCCTTGCCCCGACTGTTCGCCGTTCACCGTTCACCGTTCACTGTTTACTGTTTACTGTTTACTGTTCACTGTTTACTGTTTACCGTTCACTGCTTCACCGTCACCTCCGCGCTCGTGCTCCGCCCCCACACCTCCGGCTCGTACATCGGCATCGCTTCCGCCGGCAGCGCGCGGAACGCGCCGCTCGACGTCGCGCGGATGAGGTACGTGTACACGTGCTTGCCCTTCCACATGTACGTCGAGAAAAAGACCGCGCGATCGTCGCGCAGGTCGGGCCGCGACCAATAGTAGGGGCGGGGTGACCCCGCCCCTACCCCCGTCGGCTCAACGCCGCTCGTGTTCAGCGAATAGTTGATCGCCTCGAACCCGGCGGGCAATGGATCGGTCACCATCATGTACCAACCCTCGCGCGGCAGGTCAATCGTCAACTTGACGCGCACGATGTCGCCGACCTTGAACGCCGTGAGCGTTCTGTTCGTCTTGGGATCGAGGTATTCGCGCGCGACAGTCGGACCGTCCAACGATTTTGCCGCGCCGACAGTTTCGACGGACGCATAGTACGTCATTGCCGACGCGTAGTAGAGGCGTCCTTCGCCGCGCTTGACGATGCGAACCTCGTGGTTTCCTGGCGCGACTCGCAGCGCGATGCTGTGCTGCTGCGCGATGTTTTCCCGACTGACGGATTGCTTGACCACACTCGACCCATCCACAAACGCCTCGTACGAATACGCCGCGTTCAGTTCGCCCGACTGCGCGAGGTAATCGGTGAGCGCGATGATCGTCTGCGCGGTCTCTTGCGTCGTGCGCCAGTAGCCGCCCACGCGATTGAGCATCAGATAGCGCACTGTCTTTGGAATCAGCGGCGACGACGGGTCGAGCGCGAGCAGCGCGCGCAAGACCAGCGCGGTCGTGCGACCGTTGCTGGAAAAGTACTGCCAGCGCGCGAGGTCGGAATCGCTCTCCGCCCACGACGCGTGCTGCGCGGTCTCAGCCGCTTTCTTTTCGAGGTCGGTCACGATCTCCTTTGCCTTGGCGTCTTCGCCAACCGATTTCAGCAACAACGCGAGCGTCGCGCGCGAATAGAGCGACATCTTGTCTTGCCGGTCCGCTTGCGCGAGCGCGCGCGCGAGCGCGGGATCGCCCTGCCCCGCTTCCGCCATGACATAGGCGATGTACACTTTCAAGTTATAGTCGTTGGTGTCAATCAACGGTGTCTTCAAGTACTGCACCGCGCGTTTGATCGAGTTTTCGTCAACAGTGTAACCCGCCTTCTTCGCTTGCAGCAAACCGTAGAGGACGTACGCGGTTTCGTACGGTTGTGAGTCGTCCGCTTCCCACCAGCCCCAGCCGCCGTCGCCGTGCTGGAACGCGTACAGCCGCGTCAATCCATCTTCCACCTGCTTCGGCAATTCCGTTTGTAGTTCGTCATTCTTGATCTGCAATTTATCGAGCGTTTGCTTGACGATGACATCCGGCAAGAACCGGCTCATCGTCTGCTCGACACAGCCGTACGGAAAACCGGTGAGGTATTCCAGCGCGTCAATCAATCCCGCCGCGAGCGACGGCGATGCGTTCAGTTTGAGCGTCGCAAAGGTCGCGTCGTTCGGGACGTTGACGGTGAATTGCATTTCAGCGCTTTCCGTTTGTCCGGCGTTCGCGACGACCCGCTTTTCGCCGAATGGCTCAATCGGCAGAGAGAGTTGCACCGCGTCGCTCACGCCCGCGCCGCGCGCGCGCAGCGTAATCGTCGTCGAGATTGGCACGTTTGGCACATTTGGCACCGTCACGTTCCAACTCACCGTCGCCGATTGCCCCGCGCTGATCGTCATCGTGCGCGTCAGCGGTGTAGCGGCGTTCACCGTAACGCCGTTCGTCGCGCCAATCGAGACTGTCACCGTTTGCGTTTGCTCGGTCGAGTTTCGGACGATCGCGCCAAGCGTCACCTTGTCGCCGACGTTGACAAAGCGCGGCAGCACCGGACGCACGATCAAATCCTTCGTGACGATGGTATCGCTCGTCCCTTTGCCGACCTGGGTCTGCGCGGTTACACCGTTCGCGATCGCCGTCCACGTCGTCAAGTTGTCGGGCAATTTCACTTCGACAATCGCGCTGCCGCTCACATCGGTTACGACGGTTGGATTCCAGTACGCGATGTCAGGGAAACTCTTGCGCGGTTCTTCGCCGCCGCCACCGCCGCCGCCAAAGTCTTCGCGCTGATTCACGCGCGCGAGATAGACCGTGAGCGATTGCGCTGTTTTCACCGCGAGATCGCGCTTGCCGTAGAACGCTTGGACGATGTCCGCGCCGAGATTGCTCGCCAGCGCAAGCACTGCCTTGTCCACGACCGCGAGCGACACTTCGGCGCTGACCGGCTTGCCGTTCGCGTCGGTCGTCTTGATCGCGTACGCCGCCTTGTCTTGCGGCGCGTACTGCGGCTTGGCTGAGACGACGTTCACATTCAGCGCGTGCGCGTTTGACACGACCTTGATGTTTTCTAGTCCCATCTTGAAACTGGGAATGTCGTCGGGAAATCCGCCTTGCGGAATCAGCACGACGCCGACGTACACATTCGGAAAATAGTTATCGGTGATTGGGATCGAAACGGTCGCGCTGTTCGAGTCCAAAGCGACCAGTTGCTTGGAGATTATTTTGCCGCGTTCGAGCGTCACGAGCGCGGTCGCTTTTTGGTACGGCGATTGAATCAGCACCTTCGCCGTGTCGCCGACCCTGTACTCCTTTTTGTCGAGCACGAGCGCGATGCGGTCGTTGTTGTCATAGCGCCACGAAATGAACTGCGCGCGATCGCTGACCCAGAGCCACGTCTGTCCCAGGACGCGATTGCCGCGCGCGTCCTTACCCTGCGCGTCGAGCCGATACGAGCCGCCTTTCGGGGGGGTGAACGCGAGTTGATATTTGCCATTCGTGTCGGTCGTCAAGTCACCGCGCTGAATTTCGGTTTTGCTTTCGTCGCACTTCCAGATGGTGCGCCCTTTGTCGTCCTTGGTCCTGCGGCAATCCCAGTTGATCAGATTGATCGCGTAACTCAACGCGACTCTGCCGAGGGGCTTGCTTTGCGTGTCAACGGTTTGAATATCAAAGCGCGCTGCCTTGCCTTTATCCGCGACATAGTTTGTCGGCTTCATCCCGATGTAGAAACTGCCGCGATGCACGAGCGCGCGCACAATCGCGAACTGCGGCTGATTCGCTTCGTCCGTGACTGTCGCTTCGACAGTGTAGATCTGACTGCGCTCTTCTTGCGAAATGTCCGCCGGCAGTTTGACGACCAGTTCGCCGCTCGCGTTCAGTTTTGCGTCGCCTGACGACACTTCGCGCCCATAGCCCCAGTAGCGTTGCTCGGCAATATTCCCAAAGTCGAGATCGCCGCCGCTCCAGTAGAAATAGTAATCGTTCGCGTACAGCGTCCAATGCGCGCTCGCGCCCGCCACCGCGCCGCCGAAAAAGTAATTCGCGCGAATCGTCGCGGTGATCGTGTCGCCGTTGATGTAATCGGCGCGATCGGTTTTCACGCTGACCGCGTACTCGGGCTTGCGATACTCTTCAACCTGAATTTCGTTCGAGTACTCTTCATCGCCAATTTTCGCGACGATTTGGTACGACCCGAGCCCGGCTTCGGGATTGATCGTGAACGAATCGGCGAGCGAGCCGAACGCCGTCGTCTTCAACGTCTTTTCGTACAGCGTTCGATCCTGCCAATCGCTCACCTTGACTTTGACTTCGGTCCCCGCTGGCGGCTGTGAGTACGCGCCGTCGTCGTCGCTGCGCACAACCGCTTTGAAGAACACAGTTTGTCCGGGACGATAGAGCGGGCGGTCGGTGTAAACGTAAACGCGATACGTCCGCTTCATCGGATTCCACTGCCACTGCACGCCGTCGAACCGCCACGGCTCGATGCCTTGCTCCCACTGATCGCTCACCGCGGCGACATCGCCTTCGCGAACGCCGACGACGTAGAGATCGCCTTTGGTCGGTTGAATCGTCCCTTCGAACAAACCATCTTTATCCGTCGCGCCCGCGCCGACGTTTTCGCCTTTCGCGTTGTAGAACGTCAACGCAAGTTTTGGCGCGGCGGAACCGTCGGCGATGTTCGTCGCCCAAACGAGCACCTGGTCGGTCGTGCGTTTCATCGTCAGCGCGGTTTTCGTCGCGACGAGAACCTGGGTATCGTTCACGCCCTCCGCCGATTTCGCGGTCAGATAGTACGTGCCGGCTGGCAGCGCGTCGAGTTGTAGGTCTTGCGTGGTGTATTGGTCAATCTTGGCGGACGGCGCGATCGTCCACGTCTTAATGGGGTCGCCTTGCGGCTTGAACGTGCGCCAGTTGTCGTACGAAAACGCCAGCGTCTTGATGTACGTCGCGGTGTCGAACTTGTACAGCGCGACATCCACCTTCGACACGTTGACCGATTGCAGTTTGAGCGTCGTCGGCTTGTCGGCGGCCGTCACGCCATAGCGACCGATGTTGATGATCGCGAGGTACGGATACTGCTGCGTCGTCGTGAACGACCACGCGAAATCGTTTGGAATCGTCAAGCCGTACTTGCTATCTTTCGCGCCGCTTGGCAGAAAGATTTTGTACGTCGTCGAGGGACGCAGGTTGCCGCCGATGATGAGTTGCTTGCCTTGCCACGCGAGTTTCATGTTGGAGATTGCCGGATCCACTTTGAGTCGCTCTTCAACCGACTTTTGATCCATCTCGCGATTGAACGTGATGGTCAAGCGGTCTTTCAAGTACGCGAACTGCGCGCCCTGCCGCGGCTCCGACGCGACGACCATCGGCGGCGCGAGCGTGGTAAACGACCACGCGAAATCCTTGTCCGCGCGGCGCATCAACCAACTGCGCGCGTCACGCGTTACGGTCACGCTGACGGTCGTGCTGAGGGGCCACGNNTCGGCGACATCGGCGTAAGAAACGTGATCGTGATCGGCGAGGTGGGCGACACGTCTTTCGCGTTGAACGCTGGACCGAACGCGAGGACTTGGGGCGCGCGCAGTGGGCGGAGGACGTCTTTCAGTCCCGCCGGCGCGACGCCCCGCAATGTGCTTGTTACGGGCGCGTCGAGTTCGGTGAATTGGAAGAGGATGGCGCACACGCAGAGCAGGAGAAGCGCGGCGAACGCGATAAGGATGAGTGGTCGGGTGAGTTTGGGTGAGGACATTCAATACCTCATTTTCGATTGGCGAATTGCGGATTAGGAATCGCGAAATCCGTTTGTTTCGCGCTTGTCTATTGTTCAGGCAGCGAACGCGTCTTTCAGGATCCCATGATCATCCAGAAATTCGACAGGTTCATTGTCCTTGCCGCGTTCCCACATCAGTGAGAAAAACCAAATACCATTCTCGCCGATGCAGAAATCCGCGGGTGTAAATGTCATTTTTTAGAATCTAGCGGTAACTCGGCGCTTTCGGGACTGTATTCCGCTTGCCAGCCAAATGCCTCACCTTGCCACGCCCTACCTTGCGCGTGCAATCTGGCGGCAAATGCGCGTACCTCAAGCCCGGGAATGACGATTGGGATAATCGGCGCGTCTTCCTTACGCGCCCAGATTTTCGCTTTAACGGTTAGCACGTTTGCCCTGCTCCTTTTCCCATGCGTCCAGAACCTCGCTTTTGTGTTCAGCGATGATGCGTTCGATCATCGAAACTCGGCAATCGCAAATCGCAAGTCTCACCGCTTGCTCGCGTGCAGAATCGTATAGCCGACAACTGCCTTACCTTCGTAACGCACAATCACATCATCGTCGGTCAGTTCGCTATCCGTTGCATGACTTGGTTTCTTGAAATTGACGTACAACGTATCGGCTTCTGCGTCATAAGAAACCCACATCGTCTGCTGTGGCGATTGTTTGACTTGGGGCAGCAGATTGAGATACGTTTGATATTCCATTACGGCCATAGTTGCCTCCTTCTCCCATTTCTTTCCGCCCCAATCATACCACAGAAATCCCAAATCATAAATCGGCAATCGAAAATCCCAACGCTTCCAGCGCCGCGCGCAAATCTTCCGGCAACGGCGCGACAAAACTCACCGCGCGCCCNNAGCGCGTTTTTCCTCTTGCCATAGATCGCGTCCGCAACCACGGGGAAGCCGAGAAACGCAAGATGCACGCGAATCTGGTGCGTGCGCCCGGTCTGCGGTTCGACTTCCAAAAGTGTATAGCCACCTAGCGTGGCAAGCGTGCGGTAAATCGTCACCGCGTCGCGCGCGCGCGCCGCCAAATGAATTCGGCGTCTATCAAGATTCAAGTCGGCTGAAGCCGACTGCGCGCCAGCCCGCCTTGACGGGCTTTCACCTTTTGAGCCGAGCGATTGATCGCTCGGCGGAATCACCGCCATCTTCTGCCGATGCTTGGGATCGCGACCAATCGGCGCGTCAATTTTGCCGCGCGGCGGCTTGACGTGCCCCTGGACGAGCGCAAGGTACGTTTTGCGCACGCGGCGCGATTTGAACTGCGCCTGCAGGTCGCGCAGCGCCGCGTCGTTCTTGGCGACGACGATAATGCCACTGGTGTCACTATCTAGACGATGCACGATACCCGGACGTTCCACCTCTCCCCTTCGCCCCTCTCCTATGAGGAGAGGGGTTGGGGGAGAGGTTAGATGCGCGAGGATAGCATTTACGAGCGTGCCATCGGCGTGTCCGGCAGCCGGGTGGACGACCATGCCGGCGGGCTTGTTGACGACCATCACATCGTCGTCTTCGTAGAGGATATCGAGTGGAATCGCTTCCGCGCGGAGAGTCGTGGGTTCAGGCGGCGGCACGCGGACGGTGATTGCTTCGCCGGCTTGCACGCGGTAACTGGCTTTGCGCGCGACGCCTCCCACGCGGATCTGTCCATCGTCAATCAACCGCTGCACCGCCGCGCGGGAGAGTTCGGGCAAGTGGTCGCTGATGTAGCGGTCGAGGCGCGCGCCGCTTTCGGTTACACTGAACGTGGTGGTGGATTCCATTTGCCTACCGAGCCTTGCGAAGGTTCATCCTGAGCGAGCGAAGCGAGTCGAAGGAAACCTTCGCAAGGGTGACCGGTTCAAAACAAAAACCCCAGCGCGCGGCTGGGGCTATCCTAGTCCATCGCCCGGGGTCTCGAACTTCTCCGGCGGGTCGGTCGGCGTTGCTGCCATTTGCCCTGCCGGCTTGGGCGACGTACGCCACAGATGGAACATCAGCAGCCCAACCCCGGCGACAATTGACGCGTCCGCGATGTTGAACACCGGCACGTAGCGGACGTACAGCATGTCAGTCACGTAACCGAAACGCAGGCGATCAATCAGGTTCCCGATCGCGCCGCCGAGTTGCAAGCCGAGACTCACGCGCACGAGCCACTGCCCTCCAGGAATCGAACGGTAGTACGCGACAATGACCAGCGACACGATGAGCGCGACGAAGGTGAACACCAGACTGAGTTGCGGAAACAGTCCGAACGCTGCGCCCGAATTGGTAATGTGGGTTAGAACAAACAACTCCCGGATGGGAGGCAGAATATCGTACGTCGTATTGAGCGGGATATTCTCGATGACCCAGGCTTTGCTCGCCTGATCGGCGCCAAGCACAATCAGCGCGATCAAGAACAGAACCAGATCGCGCAGTCTCATCGGACGACCTCGATCATGCCATCACCTTTGCCGCAGGGCGCGTCTGAAGTTTCGCGCAATCAATGCACAGCGTCGCCGAGGGCACGACCTTCAACCGCTCCTCAGGAATCGGATTCTTGCAGCGATCGCAAATGCCGTACGTCCCTTTGTCCGCGCGTACGATCGCGCGGTCAATCTCCTTCAACATTCCCTCCAGATGCCGCCGCAGGGCAAGCGATTTGGCTTGCTCTTCGACTTCGGTGGCATCATCTGCCATGTGGTTGCCGGTCGTCGGGCGCTCTTGCGCCAGCATCTCTTGATGCTTTAACTCTTCGACCAGGCGGCGGCGTTCTTTCCGCAACGCGCGCAGCACCGGCGAATCGAGTGGGCGCGGCTCGATTTCGACTGGTTGGGGCAAAGTGCGCCCGGTGAGCAAAACGGTCTTGGCTGACTTTTTCGCGGTTTTGGCAGCCGAGACCACGCTTCTCACAATTGCCTTGCCGACCGATTTCTTTTGTGCGCTTGCCTTCTTGGGCATGTGGATGCCTCCGTGCAACGAGGCGTCTTTGCCTCGTCGTCTAACCCCAATTCTAAACGCATTTCGATTTCAATGCAAATTACTCCGTTTACGTTCTACGTTTTACGACGCCGATTGTCACCTTCTCACCATCAAACGTGTCGTCAAGCGTCGCCGCGTTGGCAGGCGCGGGGTCAGCCGACATCTCATCCGCCAGCGTCTCGCCCATGATGTAATCGCGGAACTGCTCAAGCGCGCGCGCGAGTTTCGGCGTCGCGGTGTAGTGGATGCGGATGCGATCGGCGATGTCAAACTCGGCGCTCTTGCGGAGATCCTGGATGCGGCGCACAAACTCGCGCGCCAAACCCTCGGCGACGAGGTCGGG
>DHFK01000164.1 GCA_002400365.1 Anaerolineales bacterium UBA4826 | reverse complement strand
CTAAGTGCCGGTGTTGATCAGTCTGGTCAATGTCGCGTTGTGGTTCAGGGAGCGATTCTTCAGAGTTTCGATCGCGGCAAGCGCGAACTAGACAACGCCCCGGCAGAACAGCCGGGGCTTGTTGCGCAAACTGGAGGCGCGCGGTATAATGGGGGCAAGCGATGATCGAGGAGTAGATTGCCGTGCGCTCGAAAATGCTTTTGACCTACAATATCCCGCCGGAGCATCAAGAAGAGTATATGCAGTTCATGGTGAACATCTTTGTGCCAACGTTGCAGCGAATCGGCTTGGAAAACATGGGCGTGTGGCACACCGCGTATGGGAACTATCCGATTCGCCTGCTGGTGTTCGTGGCGGAAGCCCAGGAAATGAAAGCAGCGCTCGCCGGGGACACGTGGAAACAAATGGAGGCGCGGCTCAAAGAGTACGTCACCGACTATGCGCGGCGCATTGTCCCCTTTGAGCCAGGATTTCAGTTTTGAAAGACGAGACCTTCCAGGTGTCCCCAACCTGGAAGGTCTCTAGTCCTCACTCCATCGCCACATCTCTCTCATCCCCCGAACCTGCCTCGCGTCCGAACCACTGGAAGAACACAATCGTCAGCGCAAGAAGATAGACGACGGAACCGGGTATCCACATGATGATCCCGGCGATTTGTTGATCCTCGATCGCGGAGATCCCAAAGATACGCGGCGCATTCAGGTACGTTGGGTAGAGCGCCGCTTCCGAAAACGTGATCAGCGCGCCCAAGAGCGTCGGCGGAATCGCTTGAAAGAAAAGGTACAGAATCTGAGCCGGGTAGGCGAGTCGCGGCAGTTCTTCCAGCGGGCTAAGAATTGGCATCCACGCTACGCTCGCGGTCGCCATCAGCAGTAGGTGGATGAAGATGTGTACCGTGTCGTTCTGCAGCGCGAGATCGTACAGCGCGGGGACGTGGTACGCGCCAAAGACGACGTTGAACAGCAGGAACGCGGCGATCGGCCGGGTCAGCGCGCGTCCAACCCCGGCGATCAAGCGCCATGCCGTGAGTGGACGCAACAGCCACGCCGGCGTACCCAGCAGCAGGAGCGGCGGCGCAACGAGCGTCAGCAAAAGGTGCTGCACCATGTGCGCGCTGAACAAATAGTGGTCGCCGATTTCGTCGAGCGGCGAAGCCAGCGCGATGAAGATGATAAATGCGCCAGACAGAAATAACGCAATCTGGCGCGTGTCTATTTCAGGCGCCCAACCGAACCGTCGGCGTAATGGCCCAACGCCGTAGAAGTAAACTCCGCAGAGCAGAACGAGGCCCAGGATAATGCTGGGCGCCCAATTCCAATCGGTGAGCCAGAGACTAGCAGACAACTTGTACTCCGATATGCCGGTCTGTCATTGCGAGCGACCGAAGGGAGCGAAGCAATCCCCAAGTTACTTGGGGATTGTTGCGTCGTAAAAAACACTCCTCGCAATGAGACACGGCAACTACATCAGGTGCGAGGTCAGCACAATGATCATTGCCACAACCATCGCAATGCCGCCGAACGCGCCGATAGCGAATAGCCCGGCGAAAAGGCGGCGGTCCACTTTGAGGTGCATAAAGTACATCGCGATCAAAAGCGCTTTACATCCGCCGAACACGAGCAGGAACAGCAACGTGGACACCGGCAGGTACACGGCGGCGACTTCGAGAAAGGTCAGCGCGATCAGCGCCGCGCCGACGGCGAGATAGTTTGTATGTTCGTGTGGTGCGNNCCACACCAGATCAACGAAATGCCAATACAATCCAGCCAACTCGACCGGCAAGTAGTTGGTTGCCGCGAATCCGCCGCGCAACGCCTTGGCGGCGACCGCGAGAATCCAGATGATGCCGACGATCACGTGCGCGGCGTGCAAGCCCGTCGTCAAAAAGTACGCCGAGCCGAAGATGTTGGCGCTGGGCGTAACGCCTTCGTTGAACAGGTGACTGTATTCGGATCCTTTTAACCCAAGGAATACGACGCCTAGCGCCGCGGTCGCCACGAGGAACTGCCACAGGCGCGCGCGCTTGCCCTCTTTGATCGCTTGCAGCGCGAGCACCATCGTCACGCTGCTCGTCAACAGAACGAGCGTCATGATGAGCGGGACGAAGAGCGTCAAGACTTGATGCGGGTTGGGTCCGCTCACGCTGCGATCGCGGTAGACGACGAACGTCGTAATGATCGCCGCGAAGAAAATGACCTCGGACGCGAGAAAGACCCAGATCGCTAGTTTGCGATGATCGCGCTCCATCGAATAAGTTTCCGTGGAAACTGTTGCGCTCATTGAGAACTCCTGTAGAACCTTGCGAAGGTTTCCTTCGACTCGCTTCGCTCGCTCAGGATGAACCTTTGCAAGGTTGTTCAAGCCGCCGGTTGATTGATCCACCCCGCGATGCCGGCGCCGAAAAGGACCAAGCCGATGACGAGCGGAATCGCGCCAAAGATCAAGCCGACCATCATCACCGTCAAGCCGATGGCGAGAATGAGCGGCATGAAACTTGGCGGCGGCAAATGGGCCACATGCGCTTCGGTCGCCGTTTCCATTTTCTGGCCGCCGTGCTTGATGTCCCACAACGGTCGCCTGCCCTTGACGACCGGGATCGCGTCGAAATTGTGAGCCGGCGGCGGCGATGACGTCGCCCATTCGAGGGTGTTGCCATCCCACGGATCGTCGCCAGCGATCGCGCCGTTGCGCCAACTCATGAAGAGGTTGAACAGGAAAATCAACATGCTGATCGCAATCGTGTACGCGCCGATCGTCTCGATCAGATTGGCGGTGTCCCAGCCCAGGTTCGCGCCGTAAGTGTAAATGCGGCGCGGCATACCGACCACGCCGACGATGTGCATCGGAAAGAAAGCCAGGTTCATGCCGACGAATTGCAGGATAAAGTGCGCGACGCCCCAACGCTCGTCCATCATGCGCCCGGTCATTTTCGGAAACCAGTAGTAAATGCCGGCGACGATTCCAAAGATGCTGCCGCCGAACAGCACATAGTGCAAGTGACCGACGACAAAGTACGTGTCGGTGACTTGGAAATCCACCGGCACGGTCGCCAAGAATATCCCGCTCAAGCCGCCGACGATGAAGAGCGCGATAAAGCCGACGGCGAAGAGCAATGGCGTCTTCAAGTTGATAGAGCCGCCCCAGAGCGTCGCAATCCAGTTGAAAATCTTGATGGCGGTTGGCACGGCGATGACCATGCTCGCGAGCGCGAACGCCGCGTTGATCGCCGGCGGCATGCCGACGGCGAACATGTGGTGCGCCCACACGGTAAAACCGATAAAGCCGATCGCGACCGAAGAGTAGGCGACCGCGCTGTAACCGAACAGCGGCTTGCGCGCAAAGACCGGCAGCACCTCGGAGACGATGCCCATCGCGGGCAAGATCATGATGTACACTTCGGGATGCCCGAAGAACCAGAACAAGTGCTGCCATAACAACGGATCGCCGCCGCCCGCGGCGTTGAAAAAGAAGGTGCCCCAGTGCCGGTCGAGGTACAGCAAGAATAACGCCGCGGCAACACTCGGCATCGCGAACAGGATCAAGAAAGCGGTCGTGAGGTTCGTCCAAACAAAGATCGGCAGACGATTGATTTTCAGTCCGGGCGCGCGCATCCAGAGGATCGTCACCACGAAATTGATCGAAGCGGTGATCGAGGAAATGCCGAGCAGTTCCAGACCCCAGATCCAAAAATCAATGCCAGGCGTGTTCGAGTACTGCATGCTCGTGAGCGGCGCGTAACCGAACCAGCCCGCTGCCGGCGCGCCACCGAGGAAAAAACTCGCGTTGAGAAAGATTCCGCTGAGGATCAAGAGCCATAGCCCCAGCGCGTTGAGACGCGGATACGCCATGTCGCGCGCGCCGATGAGCAGCGGGACGATATAGTTGCCGAGTCCAGCCATGAAAGGCATCACGGCGAGAAAGACCATCGTCGTGCCGTGCATCGTAAAAATCTGGTTGTACAATTCCGGGTTCACGAGTTTCAGATTCGATTGCGCGAGTTGCGTACGGATGACCATTGCCTCGAGTCCGCCAATCAGCAAAAAGAACGTGGACGCGGCGATATACATCAATCCGATTTTCTTGTGGTCAACGGTCGCGAGCCAACTCAGCAAGCCTGCGTATTCGCGATGTCTTGCGGGCAAGGTTGCGACGTGGGTGGTCATGAGATCCTCCATCTCAGACAATTGTCACTGCGCATCCTTCGACTTGGCTGCGCTCCGGTCAGGATGCTCGCAATGACAGACGATTGCATCTACTTGAGCGTCGTGAGATACGCGGCCAGCGCGTCTAGTTGGTCTGGGGTCAGCGGCAACTTGGGCATGGTCGCGCCGGGTTTGATCGCCGGCGGATCGCTGATCCACAGACGCACGTTGTCCGCGTCAAAGTCGAGCAGGCCCGCCGCGATCTGCTTGCGGCTCGCCACGTGCGTCAGATTCGGACCGACTTTCCCTTGCGCGGTCGTGCCGTTAATCGTGTGACACGCCTGACAACCTGCTTTGGTGATTTCCTCTGCCCCGCGCTTTGCCAGGTCGGTCGTCGGCGCGGCGGCGGGCGACTTTTGCTGCGCGACCCACGCGTTGAACTGCTCGGTCGTTTCCACGACGACTGCCAAGCGCATGTTCGCGTGCGAAGTCCCGCAGAACTCGGCGCACTGCCCGTGATATGCGCCAATTTGGGTCGGGCGAATCCACATGCGATTGCTGTGACCTGGGATCAGGTCCATCTTGCCGCCCAATTCAGGGACCCAGAAGCTGTGAATCACGTCTGCCGCTTGGAGGGTGAACGCGGCGGCTTGGTTCAGCGGCAGGTGGATCTCGTTCGCCGTGACCACGCCGAGATCAGGATATTCGACTTGCCACCACCACTGGTGCCCGGTCACTTGGATCTTGACCGCGTCCGCCGGCACCGCCGCGAGCGCGTTGAGCGTCTGCCACGTCAGGACGAAAATGATCGCCAGGACGATTGCGGGAACCGCCGTCCAGGCGATTTCGAATTTCGGATTGCCGTGAACTTGCTCTGGTATTTCGTCTGCCTTTTTGCGGCGAAAGCGCATCACCGCGTAGAACAGCAACGCCTCGACGACGACAAAGACGACGACCGCAATCGCGAAGAGAATGAAAAAAAGGTTCGCGATCAGCGCGGCGTGGTCCGACGCCGGCGCAAGCGCGGACGGCGCTGGCGCGCAGCCCGCCAGCGCCATGATGCCCAGTCCGGCGAGACCTAGCCAGAACTTGGTTATAAGATTCGCGTGAGATGAGAGCACGATTCTCTCCTAGTTTTCGCAGGATGAATCAATCGGTAAAGCGCGAGCGTATTATAGGCGGATCAAAGCGGATGACAAGAGGGGGTGGCGGTCTGCCGGATTGAAAAATCGTTAGAATTTCGACGCCGGCGCAGGCGGGTCAACGACCCGCCCGCGCAAAGAACATCAGGTCATCTTCACGACCACGTCGCCGATGATGTTGGCGGCTTCGTCGCCGCGATCCGCCGCGTTCGAGAGGTGGCGGTAGATTTCGCGCATCTTGAGAATCCCGACGATGTCTTCCATCGTCTTGGGTTCTTTGAACAAATCCCCGACGGCGGTGCGGTACACGCTTTCGGCGCGGTTTTCCAACGCTTTGGCGCGGTTCGCGTGATCGAGCGCGACCTGCGGATGGCTCTTCAACTGGATGACGCCCAGATACAATTCCTCCGCGGCTTCGCGCAAAATCGAAGCGAGGCGTTGCAGGTACATGTTGGGCTTGACGCCCAGCGTCACCATTTCGTCGAGCGTGGTGTAGCCATAGTCGAGCACGTCGTCAATCGTGCGCGAGAGCGCGAACAAGTCCTCGCGATCAATCGGCGTGACGAAGGTGCGGTTCAAGTCGTCAATCAGAATGCGGCGCAGTTCATCGGCTTCTTTTTCGATGGCTTGCAGGCGCTTGGCTTGGGCTTCATCGCCGTCCTTCATGTACGCTTCGAGCGCTTCCAAGCCCTCGCGCGTTTTCAGCGCCTGTTCGCCCAGCGCTTTGAGAAAATCGCTTTCGCGCGAACGCAGAAAACTAAACAGTCCCATGCGGGTCTCCTCGTAGATAGGGCAAGTGGTGTAGGGCAAGTGCGAATCTGCCCTGCGGCGTATTTTACCCCAACGTTCTCAAGGGCGCAAACTGCCCGCCCAGGGCAGTTGCAGGTCAGCACGGGCGACTCGAGTCGCAGCGACAGAGGCACAAAGCCGACCCTTCGACTGCGCTCAGGGCAGGCACTTTGGCTGGCTAATCGCCCCGCAGGCGACTTTTGCAGCGGTGGTTCGGCTTCGCTCACCACAGGTTTTCAACCGACCGTCAATAGACTTGGCGTGCTGCCCGCCAGTGAGTTGCGTTTTAGTACGTGGGTCTCAATCCGTCGTGGCTCGGCTTGGATATCTTGTCTTGATACATGCGATCGTCAGCCTCTTTGAGAATCTGATTCAGCAAGGCGCCTTTGTCCCCGGTGGCAATGCCCAGGGACAGCGAAAGGGGATTGTTCCCGCTGGCTCCATTGTAAAGGTCCAGTCTTTCCTTGACGCGCGCCAGCGCATTTTCCGCAGCCACTGCATCGGCGCAGGGCAGTAACACGGCGAACTCGTCGCCGCCAATGCGGGCGACGATGTCTTCGCTGCGAAAGACCGTCTTGAGGATCTGCGCCGCCTGTCGCAATGACTCGTCTCCCGCCGCGTGACCCTGCCGGTCGTTGATCGTTTTTAGCCCGTCCACGTCAGCCATTAACACGCTCACCGGGAATTGGCGTCCTCGTTCCAGACGTCCAATCTCTTCTTCGAAATAGGTGCGGTTGTAGAGACCGGTCAGAATGTCGTGCGTGCTCAGGTACAGCAGTTTCTGTTCCTCCTGCTTGCGGTCGGTGATGTCCTTGCTCATTCCCACCAACCCGATGACCTTGCCCTGGCGGTCGCGCAGCGGGACCCGGGTGGTCAAGTGCCAGCGCCATGCGCCGGTCTCGCGGTCGTGGAATTGTTCTTCGCGATCGAGCAGCGCTTCGCCGGATTGGATGACGCGCTGATCGTCCGCGTCGCATTTCTCGGCGGTTTCGCGCGGATAGAAATCCCAAGCCCGCTTACCGATTGCCTGTTCGGGCTTGGACAGTCCCAGGGAACGCAAGTGTGCGGCATTGTTGAGAATGTACCGGCTCTCTGCGTCTTGGATAAAGACGTGTTCGGGCAGGTGGTCAATCAAGGTGCGGAGCAGATTGCGCTCTTGCGCCAGCGCTGCCTCGGCTTGCTTGCGCTCGGTGATGTCGCGCGCAATGCCTTGGACTCCGACCGGCGTGTTCTCCTTAAAGATCAGTCGCGTGCTGAGTTCTAGCGGGACCCGGCGTCCGTCTTTGGTGATGATTTCCAGTTCGTGGATGAGGGGACCTCTCCCCAATGATTCGGGCGCCAGCGCTTGGCGCAGCGGCTCCAGGTACTCCGGGGCGACGATCTGGCTCATGTTCATGGTCGCGGCTTCGGCGCGGGTATAGCCGCTCACGCGTTCCGCGGCCCGGTTGAGCGAGGTAAAGTTGCCGGCAAGGTCGTGGACATAAACAATGTCGTTGGCATTCTCAAAGAGATCGCGATAGCGTTTTTCGCTTTCGCGCAACGCTTCGTCCGCGCGCTTGCGCTCGGTGGTGTCGCGCGAGACGCCGACGACTCCAACCAGCGCGCCTTTTTCATCGCGCATGATTGCCGCAGAGACGGCGCTGGTAAAGATCTCTCCATTCTTCCGCCGGTTGGCGATTTCTTGCGTCGCTTTGCCGTCCTTGAACGTCATCTGGTGCAAGACGCGACCTTCGATCGCGTCGGCGTACAACAGGTCAATGTGTTTGCCGAGGACCTCTTCGCGCGTATAACCGAACGTCTCTTGGGCGGCGCGATTGAACTCGACGATGTGGCGCGCGTTGTCCACGGTGATGATCATGTCGAGGGACGAGTCAATGATGCTGCGCGCGTATTGCTCCGATGCTTTCAGCGCCTCCTCCGCGCGCTTGCGTTTCTCTTCCACGGCGATCGCGGAGGCGATCACCTCCATCAGCCGTCGGTCGTCTTCCGCCGGCATCCAATCTCTTTGATAGACGACGCAGAGAGAGCCGACGGATTCTCCGCCCAATTTGACCGCCTTGCCGATATACGTCTGAAGTTGATACGCGCGGACGTTTGGGTCGGTTTGCGCGTAAGCGGTCTCGGGCAAATGACGGACGACGAGCAATTGATCGCTCGGCTGTCGAATCACGTCATAGCAGAGGTGCCCTTCGGGTTGGCTGACCGGGTTGTAATCGGGAGGCACATGCCATTGCCCCCACGAACAGAGCAAGCCGCGCTCCAGGCGATTGTACAGCGCGCACGTTGCGCCGAGCAATTCTCCGCACAACGCCGTGAGATGATTGATGTTTTCCAGGGGATCGGTTCCAAAGCGCAAGAAACGATCAGAGATCTTGGCGATCCGCTCTTGCGCGCGCTGGTGTTCGGTGACATTCACGAGGGTTAGAATCAAGCCGGTCACTTGGTCCGCAGTATCTTTGATGGGCTGCAAATTCCAATCCCAAAAAGTCACGCCGCGTTCTGAATGTTCGGCGTATTCGAACGGCTTGGCGTACGCCGAATGGGGCTTGCCGGTCTTGACGACCTGCCGAAAAATCTCTTCGTTCTCGGCGTTGGGGTAGAGGTCAAAGTGATTTTTGCCGGGGAAAAAGTCAGGCGTGCGTCCATCTGCCTCCGCATACGCGCGGTTGACGCGGACAAAGTTACAGTCCGGATCGAGGTAGGCGATCATAATGTGGATGGCAGAAAAGATCTCTTCAAAAAGTTCCGCGGGCTTGAACGCCGCGGGCGCGCGTTTCAGCGCATCCGTTCGTGCGCGAGGTTTGTGTCTCATTGGCTCACCTTTTGGCAACTCGACTGGCTCAGCCCGACGCGCATCGGCGCATCCTTGATGCAAGCGCGCCGCTTTGGCTGGGCTAGCCGCCTGTCGGAGAGAGCGGTTCAGAAACCCGTTGTCTGGCTAGTCAAGTTTGACAATGTCACATTTTCCTTTCCGCCACGGACGATGGCACATCTTTGAATCGCCGCTTGGCGGCGGATTATTGATCTGCCATCGCACAGAGAACACAGAGGAAAGAACAGATTTTTCTCTGTGTCCTCTGTGCGCTCTGTGGCTAATCTAACATTGTCAAGTGTGAAATGAATCGGAAAAAGCGCAGCAAACGGATTTCTCCAACAGACTCCCCAGGGAATCGGGTTGTGACCGATCACTCTGTTCAGGGGCATTGTATCCCGAATAGTACCGGTGGTCAACCATCTCGATTTGTCAGATCGGCTCACACGCGATATACTAGAGGCGAACACGTCTCCACTGAACGGCGTGGGGACACAATTTCGGATTCCAAGGAGGAAAACGGAATGAGACCGGTGTACGCAGTGTCCGGCGGCGTTTCCAAGTTTGCCAAGGCGCGTCCGGACAAGACTTTTCAAGCCGTCGTCAAGGAGGCGTACGATTATGCCATCAACGACCTCGGCTTGGATTTTCAACAGTTCGCGGAATTGGTGGATGGTTCGGTCGCTTCGTACTTTTCCGATCACTTTCAACGCCAGTTAATGTCCGGCATTATGGCGCAGGACTATCTTGGGCTATGCCCCAAGCCGAGTCATCGCGTCGAAGGCGGCGGCGCGACCGGCGGCATTTGTTTCCAGGAAGCGTGGAAACAAATCGCCTCCGGCTACATGGACATTTGCGTCGCCTACGGCTTTGAAACCATGTCGCATGTCGAGACGTGGAAGGGCAACGAGTTTATCGCGCTCGCCAGCGACGTCAGTTTTGATTACCCGGTCGGCGGCTTTTACTCCGGCTATTACGCCATGATGGTGACGCGCCACATGAAGGAATTTGGAACGACGGTCGAGCAGTTGGCGCACGTCTCTGTCAAGAACTACATGAACGCGTTCTACAATCCATACGCGCAAAAGCATCAGCGTTTGACGATCCAGGATGTCCGCAATTCGCCGATGGTGGCGTGGCCCCTGACGCGCCTCGACATCTGCGTGATGAGCGACGGCGCGGCGGCAGCGATTCTGTGCAGCGAAGAGGGTCTCACGAAATTGGAGCAAGCCGCCGGCAGGCGCTTGCCGCGCGTCAAGGTAACGGGCATCGGCAAAGGTACCGACGCGATGCGTATGGCGGATCGTCCGCACGACGACTATGACAAGTTCATGAAAGCGTACGCACTGCCACACGAAGCGAACAGCAAGGAGACGCAGGCGTACTATAAAAAGTTGTGGAACAAGGGCTTTCGTTATCCCGGCGTCCACTCGTTCCGCGCGGGGCGCATGGCGGGCAAACAGGCGTACCAGATGGCGGGCATTTCCGATCCGCTCAAGCAAATTGATTTCATCGAACTGCATGATGCGTACACCTCGTCCGAGATTCAGACTTATGAAGACATGGGCTTGTGCCGCTACGGCGAGGGTGGTTCCTTTGCGGAATCGGGCAAGGCGTTTATGCCGGGCGTCAAGTACGGCTTGAAGTTGAAAGAGAAGGCGATTTGCCCGGTGAATCCATCGGGCGGCTTGATCGCGTGTGGGCATCCGGTCGGCGCGACGGGTCTGATGCAAGCCGTGTTCGCGATCTGGCAACTGCAAGGGACCATCGAAAAGCATTTCCAGAGTCCGGTCTTGCAAATCAAGGACGCCCGGCGTGGCGCGATTCACAGCCACGCCGGCACCGGCACGTACGTCACCGTGAGCATTCTAGAGCGGGAAAAATAATGGCGGGCTGTCATTGCGAGCGGAGCGAAGCAATCCCCAAGTCGCGACTTGGAGACACCTGCACTTGCGTGCGGTGCAAGTGTTGCTTCGTCGCCGCTTCGCGGCTCCTCGCAATGACATACACGAAAAGAGGTTACCATGGCAAAGAAGAATAACAACAACAATACCGAAGCGCGGCGCGAAGAAAACCTGGACGGAACGATCGTTTTCAACCTGCCGTTCCCGAAGAAATTGGACAAAGCGTCGCTCAAGGCGTTGAAGGAGATGACGCCGATCGTCAAGCGGCAGCCGTACCACGTCGAATACCTGCACTCGTACGGGCAGGACTCGCCGTGGTTTGCCGGACTGACGAACCGAGTCTTTCTCGGCAATCGCGATCCCCAAACCGGCTATACCTACGCGACGCCGCGCGGCGCGGATATGTACACCGGCAACGAGACGGAGTGGGTGCAACTGCCGAACGAGGGAAAGGTGCACGCGTTTACCGTGTGCCATTTTGGCAGCGAGGAGTTTCTGCCGGAGACGCCGTTCGTGCTCGCGCTGATCGAGTTTGAAGGCGCGAACACGCTATTCCTGACGCGCTTGCTTGGAGTGGATCCCAACGCGGCATCGCTTGACTGGATCGGGATGAAGGTCCAGGCGCGTTATCTCCGCAACAGCAAACTGAAACCGACCGACGTGTACTTTGTGCCGGCGGACGCGGAAGCGGAGTAGGACACGAATGAATGAAAAGACCCGAAGGACTGCGTGAGGCAACCTTCGGGTCTTGTGGTATAATTGAGGTAGGGGAGGTTACAATGCAAGCACCAGAAATCACTTTTGAGCAAGTTCAAGCGGAACTGCGTCAATTGCCGGTCAAGCGCTTAAGGCAAGTCTTGCTGTTTGTGCAATTCCTTGAACATATCGAGCAACAGGGTCTGGATGCGGATGCGGAAGACACAGACTTGTGGAATGCGGTGCTCGCGCATCGGGGCTATCGCGCGAGTTCCCCCAATGAGCCGGCAGAGATTTTCGATTCGGCGGAAGCGTTTTTGAAAGCGACGGCAGGCTGACTATGCCTTATCGCCTCCTCATCACGCGGGACATCAAAAAACAGATCAAGGACTTGCCCGGTAATCTTCGCGCGGTGGCGCGCCAGCGCATTGCCAACCTCTTGACCGAGCCGCGTCCACTTGACTGCAAGGAGTTGGATGGACATGCCGGGCATTTTCGTTTGTGGCTAAGCGCCACGTATCGGTTAGTGTGGCAGGTGATCGAGGAAGATAAACTCGTTGAAATCGAGTACGTCGGTCCGAAAGCGCCAGAGTTGTACGAGAAACTGGGGCTGGGGCGTTCGAGTGCTGAATAGCAGACAGATGCTAAACCGTCTACCCAATGCTGTGCGTCCGCCATTGCCCCGCGAGCACGGCGCGTGGGCAATGTTCATCGCGCCGCTCTTCGTCGGCGCCGGCGCGGCGGGTGTTCTCAACGCGGCGGTCTGGTTGTTCGCGCTGACCGCGTTCGGGTTCTTTCTGTTGCGCTATCCGCTGATGCTCGCGCTCAAAAGCCGCGCGCCTGTCGCACGCGCCGACGCGTTGCGCTGGAGCAGCGTCTATGGCGCCATCACGTTGGTCAGCGGCGCGACGCTGTTGATTGCGACGCGGCTCTGGCTGCTCGTTCCGCTGAGCGCGCTGGGATTTCTGTCGCTCGCGCTTTACTTGTGGCTGGCGTCGCGGCGCGAGGAGATGACCGCGCTGGGCGAATGGATCGGCATCGCCGGACTCGCGCTGGGCGCGCCCGGCGCGTATCTCGCGGCGGCGGGCGCGCTTGATGCGACGGCGATCGCGTTGTATCTGTGGAACGTCTTGTATTTCGGCGGCACGGTGTTTTACATCAAGTTCAAGGTGCGCGAACAGCCGCGCGCGGTTGCGCCCACGGCTAACCTCGCCGCGCGGCTTTGGGCGGGTCGTCTGACGCTGGCGTACCACGTGGCGGCGGTCGTCCTCGTCGCCCTGTTGGCGCGGTTTGGCTGGGCGCCCGCGCTCGCGCCAGCGGCATTTGTGCTACCGATGTGCAAAGTCATCGGCGGAGTCGTGACGCGCCCGGCGCGTCTGAATCTCCCGCGCCTGGGATTGATCGAGATCGGATTCACCGTCGCGTTCGTCTGCATCGTCTTGCTGGCGTACCGTTGACGCGCAGTTTGACGATTTGCGGTGAACGCGTTACAATGACAAATGAGGTGACGCTGCGCCTTTCACTACAGTGCAGACTGATGGTGAAGGGCGTCTGTATTTGCGATGACGAAAAGCCGGACGATGCGCGCGCGCTCGTCCGTTGGCATGTTATTGGAGCCGATGCGTGAAACTGGGAGTTGCGTTGGGCGGCGGCGGGGCAAGAGGCATTGCCCACATCGGCGCGCTGCGCGTGCTTGAAGCCGCGCGCCTGCCGATTGACCTCATCGCCGGCACGAGCGCGGGCGCGATCATCGGCGCGCTGTACGCGGCGGGCAAGCCCCTGGCGGAGATCGAAGTGGTTGTGCGCGGCATCCGACTGCGGCACTGGGCGGTGCGCGACCATACGGGCACGGGCTTGTTCGGGACCGCAGGCATTCGGCGCATCGTCGAAGCGGCGATCGGCAAGGACACGCGCATCGAAGACCTGGCGCGACCGTTTGCCGCCGTCGCCGTGGATCTCGACGCGCAGACCCAAGTTGTTTTCGATTCAGGTCCGGTGGCTGACGCCGTGTGTGCGAGCGCGGCGTTCCCCGGTCTCTTCGCGCCAGTCCGGGTGGGTGAGCGTCATCTGATTGACGGCGGCGCGTTGAATCCGGTGCCCTTCGACGTGGCGCGGCGGATGGGCGCGGACGTCGTACTGGCGATTGACCTGGGCGCGGAAGAACCGCTCTTTACCGCGGGCTCGCTGCTCCCACATCGCCGGAACGGTTGGGTTTTTCATTTGCTGCTCACGGCAGAACAGCAAAAGATTTTTCGGGTGGTCGCGCGCGCGATCGGAATTATGACGCGGCAGTTGCGCGCGGAGAAAATCAAACAGTCGCCGCCGGATCTGATTATTTACCCAGACGTGCGGAACGTCGGCTTGATGGATTTCGATTTGGCGGACGTCTGCCTGGCTGCCGGCGAGTCCGCGACGCGCGCCGCGCTGCCGCAAATCGAAACGCTGTGTTCGTCTTCGCGGCGGGGACAGTGGCAGCGCGCGTGGCGACGAATGACGCGGCGGCTGTCAGGGCGCGCATAGACCGTTGGGGAGTTCATGACGCAGACCGACTTGCAGGTACAGGTTCGGGAAAAAGGCATGGCGGCAGCCACCTCGGTCATCGCCGCGGTTTTTCTGACGACGATGAAGTTGATCATCGGCTTGATGACGGGCAGTCTCGGCATTCTCGCCGAAGCGGCGCACTCGGGGCTCGACTTGGGCGCGGCGGTCATCACGTTCTTTGCCGTGCGCGTGAGCGATCGCCCGGCGGATGAATCGCATCTGTACGGTCACGGCAAGGTCGAAAATCTCAGCGCGCTCGCCGAGACCATGTTATTGCTCCTGACTTGCGGTTGGATCATCTACGAAGCCATCAATCGCCTGTTCTTTGAAGCGGTCGAAGTGGATCCCAGCGTGTGGGCGTTCCTGACGATGGGCATTTCGATCGTCGTTGATTTCTCGCGTTCGCGCGTGCTGTACCGCGCAGCCAAGAAATACAACAGCCAGGCGCTCGAAGCCGACGCGCTCCATTTCAGCACCGACATCTGGAGTTCGACCGTCGTGCTTATCGGCTTGGCGCTTGTCTGGCTGGGTGAAGCCATCGGTTACAAGTCTGTCTTGGTGCGCGCCGATGCATTAGCCGCGCTCGTCGTCGCGCTCATCGTCATCTACGTCAGTGTGCGTCTCGGTCGCCGGACGATCGACGCGCTGCTCGACCGCGCGCCGCGCGGCATGGCGGAAAAAATCGTCGCGGCGGTCGAGGGCGTGGGCGACGTGCGGCGCGTGATGCGCGCGCGCGTGCGCGGGTCGGGCAATCAAGTTTTCGTGGACTTGCGCGTCGCAGTGCCGCGGCATCTTTCGTTCGAAGAGAGCCACGCGGTCACGCACCAAGTCCAGGACGCGGTGCGTTCCGTCGCGCCCAACGCCGACGTGACGATCCATGCGTATCCGGTCGCCGAAGAAGAAGGCGTGCTGGAGACGATTCAAGCCGTCGCCGCGCGCGGGCGCTTTGACGTCCACAACGTTACCACGCACTTGACGCGGCGCGGCATGTGGATTGATCTCGATCTCGAAGTCGCGCCCGACATTTCGTTCGTGCAGGCGCATACGCTGGCAACCGATCTGGAAAGCCGCTTGCGCGCCGAGTTCGCCGCCCAGCCCCCATCGTCTAACGATCCGGTGGCAAAAGCCCAGCGGATCGCCGACATCAACGTGCACATCGAACCGCGCGCCGAAGAGTTGGTGACCGGCTTGGAGATGTCGCCCCGCGAGCGCGCGCAATACATCGCGCGCATCAACGCCATCCGCGCGGAGATCGCGCACGTCCGCGCGTGCCAGGACATTGACATTCAGCGACTCGACGGCGGGGTGTACCTCGCGTTCCATCTATTGATTGATGCGGAGATGACGGTGGCGGACGTTCACAGCATCGCGGAAGAGATGGAAAATCGGCTGCGCCGCGAATTTCCGGCGCTGGGGCGCGTGGTGATTCACGCAGAGCCGTATCGGAATTCAAAAATCGAAATTCAGAATTCAAAAATGAAACCATGACCGAACTTCGTTGGTACGGCTGGGGCACTATAGACAAAACCTATGCGCTCGACCATCGCCCGGACGCATGGAATTTCTTGCGTGCCGCGCTGGACTTGCGCGGCGACGAGTCGTTCCCGGCGTGCGATTTCAACTCGCTGCGCCTCCGCGCGCCGCGCTTGACCGACGCGCAACTGAACGCGCTGCGCGCCATGACCTCGCCCGGCGCGGTCAAGACTGACACGCCCACGCGCGTCCTGCACGCGTACGGCAGATCGTACCGCGATTTGGTTCGCTTGCGCCGCGGCGAGATTCCGCATCCCCCCGACGCCGTGGTGTATCCCGCGACTGAAGAACACGTCGAGCGTGTGCTGACCTTCTGCGCGCAGAACGACATCGCGCTCATCCCGTTCGGCGGCGGATCGAGTGTAGTGGGTGGAGTGGAACCCCGAGACGAGCGGGTGACGATCACGCTCGACCTCGCGCGACTCAATCGTGTGATCGCGATAGACGAGATTTCGCAAACCGCGACGATCGAGGCAGGCATTCGCGGTCCCGACCTGGAACGCGAGTTGAACGCGCGCGGCTACACGCTCGGGCATTTCCCCCAGTCGTTTGAGTTCTCGACGCTCGGCGGCTGGATTGCGACGCGCGGCGCGGGGCTGATGTCCACTGGCTATGGCAAAATCGAAGCGCTGACGCAAAGCGTCCGCGTCGCCACACCGCGCGGCGTCATCGAGACGCGGAATGTGCCGGCGACGGCAGCCGGCTCATCGCTCCTGCAATTGCTGATTGGCAGCGAAGGGACGCTCGGCGTCATCACGCGTGCGACGATGCGCGTGCGGCGGTTACCCAAGACAAAGGACTACCGCGCGCTGCTGTTCAAGAGCTTTGCCGATGGCGTTGCCGCGATTCGGCTGATGCTGCAACGCGGCATCGTTCCCGCGACGGTGCGGCTGTCGGATGAAGCTGAGACGCGCACGCTCCGCGTTTTTGCGCTGCGCGAAGCGTCGCGCGGCTGGAAAGAGTTCGTCGAACGGATTGCTTTGCGCTATCTCCACGCGCGCGGCTATGCGTTCGAGCGGGGCGCGCTGATGATTCTGGGTTTTGAGGACAGCCCTTTGACTGGCGCGGGGCTGACACTCTGCAAATCGCGCGGCGCGTTCGATCTGGGTCACGGCATTGCGCGCGCGTGGCTGCGCGATCGCTACGAAACGCCGTACCTGCGTGACGTGCTGATGGATCGCGGTATCCTGGTGGACACTCTGGAAACCGCGACGACGTGGGAAAACGTGGAACGACTCTATCAAGAACTGGGGCGCACGATCCGGCAGAGCACCGAGGGAACTGGCTCGCGCGCGCTGGTGATGACGCACGTGTCGCATTGCTATCGCGACGGCGCGAGTCTGTACGTCACATTTCTCGCACGGATGGCGCGCGGTAGAGAGATCGCGCAGTGGGAGACGATCAAGCGCGCGGCGACCGGTTGCATCATGGCGAATGGTGGTACGCTGTCGCATCATCACGGTGTCGGGTACGAGCACGCGCCATGGATGGATCGCGAAAATGGCGCGGTGGGTATGGACGCGCTGAAGGCGTTGAAAGGCGCGCTCGACCCCGGCAACGTGATGAATCCGGGCAAGTGGCTGGAAGCCGGGCTGAGTTCTACGGACGTGGCGATTGATTATCAGGAGAGGTTTTGGAATCGTACTGACAAAAGATGAAAGATGAAAGATGAAAGATGAAACGCAAGAGTGGTTTTCATCTTTCATCCTTCATCCTTTGGAATGGAAGCGATCAGCATTGTGAGCAATCGAGGTAGCCATGGAGATAAACACAGCGGAGTTCTCTGCCAAGACACGGCAAAGTAATCTGCAAAAGCGTGAGCAGTTCGATATTTTGGTCATCGGCGGCGGGATCACCGGCGCGGGCATCGCGCGCGACGCCGCGCTGCGCGGCTACAAGGTCGCATTAGTTGACAAAGGCGATTTCGCCAGCGGCACCTCGTCGAAATCGTCCCGGTTGGTGCACGGCGGCGTGCGCTATCTTGAGATGTTCGAGTTCGGTTTGGTATTTGAGGCAAGCCGCGAGCGGCGCGTGCTCTGGACGATTGCGCCGCACCTCGTCAAGCCACTGCCATTCCTCTTCCCGGTGTATCGCGATGCGCGCTGGCCCGCGTGGATGATCAACCTCGGGTTGTGGCTGTACGATGGGCTGGCGCTCTTCCGCAACTATAGGAATCACGCGATGTTCTCGAACGCAGAGATCACGCGGCGGATGAAGGGCTTCGACGTCGGAAACATCAACGGCGGCGCGCATTACTACGACGGACAGGTGGACGACGCGCGTCTCACGCTCGAAACGATTCGCGCCGCGCACCGACACGGCGCGTGGGTTGCGAACTATGTCCAGGTTGATACGCTCGTCAAAGCCGATGGTCGCGTGGTTGGCGCGCAAGCGCACGACACACTGCGCGGCGACANNACGCTGACTCAACTCGACGATCCGAGCGCGCCCAAGCGGATGCGCCCGACGAAAGGCATCCACCTGATCGTTCCGCGCGAAAAACTTGGCGGCGACAGCGCGGTCGCGTTCCCCTCGTTCAGCGATGGTCGCTTGATGTTCGTGATTCCCTGGGGCGCGTTCTCGATTGTCGGCACAACCGACACCGATTTCTCCGGCGACCCGGATCGCGTCCATGCGGACGCGGCGGACGTGGATTACACGATCGGCGCGGTGAACCACGCGTTCCCCGGCACGCCGATTAGCAAAGCCGATGTGGTCAGCACGTACGCCGGCTTGCGTCCGCTGGTGGGACAGGCGGGCAAGAGCGCGACGAAAACCTCGCGCGAGCACGAAATCTGGACCAGTCCATCCGGTTTGGTCACGATCGCCGGNNGTCGTCGCGCAGAAACCCTGCCTCACCGCGCGCACGCCGTTGATTGATTGGAACGGCGCGGAGGTTTCCTCCGATCGTTTGCCCCAAGATGTGATCGAGCATCTCGACCACGCGCACGGTCCCGAGTCTCCGCGTGTGCGTCAAGTCGCCGAGCGCGATCCGCGGCTGGCGCAGCGCATCGTCGCAGGGCTGCCGTACATCTGGGCAGAAGTGCCGTACGCGATCGAGCAAGAGATGGCGCTGACGGTGACCGATGTGGTGGAGCGTCGCTTGCATTTGCTCAACGAAGCGCGCGATAACGGCGTCGCCGCTGCGCCCCAAGTCGCCAAATATCTCGCCGAGTTCCTGGACTGGGACAAAACGCGGATCGAAAAAGAACTGCGCGAGTATCAAGCGCGCGTGGGGTTGACCAACAAGTTCAGGTGATTCAAGACGGTTGGAAGGCAACCGCGCTGCCGTTTCGTTGACGCCCATCCTTCGACATGCTCAGGACGGCTGGGCGGCTATCCGCTACGCTTGACACTCTAGGTCTTCGCGGTATACTTGGAACTAGAGTCCTTGCGCCAGTGCGGGTGTCTCTGCGCGAGCCGCTCGCTGATGAGGTGAAGTGTGTCCGAGACCATTGCGGTTGATGAACTCGTCGTACCCATCACGGTGGATTTCTTAGAAGAAGATGGGATTTACAAAGTGAGTTGCCCAGCGCTGCAAGGATGTCATGCGTGGGGAGCAACGCTGGACGAGGCAATGCAAGCCATTCCGGGAAATATCCGCGCCATGTTGGAGGCTCGTCGCGCAAAGGGGTCACCTATCCCTCCCTTGTTTGAACGCGCCAGCGCCCAGACACCTTTGGTGCTACGCATGGTGCCGGCATGAAGTACCGGGAACTGGCGAAACGCTTGCGGGATGCGGGATGCGAATTCGTGAGGAATGGAGCGGGGTCGCATCGTATCTGGTGGAACCCCGCCAATGACAGATACACCAGTGTGCCCGATTGGGGAAGCAAGGATTTAAAGCCCGGCACACTGCGCGGCGTTTTGACTGACTTGGGATTGACCGTGCAGGATATTCAGAGGAGGTAAGCGCAGATTTCTGAGACCCGAAGGCTTCAAGCCCTTCGGGTCTTGCGCTATCGGATGACAAAGTAGGCGGGTTTCTTTTCTGGGTGGCTCTTGCCCGACCATGCGTCCGCGCAAGAGTCGAAGGAGGAGCGAGATGGACTGCAAAGCGAAACTCGAAAAGTACTTTCGCGACAACGGCGTCGAGTTCAAAGCGATGTCGCACCCGACGGCGTACACCGCCCAGGACGTGGCGGCAGCGCAAAAGGTCAAGGGCAAGCAGGTCGCCAAGGTGGTGATGGTGCTTGCCGACGCCAAGCCCGCGATGCTCGTGATGCCGGCGAGTCATCGCATTGACTTTCCGAAACTCAAGCGCGCGCTCAAAGCGCAAGAAGCGCGCCTCGCCAAAGAGGAAGAGTTCGCCGGTCTCTTCCCCGATTGCGACACCGGCGCGATGCCGCCATTCGGCAACATTTACAACGTGCCGGTGTACGTTGACAGCGCGCTTGCCGAAGACCCCGAGATCGTCTTCCAAGCCGGCAGCCATCGCGACACGATGAAGATCGCGTACCCGGATTACGCGCGCCTGGCGCAGCCGATCGTCGCCGAGTTTGCGACGCACCTCTAGCAGTCTGTCGGAGACGCTACGCGCGTTTTCTCGACAATTTCCGCGTCATGCTTTGACTGGCTAATTTGGCAATGTCAGATTAGCCACAGCACCACGCGGAAGCACACAGAAGAACAAAAAAATTCTGTGAAATTCTGTGTGACGCAAAGCGTGTGGCAAAAGCAGACTGTGACATTGTCAAAATAATCCGCTGAACAAATCACACTGGAGCGACATTCTTGACGGATACCTCCCCGCGCGCGTTTTCATCCGAGCCGCAACGCAGCAATCTGCATGTGCTCGCCGCAAACTCTTTTCTGCGCGGCGCGCACACCAGCATCTACAACGTCATCTGGCAGCCCTTTGCGCTCAGTCTCGGCGCATCCATGCCGACGGTCGGTCTGCTCAACAGCATCGGCGGGATGAACGGAATCTTTACGACGCTGGCGCAATCGTTGGGCGGTTGGCTCGCCGATCGCGTGGGGCGCAAGCCGTTCATCCTCGCGTCCAGTTTCTTGATCGTGGCGACCTACGCGTTGTACGCGCTTGCCGGCGTATCGCACGTCTGGGGCTTGCTCCTCATCGGCATCGTTTTGTCCGGGCTGGCGGCGTTGTCGCGCCCAGCCATTTCTTCGCTGACGGCGGAATCGGCGCACAGCGGACGGCACGCTAGCGCGTTCAGTCTGATGATGGTCGCCGCGCTCGTGCCCGGCATCATCGCGCCGACGTTGGGCGGATGGGCGACGGAACAACTGGGTTACGTCGGCATCTTTCCGATCCTGCTCGCGATCGAACTGGTCGCGCTGGTCCTGGTGTGGCGCTATTTGCGCGAGACGCGCGCCGCGCACGCTGCGCTCAGTTGGCGCGCGCTGGCACACGCCTTCGCGCGTTCGATCATTCCCCCGAAAGGGTTGACCGGCTTTTTCTTGGCGACGGCGGGCGACGCGTTTGCGTGGTCGCTGGGCTGGGGCTTGCTCAACGGCATGTTGGTCAAGTCGTATGGTTTTTCGGTCGAACAGTTGGGCGTCATGGCAAGCGTGATGTCGCTGTCGTGGGCGCTGATGCAAATGCCGATCGGTCGCTATGTGGACAAGCGCGGTCTGAAGGGGATGCTGGTCTTTTCCGAATCGCTCGGCATCCCCTTGATGTTGATCGGGATCACGCAGCGGAGTTTTGAGTTCTTTGTCGCCGCGCAAGTGCTCTTTGCCTTGACGGCGGCGACCTGGGTGCCGGTCGTCAACACTTTTCTAACGCGTGCGGTGCCGGCGTCGGAACGCAGCGAAGCGTTCGGGCGGCTCAACATGTTCCGCGGCTTGATCGCGTTCCCGGCGTCCGCGATTGGCGGCGTGTTGTACGATTGGGGTGGCATTGGCTTGCCGTTGACCGCGAACCTGATCGGCTGCTGCATCGTCATCGCGATCCTCGTTTGCTTTGTCCACGAGCCCGCCAAGCACGACCATGATTGAGTCCAAGCCCGGACCGCGCCGCGTGGTGGTCGAGTGATTTTCGATTTGCGATGGCTGATTATCGGTTGTAGAATGGGAGTGGAACTTGACGCGGATGAACGCGGATAAACGCCGATAAAATCATCAATCTGAAATCTCAAATCTGAAATCCCCTGGGGTGGCTATGCCTGAAACAATCACGACAACCCAATTGCGGGTGTTCCTGGCTTCGCCGAGCGACGTGGTGGACGAGCGCAAACGGGTCGCCCGTATCATTGACGCGATGAACCAATCGGAAGCGCAACTCGCCGGCGTGTCGCTGAAATTGCTGGCGCGGGAAGATGTCGCGCCGGGAATGGGACGCCCGGAGCAAGTCCTCTTGGATCAACTTGCGCCGGACAAATGGGACATCTTCATCGGCATTTTGTGGTTGCGCTTTGGTTCGGCACCAGGCGGCATTGACCCGGACACGCGCCAGCCGTATCTTTCCGGCACCGAGGAAGAATTCAAAATCGCGTATCGCTTTCACCAAGCGCGCGGCGATGGATTCCCCCAAATTATGGTGTATCGTTGTCGCCGTGACCCGCCGAACGCTTTGGATTTCATTGGCGATCCGAAAAACCTGGAGCAACTCAATCGCGTCAATGCCTTCTTTGCCGAGTTCAAGCCCACGGGGAACTATCCTGGGCTGTATCAGCCATACAAAACGCCTGACGAATTTGCCGACCTCGTGCGCCAGCATTTGGGCAAGCGCATCATCGAGTTTGTAGAATCAAAACGCGCGACCCCGCCGCCCCCCGTTGCGCCGCATGCGCCACATGCACCCACTGATGCGGAACGCCACGCCGCACTCGTCCGCTATTTGAAAGAGTTGCGCCAAACGTGCAACGCGCTTCCGCTTGCCGCGCTGGCGAGCGAAGGCGATCCGCATCGCCGCGCGCAAATGACGCTGAACCGCGTCTATGTGCATCTGGATACGACGACGCGCGTGCCGCTTGCAAAAGAAGAAAAAGAAAAGCGCAAGGAACGTTCGATGCCCGGACGTGAGGACGATCGTCCCTTGCCCGTGCTTGAGGCGGCGATCCAGAAAACCCCGCTCGTCATCCTCGGNNGGTTGGGTGACACCCCATTGCCGGAGGGTTGGACGCATGGCGCGTGCGTGCCGGTGCGAATCCTCTTGCGTGAACTTGCTCCAACGTTGCCGCGTGCCGAAGAACTCGCGCGGCTCTCCACCGAGCAACGCGCACGCGCGTTGAGCGAGGCCGTCCGCGCTTTTGCCGACCAGGCGCTGGCGGCCTGCGACGCCGCCGACGCTGCGCCGCTCGTTCACACCTTGCTGTCCGACGGCAAATGCTTGGTCGTCTTTGACGGTTTGGACGAAGTCGCGCCCGACCGCCGTCCCATCGCGCGCCAGGCGATCGAGACCTTTGCGCAGCGGTACAGCGCCAATCGCTTTCTTGTGACGTGCCGCGTCCGTTCGTATCAAAACGATGCGCGCCTGTCGGCGTTTGCCGATGTGACGCTCGCGCCATTCGACGAGGATAAAATCGAGCGATTTGTGCGGGCGTGGTACACCGCGCTTGCCGACCTGGGCCAGGTNNAACCCATTGCTTCTGACGACGATGGCAGTGGTGCATTTGGAGCAGGTCGAATTGCCGCGCGAACGCGCCGTGTTGTACGAGCGCTGCGTCGAGGTGTTGCTAAAGCGTTGGCACAAGCACAAGAGCGGCGAACCGCTGTTGGCGGAACTGAAAATGAGCGAGTCGGAGTTGACGCGGGCGTTGTGGCGCGTGGCGTACGAGGCGCACCAGCGCGGCAAGCGCGACGAAACCGCCGACCTGGCAAAAAAAGACCTCGTGCCGATTCTGGCAAAGTTCATGAAAACCTACGCCAACGCGGAGCATTTCCTGGGACACGTGGACGAGCGCGCCGGCTTGTTGGTGGGGCAGGGCGGCACGGACCGGGACGACCCAACGTATTCGTTTCCGCATCGCACGTTCCAAGAATATCTCGCGGGGTGTTACCTCGCGTTGGGTGTGGCGGACTTTGGACAGGAATTGCGCAAGCGTTTAGGCGAGGGCGACAAATGGGCGTTGGCGGCGCAGTTGGGCGCGGAGCATTTGCTCTACAACGGCAAAGACGTGTGGAAAGTTCTGCATGCGCTTTACGACCTCTGTCCGGCTCCCGAACCGGAAAACGAAAACGATTGGCGCGGGATCGTGTGGGCGGGCAATATCGCCGCTGAAGTGACCGCAGAACGCATCCGGAACGAAGACACCGAAAGCAAAGACGGCGGCGATGCGTTTGTCAAACGCCTCATCCCGCGCCTCGGCGCCTTGCTCGAACGCGGCTTACTTTCACCGCTGGAACGCGCCGAAGCCGGCGTTGCGCTCGCGCATCTGGGCGACCCGCGTCCCGGCATTGGCTTACGCCCGGACGGACTGCCCGATTTTGTGTGGTGCGAAGTTCCCGCGGGACCCTTCACGATGGGGAGCGA
>DHFK01000017.1 GCA_002400365.1 Anaerolineales bacterium UBA4826 | reverse complement strand
TCGTTCGTGGCGATGACGGCGTCAGAAAAGCGCCCGGGGAACTGCGTGACGAACTTTCTAAACCGACCGGCTTTGGGGAAAAGATACGGCTCTTTCAAATCGTGGTAGGTGAATATGATTTTGAAACCTGGCGCGCGGCGTTTCATCCAGAGGGGGAGGAAATTGATCGCCGGGCGCATTGCGTACGCGGCGGTCTGGTACTGGATGTGAACAATGTCAGGCGCGAACGCGCGCACAACGTTCGTGATCGTACGGAGACTAGACCAATCCCACTTTGCGATGGAGCGCATGACGGATGGCGAATGGCGAATGGCGTCGCCGCCGGCTGGCTGCTGGCTGCTGCTTGCTTGTGAGGTTAGCACGCGCACATCCACTCCAAGCGCGACAAGCCCCCGGGCGATTGCGTTCGTGCAATCGCCGACGCCGCCTTGCATGGGCGGAAATTCGCCAGTGATCAAGAGAACGCGCATGTCACTCCCAATCGGGGTATTGTTTCGGACTCTTGCCCTGCCGCTCGACGATCTTGGGATAGCGCCCTTTCGGCGCAGCGGGATTGGTTGCTTCCAGTTGCACGCCAAACTCGTGCTGATCGCCGTAATCGAAAAGGTAGAGGAAACGCTGCTTCATCCGCAAATGCAGGTCACGAATTTTCACGCTTGCCGCGCTACGACCTTCACCCTGCGGCGAACTGTACTCGGTCGTTTCATCCCACGCTTTGCCGCTCATGTAGAAAGAGTAGAGGTGGTCTTCGTCAAAGTTCATTTCCATTCGCCAGGTCTGAAACCTTCGCCTTTCAGGCGAATGGCTTTAGCTTGCCAACTCACTTTACAAACTGGCTCACAAACTTCAAATACCCCTGGCGGCCACCCTTCCGGTTCCAAAACTCAATCGAACGGCGAACGCGTTTCAGGCACAAGACGATTTCATCTACCGTCTTGGGTTTCATCTCCGCATCCACCCGCGCCCCTTGATCGTTCACCATTTCAGCGCGTCCCAGACGCCATTCGCACATGAGTTGCACGGAATCAAAGGTCTCTTGCGGCAGCAGCGCGAGTTGGAATTGGGGCGCGTCGCGTTTGCGCGCTTTTGCTTGATAGACGCGGATCAGCGCCTCGATCGCTTTCAGCGCATCCCAGTCGGTCATTTCGCTATGCTCCTGATAGACGCGCTGGATACCAAACTCGATGTTCTGTAGAACGTCTTCGTATTTCTCTTCGAATTTCTCTGGCACTTGATCCCCCAATCGTGGGATAAATTTCCAAACTTGTCCCGTCAGACCAACCGATGCACGCCCTTCAACTGCTCGACGTAATCGCCGATGTCGCGGCTGGCGCGCGGCGATTGCCCCAGCGGGTCAGGAATCTCCGCGTCGCCCAGCAGCGCGCGGAACGTCGCGGCGACGCCGTGCGCGAGCGCAGGCAGATTGTAGCCGCCCTCCAGCGTAAAGACGATGCGACCATCGCACTGGGCGCGCGCGAGTTCGACGAGCGTCCGCGCGAGCGCGCCGTAGCCGGCAATCGAGAGATTCTCCATCGCCAGCGGATCGCTCCAGTGCGCGTCGTATCCGACCGATACCAGGATCAACTGTGGGCGATAGCGTTCCGCCAACGGGAATAGCAAATCGTCAAAGATGCGCTGATACCCTTCATCGCCAACGCGCGGCGAGAGGGGCACGTTGACCGTAAAGCCCCTTCCATCGCCTTCGCCGATCTCATCCCAATTGCCGGTGCCGGGGTAATGCGGGTACTGATGCGTCGAAAAGTACAGCACGCGCGAGGTGCGATAGAAAATGTCCTGCGTCCCATTGCCGTGATGCACGTCGTAATCCGCGATGAGCACGCGTTCGAGTTTGTGCTGGTCCAACGCGTGCTGCGCGGCGACCGCGATGTTGTTGAACAGGCAAAAGCCCATCGCGCGCGTGCGCGTGGCGTGATGCCCCGGCGGTCGCACGAGTGCAAACGCGTTGTCCACCTCACGCGCCATCACCGCGTCCACCGCGCGCACCAGCGCACCGGCTGCCAAGCGCGCCGCGTCGAGCGAGCGCGCATTCGCGTACGTGTCCGGATCGAAATGCCCACCGCCGCGCGCGATCAGATTTTTGACGCGCGCGATGTGGTCAGGCGTATGTACCGCCTCGAGTTGCGCGTCGGTCGCGACAACCGGCTCCAGCGCGGTGAGGCGCGGCAGCAGATCGGTTTCCCTCAGCACGCGCATAATCTCGCGCAAGCGCTCCGGCGATTCGGGATGGTCCTCTTCTTCGTGTTCGAGGAAGATGGGAGAATACAAGTAGGCGGGGGTCAATGTGCCTCTTTTCTGTGGCTGATGCGCCACACCACGCCGACCGGATAACCGAGCATCTTGGCGATGTCGCCGGTCACGCGAATGATGGGTACCCATGCGGTGGCGCGCGCTTTATCACCCCAGGCAAACTTGGCGAGCATCGGCACCAAGCGTTTGTAGGGCGTGAAAAACATGATTGCCGCCGCGAGCAACCAGAAAGGTAACGCGACCAACGGGGCAGCGATCGTCAACGCAATCAGGAGCGGCAGCGCGGCGAGGTACGTAGCATAGCGAATCAGGTGACGCGTGAACCACAAATTCGCCTTGCCATCCCCCCGCGCGTACTGATAGTACTGCTTGAGGAATCCGCGCAGGTTCGCGCGCGGACGAAAATGTGCGACGGCGCGCGGCGCAAAGGCAAAGCGACAGCCCGCGGCGCGCAGCGCAAAATCGAAAACCAAATCCTCGCAGAAATCGAGCCACTCGGGGTAACCGTTCGCCTTTGCCCACGCCGCCTTGCGAAACGCCATCGAACGGCTCGACGGCAAGAATTTTTCCGGGCGGATGTCCGCGAGCGCCGGCAGCGTTGTCGCGGCGAGCGCAGTCTCAAACACGCCGCGCGGATCGGGAACAAAAAAACCGGAAACAACCGCCAAAGATGAAGGAGGAAAGATGAAAGATGAAACTTTATCTTTCATCTCTCCGCTTTCATCTTTCGATTCGTCGGCTTTGAACAGTTTCACCAGTTCTTCGACCCAACATTCATCCAGCCGCACGCCTGCGTCGGTCGAACAGATCACATCGCCGGTCGCGGCGCGGATCGCCGCGTTGCGTCCCTGGGAAATGTTCGCGCCGGGCAACGCGAATGTGCGAATCGGCAAACGCGTCGCGTAATCGCGCAACACATCGCGCGTGCCGTCCGTCGAGCCGCCGTCCACAATCACGATTTCGTCCGGCGCGCGCGTCTGCGCGGCAATCGAATCGAGCAGATGAGCCAAAGACCCGGCTTCGTTTTTCACCGTGACGATGAGCGCGACTTTCACGCAATCATTATATCACAAACAAACCCTTGTCCAAAAGTAGAATCGGTGGTATACTCCCGCACCGTCAGTCCGCGACGCCGCGGCGTTCTTGGCTCGACCCGCAAGAGACGCCGCGATTTTTTCGCAACATGGTCGGAGGTTCTCTTTCGTGAGTTGGCTCTTGGCGTTCATCTATTTTCTAGCCGCATCCGCGCTCGCCGTTTATGGATTCAACATCTTGCTGACCGCCTGGCTGTACTGGCGCAGACGCGCCGAGACGATCACGACGCCCGCATTGACCGACATGCCGCGCGTCACGGTCCAGTTGCCCATCTACAACGAATTGTATGTCGTCGAACGATTGATTGACGCGGCTGCCGCGCTCGATTGGCGGCGCGACCGTTTGCAGATTCAGGTCTTGGACGATTCGGACGACGAAACGACCGCGCTCGCGCAGGCGCGCGTGGATTATTTTCGACGGCGCGGCGTGGACATCGCGTTGTATCGCCGCGCCGACCGTTCGGGTTTCAAAGCCGGCGCGCTCGCGGCGGGGCTGGCGCACGCGACCGGCGATTATATCGCGGTGTTCGACGCGGATTTTGTTCCGCCCGCCGATTTCCTCCAGCAGACGATTCCGCACTTTCTCGCGCGTCCCGAGCTCGGATTGGCGCAGGCGCGCTGGAGCCATTTGAACGCGACGTACTCCGCGTTGACGCGCGCCGAAGCCCTCGCGCTCGACGGACACTTTGCCGTCGAACAAGCGGCGCGCGCGCGGAACGGCTTGTTCTTCAATTTCAACGGCACCGCCGGCGTGTGGCGGCGCGCGTGCATCGAGCAATCGGGCGGCTGGCACGGCGACACGCTCAGCGAAGACCTCGACCTGAGTTATCGCGCGCAGTTGCGCGGTTGGAAATTCCTCTTTCTGTCGGACGTCGTCGCGCCCGCCGAACTGCCGCCGCAGATCCACGCCTACAAGCGCCAGCAATTCCGTTGGGCAAAGGGTTCAACCCAGGTCTTGCTCAAATTGGGACGGCAGGTGTTGACCGCGCCGGGCGTTTCGCGGTTCAAGCGCATCGAAGGCGTGCTGCATTTGTCGGGCTATCTGATGAATCCGTTGATGCTCGCGCTCCTCATCGCGTTGGTGCCGCTGCTGCTGTTGGACACGCGCTTGCCCGACGCGATGATGTACTTTAGTTTCGCGATGTTCGGTCCGGTGACGGTGTACGCGCTGTCGCAGCGCGCGCTGTATCCCGACTGGCTCGCGCGCTTGCGCTACTTTGTGGTGCTCCTGCTCCTGGGCACCGGCATCGCGCTGAACAACTCGCTCGCCGTGCTCGAGGCGATTGCGCGGCGCGGCAACACGTTTCGGCGGACTCCCAAGTTCCGGGTGGAGCGCGCGGACGACGCGTGGAACACGAAACGCTACGCCTTGCCGCTCGGCTGGGAAGTGTTCGGCGAACTGCTGCTCGCCGCGTACGCGTGCGTCGGCGCGATCGCCGCATGGCAACATCATTCGATCTGGACGCTGCCGTTTATGGTTCTCTACGCGCTCGGTTTTGCGTTCGTCGGCGGATTGAGTCTGTGGCACGCGGGTCCTGTCCACGCGCGCAAAGAAATCGAATTGGCAACCGCACAGTAGGATTTTCGATTTTCGATTTCAGATTTTCGATTCGGGCGTCGCCAGAACCCTGAACAATAGAAAATCAGCCGAACGTCGTTCCGGATCGAACAGTTCCAGGATGACATTCGACTGATTTGGGAAATCGAAAATCGAAAATCGGCAATCGAAAATCGGGCTACACTCGCGGCTTCATCGCTCGCGCAATCGCTTCTTTTTCTTCGGCCGTCAGGGTGTAGGTAGACTGTCCGCCGACCACGGGCTTGGCGTAGACGCGCACATCCGTCCGCGTGTGGAGCGAACTCACTACCGCGCCGTCGGCGTGGTCGTCCAGAATCGCTAGAACGAAACTCTGATCGCCCCCCTTGTCCGCGAACGGGTTGTAGCGCACGACCCCGACATGCTGCACCAGGTACGGCAGTTTGACCTCAAGCCCCCCCACGCGGTTTTCCATGCCCTGGGTCATCTGCTCGACGCGATCCATCCGCGACACAAAATCGAGCAACGTTGCCTCGAGATCCGCGCCGCCGCGCCCGGTCATCAACAGACGAAACGAACGGGCAAGTTGCTGATGCCGGTATTCGACGAACGCGATCCATGCGCCCAAGAGAAAGATCACGACCAGCAGAATAAGCACGATGATTTCCACTGCAGCCTCCGCCCTGATTTCAACCGCATTGTAGCGCGATACTTGCAGAACGTCAAGGGGAATGATGCGTTTATTGATCGCCACCCACAATCGCGGCAAACTGGTCGAGTACCAAGAACTACTCGCGGGTTTGCCATTCGAACTTGTCACGCTCGACGACGTTGACATTCGTGATGATATCGTCGAAAGCGGTGCGACGTTCGCGGAGAACGCGCGCGCCAAAGCCGTGGCGTACGCGCGGCGTAGCGGCTTGCTCACGCTGGCTGACGATTCGGGGCTACAAGTGGACGCGCTGGGAGGAGAGCCGGGCGTACATTCCAAGCGCTATGCCGGGGAAAACAAAAGCGACCCGGAACGGATCGCGTTTCTGCTGAGCAAGTTGCGCGATGTGCCGCCCGGCAAACGCGCCGCGCGCTTTCGCTGCGCGATCGCGCTGGCTGCGCCGGACGGCAGACTCTGGGAGACCGAGGGAACCTGTGAGGGCGAGATTGCGTTCGAGCCGCGCGGCGCGCATGGATTCGGCTACGACCCGGTTTTCCAAGTCGCAGCGCGCGGCATGAGGATGGCGGAGTTGACAACGGCGGAGAAGAACCAAGTGAGCCATAGGGCGCGGGCGGCGATTCGAGCGCGGAGTATTCTCATAGAGCTTTCTCGGGCAGACGTGATGCGTGATGCGTGAAACCCACTGGTCACGGATCACGCATCACGTTTTATCCACCGCCTTCCACGATTTCTTGTCCGGCGCGATCGCCAAGCCCTGGGTGGTTGTCATTTCGGCGGATGTAATATCCATGTCGGTCGTGTCTGCGCCGGTGAAATCGCAGCCGTCGAGCTGGGTCTTTGACAAATCCGCGCCGCGCAGATTCGCGCCCTGAAATTTCGCGCCGACCAAGACCGCGCCGCGCAAGATCGCGCCGGACAGGTTTGCCTCTTTCAGCCCCACGCTTTTCATGTTCGCATCGGCGCAATCCGCGTGCGCTAGATTCGCCGCGCGCAAATGCGCCGCGTTGAGTTTTGCGCCGCGCAAGTTCGCGCCGGACAGATCGGCTTCCTCCAGGTTCNNCGCCTCGCGCAAATCCACCCCGCGCAAATCCGCGTTCGAGAAATCACGTTCGCCCGCCGCGTAGCGTTTCAACAGTTCCGGTGCGTTCATCATTGCTCTCCCGCAAAATGTAGGACAAATTTCCAAATGTATCCTACGTCTGGTGTGCGCTATTCTACACGCCTTGAGCGTGCGCGTCAAACGGCTTTTGTCCAAAAGCGGCGTTGGTGCTATAATTCCGGCGAAGGAGGCGAAATGGTCATTCGTCTATCGCCGACNNGAACTGGCGCGCTACAAGAAACCAATTTTGGATTTCGATGCTGCGGTTCATCGCGCCAAAGCAGCCGCGCGCCAATCGTATGAGGACAACGCGGAATTCATCGAGTTGGCAGCTAAACGTTTCACCCAATCATCTGAGGGTGCGGCGCCATGAGCGTCTATCTGGACACGAGCGTCCTGATCCCGTTCCTCTACGAAGAAACAGAACAGCGTGAGAAAGCCGAATCCGTCAAACGGTTGTTTCAAGTAATCACTAACCGGCAGGCACAGGCATTGATTACGTTTTACACACTGCCCGAGCTGTACAATTACGTCGCCGAAAACTATTCCATAGATCAGGTCAACGAGACTCTGCGTGTCAGTTTGGCCGAACTGTTTAGCGCGCCATTGATCGTCAAGCCGTTCGTGGATCGGGTTGACGTGGAAAGACTCCGCCGGCGTTTTGCGATTTCCGATCCAAGCGACGTTTTTCATGTTGTTGCTGCAATACACTACGACTGTTCAGCCATCATCACGTTCGACCACCACTTTCAGCAAGTTGCCAACGTGATTCCCGCCTACACGCCTGACGAATTTCTTGCCACCCTCGGAAACACCTCCGATGCCCAATAGCGATTCGCCTGCCGTTTCCGTTTTCATCCCCGCGCGCAACGAAGCCGGCAACATCGCGCTGCTCTTCGACAAGATCGCGCGCGCGTTTGCCGCGCAGAACCTCGCCGGCGAAATCGTCTTTGTGGACGACGGCTCGACCGACACGACCTGGGACGAAGCCAACGCGGCAGCCGCGCGCCATCCGTGCGTCCATCTGTTCCGTCATCGCAAATCGCTCGGCTTGACCGAAGCGATGCGCACCGGCTTTCCGCGCTGCCGCGGCGCGGTCGTGATCTTTCTCCCCGCCGATCTCGAATCCGATCCCGAAGAGGACATTCCGAAACTGCTCGCCAAGATCAACGAAGGGTACGACGTCGTCGCCGGTTGGCGGCAAGGTCGGCGTGATCGCAAAATCTTTGCGTCCGCGATCGCCAATTTTGTTTCGCGCCGACTCTTCGGCTTGACCGTGCATGATATGAACTGGATCAAGGCATTTCGCCGCGAGGTGGTCGAGAGTCTGCGGCTGCGCTCCGATTGGCATCGTTACATTCTGATTCTTGCCGCCGCGCAGGGCTTTACGATTGGCGAAGTGCCGGTGAATTTCTATCCGCGCCAGAAAGGCAAATCGCACTATGGCATCGGGCGACTCCCGGTTTCGTTTCTCGACGTGCTCGTCGTCAAATTCTTGCTGACGTTTTCGCGCAAGCCGATGCTGTTCTTTGGCGGCATTGGTTTGGGGCTTGCCGTCGTGTCACTCGCGACATTCGCCGCGCTGGCGGTCATCTATCTGCTCGAACTTGGACAACGGCGCCCGGTCTTTGATCTTGCGGGCGTGCTGCTTCTCGTCGGCGTGTTGTTCTTTGTCGTCGGCTTTCTCGCCGAATTGATCGTGAATCAAAACGAGCGCGTGGACGAACTTGAAGCGCGGGTGCGCGATCTTGAAGCGAATGGCGACAAGTAACCCGCGCGTGCTCGTCCTCGCCCACGTCTTTCCGCGCACCCTCGATGACTCGATGGGCGCGTTTCTTTTGCACCTCGCCGCCGCGCTCGCCGAGCGCGGCGTACAGATTGACGTCGTCGCGCCGCACGCGCCGAATCTCGCCGACGAAGAAACGATTGGCGCGGCGCGCGTGCAGCGCTTTCGCTACGCGCCGGCGCGCTGGGAGCGGTTGGCGTACGCGGGAACGATGCACGAACTCGTCGCGCGCGGCAGCGTGAGCCAAATCCTGTTCGCGTTTTTCACGCTCGCCTTTTTTTTCAAGGCATTGTTTGTGGTGCGGGCGGCTCGCCCGCACATTCTCCACGCGCACTGGTGGCTGCCCGATGGCTTGGTCGGCGCGCTCGTATCGCTGCTCACTCACACGCCACTCGTCATCACGACACATGGCACCGACGTGGAAATGCTGCGCCGCACGCGCTGGGCGCTGCCGCTCGCGCGTTTCGTTTTCTCCCGCGCCCGCGCGATCACTTGCGGCTCGACGTACCTGCGCGAGCAGTTGCTCGGGCTTGGGGCTGCGGACGCGGCGCGGGTGAGTGTGGTGCCGATGCCGGTCAATCCGCTATTTCAGATTTCAGATTTCAGATTTCAGATTTCAGATTCTGAAATCTTAACTGTTACACGACTGACCAAACAGAAATCCATTGACACACTCGTTGCTGCGCTGGCGATTCTGCGTGAGCGCGGAAGCGCGGCGCGGTTGAAAATTATCGGCAATGGACCTGAACGCGCGGCGCTTGAGCAGCAGACCCGCGCTTTGAATCTGCAAGACCGTGTCGCGTTTCTCGGCGCGCTGCCGCAGGCGGAATTGCCGCAGCATTACGCGTCGTGCGCGGTGTTCGTCTTGCCGTCCATCCGCGAGGGGATGGGCTTGGTGCTGGCGGAAGCGTTGCTCTGCGGCGCGCCGGTCATCGCCGCGAATTCCGGCGGCGTCACCGACATCGTGAAAGATGGGGAGACCGGCTTGCTGTTCCCGGCACGCGACGCGCGCGCGCTGGCTGACGCCATCGAAAAACTCTTGAACGACCGCGCGCGCGCCGCGCGTCTGGCGCAAAACGGCGCAGCGTGGGCGTGCGCGCGCTACACGCGCGCGCACGTCGCTGAGCAGTTTGCGGAAATCTACGAAACGGTACGCGGATGAACGCGGACAAAATCAAGAATCAGAAATCAGAAATCAGAAATCAGAAATTACGTCGCGCCATCGGCGCGCTCTTTGCCCTCCTCATTTTCGCGTTCCTCGGCAGAGTGCTCGTGCAGACCTGGGGCGAGCTTGCCGTGACAGGATTTCAGTTTCAATTCGATTTGCCGCGCCTCGTCGTTTCACTCGTACTCCTCGTCGTCGCACGCGGCTTTGCGGTCGAAGCGTGGCGACGCATCCTGATCGCGCTGGGCGAGCGGATTGGTTTCGGCTTTGGCGCGCGTGTGTGGTTCTTGTCGAACCTGACGCGCTATGTGCCCGGCAATATCTGGCAAGTCGCGACGCTGATGGTGATGGTCGAACAAAAGGGCGTGAGCAAGACGAACGCGCTGCTCAGCCAGGTGATCTACACCGCGCTCGCGCTCGCGATTGCCGGGTTGCTCGGCTTGATGTTCGTCCTCGCGCGTCCCGACTTTTTGAACAATATCCTTCCATCTGCCATCGCTTCATACGTCCCACTTGTCGCCGCGTTCGCCTTGCTCGCGCTGATTGTCTTCTTCGCGTTGCCGCCGGTCCAGCGGTTGATCGTCGCGGTCACCGCGCGTCTGTTGCGCCGCGACATCGCCGCGCCGACACCGACGTTCGCGCGCGGACTCGTGCCGCCGCTGTTTTCGCTGGCGATGTGGCTGACGAACGGGATCGCGTTTTACCTCTTTACCAGTGCGATCACGCCAACGCCGCTCGCGCAACTGCCCGCGTTTATCGCGATGAACGCCGGCGCGTACTGGATCGGCTATGTATCGTTCATCACGCCGAGCGGCTTGGGCTTTCGCGAAGGCGCGCTCGCGTGGATGCTGGCGACTTTATTCCCCGCGCCCGTTGCCGTGGCGCTGTCGCTCGTCACGCGCTTGTGGACCACCGCCGGCGAATTGCTTGGCGTGAGTTTGGTGTGGGGCGAAAACCTTGCGAAGGTTCTGACCCTTCGACTGCGCTCAGGGCAGGCTCTTCGCAAGGTTGAAAACGACCAATGAACGATCACGCTGATTCACCCATCGCCGCGTGGATCGCGCTGTTGCTGTTCGGCATCTACCTGCTTTCGTTCAGCGGGCAGTTTTACTCGCAGGACAGCATGTTGATGTTCTCGGTCGCCGAGAGTTTTGTGAAACGCGGCGAGTTCAGCGCTGACCAGATGTGGACGATCTACAAGGCGCGCAACGAACTGGGACCCGATGGCGAAGCGTATTCCAAAACGGGTTATGGCGCATCGTTGATGGCTGCGCCGCTGTATGCGCTGGGGTTGGCGCTGCCCGGCGAGCCGGGCTTGCTGCAGGTCACGTTGCTCACGAGTTCGCTCGTCATCGCGCTGACCGGCGCGTTGCTGTTTCTGTCCGCAAGACGACTAGGTTTCTCGCGCCGGGCAAGCGTTGTTACGGCATTACTGTTCGGGCTGGCAACGCCGGCGTGGGTGTACGCCAAGCAATTCTGGAGCGAACCGTACGCGCTGTTTACGCTTTTCGCCGCGTTCTATTTTCTGCTGCGCTTGCGCGATCAAGCGCGTTCGCGCGATGCGCTGATCGCCGGCGTCGCGCTCGGGCTTGCGGTCGCGGTGCGCGTGACGAACGCCGCGCTGGTGCCGGTCTTTGTGTGGTATGGGTTTTGGCGCGGGGCGAACAAATTCGCGGCAACCATACCGCAAAGCCGACCTGCGTCGGCTGCCTCTGTAGTCGGCGGAGGCCGACTTGGCGCTGTTGTTGATGCGGTTTCCAACCGCCGCGACCTTCGCGGGCTGGCTTGGTTCACTCTTGCACTCGGCGTTATCGCGCTTTCGATTGCGTACTACAACTGGGCGCGCTATGGCAGCCCGCTGTCCACCGGCTATCGCGCCGACGAGACCTTCGACAATCCGATTCTGCTGGGGCTGTACGGCTTGCTTTTCAGCCCCGGCAAGGGTTTGTTCGTCTACGTACCGTTTCTCGCCGCGCTGCCCTGGTCAGCCTTTGTCTTCTTCCGTCGCGCGCGCCGCGAGACGATTTTGGCGCTTGTTACTTTCGCCTTTTATCTTTTGCCTTTTTCCTTGTGGTATTACTGGTGGGGCGGCACGAACTGGGGGCCCCGCTTCCTCGTGCCGACGCTGCCGTTCCTTGTGCTATTGAGCGCGCCAGCAGTGGAACAGGCGACTCGAGTCGCTGCAACAAAACCGCCAAATCGCCCTTCGCCGGCGCAAAGGTCTTTTGCAGCCATCTTGCTCGCCCTTTGCCTTTTGAGTTTTGCGTTTGAACTTGTCGGAGTCAGTGTTCCCTCGCTCGCCTATCGCGCGCGGATGGTGCGCTTTTCCGCGAATCCAGAATGGGACGCGATTTTCCTGCCGTCGTCATCGCCACTCATCGGCAGTTTGAATTTGATCAAGCCCAGTGTGCTCGATTTTGCCTGGATCCGCGCCAGCGGCGGGGATGTGAGTATTGATTGGCTAGTGATCGCGCTGACGGTGGCGTTCATCGTCTTCTGCGTTTTGTCATTGCGAGCGCAGTTTGCGAAGCACTCTCCAGATCGCGAATTGGGGATTGCTTCGCGCAAACCGCTCGCAATGACAGTCGCCGTCAGTCTTGCCATCGCGCTTTCCATCTTTTCGCTGCACCGTTACCGCGAGGACCCGCGTTTTGGCGGCAGCGACGGTTATCGCGCGCTGCTGCAAACCATCCGCCGCGAGGAACAACCGAACGACGTGATGATTCTCGCCGACGATACGCGCGCGCCTTTCTTCCTCAACGAAAATCGGGCGCGCCTGCGCTGGTACGGCTTGAGCCGCGATCCGCAGCAGTGGGACGACGCGACGCGCGCGCGGCTGACGCGGTTATCGAAACAATTCGCGCGCATCTGGTTCGTTTACGACGATGCGACGGCGGCGCTACCCGATCCCGTCGGCGCTTGGCTGAGTCAATCGTTCAAGCCGATTGACGAGCGCGATTTTGGCGACGGCGCGCGCCTGATGCTTTTTGCCACCACGGCGCGTCCGTAACGTATGCGCCCTCTTGACTTTTGCGCGGGAGTGCATATAGTAGAGTGTGTCAGGCAGTTCGTTGTAGAACGCAGGGTAGGTGAGAAATGAAAGCAAGGGCATTCGTTCAATCGCTCGTCGCACTGACCGTCCTCGGCATGTTGTGGACGATCGTATTTTCTGCGCCGCTCTCCGTGACCGCTTCGATACCGACAGACGAAACCCCCGCCGCGCTATCAACCCCCAGCGCAGCGCAAACAGAGCAGATGACGGCGATGTCTCAGCCAGGCACGCTGTTAGTCGCAGCAGCGCATCCGCAGCCCGGCGCCAACCCCAACACCGCGCAAGCGCCGACGACCGCGTGGCAGTTCATCGGTCCGAATGAGAGCCACTGGTACAAGATGAGCGACGCCGGGCTCGAGTTGGTCATCTGGCTGGACGCCCATGGTCAGGCGGGTCTCTCGCTCGCGATCTATGCGCCGGAACAGACCGATCTCTACGGCAAACCGATCGGCCGAGGGTCGTTCAACAAATTCCAACCCACCCACGATCTGTACTGGACCGGCTACACCCGCGCGCGCGGAACCTGGTATGCAGTGGTCACCAACGGAACCCAGTCTCCGATTTCGTACAACTTGAACTACAAGCGCGTGGTCAATTCGGTCGCCGGGCGGTGCAGCGCTTGCCACGGCTTTGAAATTGAATGGGATCGTTGTGTATCGCACGGCAATAACTGGTGCGAGGATCTGAAGAAAGAGTACGACGGAAACTAACGCGAGCGCAGGGGGGACCAGCCGTGGATTCTAACCGACCATCGCCGCGCCGCGATGTGGTTGTCCTCGGCGGCTATCTCTGCCTCGCCATTGTCCTCACATATCCTCTAACTGCCTACCTGACCACGCATCAACCGGGGGAGGGCGTTGACGATCCCGCGCTGACGTGGGCGCTGTGGTGGGTCAAGTTTTCCATCTTTGATCTCGGCGCGAGTCCGCTCACGAGCGATTACGTGTTTTATCCGCTCGGCATCAATCTCGTCGCGTATACTCCGACTTTTCTCAACGGCGTCATTTCACTTCCCCTACAATTCGCTTTCGATCTAGTCCTCGCGCAAAACCTGATCGTCTATTTCTCACTCGTCGCCGGCGGGTACGGAACGCTTTTGTTCGTGCGCGAGGTTTTTGCGCGGCTAGGACTTGACCCGCATAGTCGAAGATCAGAGATCGCGGCGGCGCTGGCGGGCGCGTTCTACGCGTTTGGCGCGTGGCACGTCAACTACGTTTGGGGCGCGAACTTTTTTCTCCTCAGCAACGAGTGGATTCCGTTTTACGCGCTCTATTTGCTCCGCATCGAGAAACAATTCTGGCGCAACGGCGCACTGGCTGGATTGTTTCTCGTACTGATCGCGTGGACGGAGATGACGTTCGCGCTCTTTGCGGCAACCCTGACCGCGCTGTTCCTGATTTACGTTCTGACTGCGGAAGCGACACGGCGACAAGGAGACAAGGAGACAAGGAGAGTCACCTTGTCACCCCGTCACCTTGTCACCTTGTCCCACCCCATATTTCTCAACCTTGCCGTGCTTGTCGTCATTGCTGCCATCGGCGTCAGTCCGCTCGCGCTCAACTTGCTCGGCGACACATTGCGCTACGGCTATTACCTCGCGGCAGGCGTCGGTCGGATGCAAATCTTTTCCGCCGAGCCGATCAGTTTCTTCGTTCCTTCCGCGCGGCATCCCTTGCTCGGCGCGTGGGCGAGCGGTCTCACGAACGCGAACACGCACTATGCGTTTATCGGCTATGCCGCGCTGATCCTCGCGGGTCTGGGATTCTATGCGCGACGCGCCTCGCGTGAAGCGCGCTGGTGGGCAGCGCTCGCGGTTCTGTTCGCGCTGATCATGCTCGGCCCGACGCTGATCGTCGGCGGGC
>DHFK01000130.1 GCA_002400365.1 Anaerolineales bacterium UBA4826 | reverse complement strand
CGGGATGGCGTCCCTGTAGCCGCGTCGCACAGGGGCGCAGTGTCCGACATGCACGTTGAATTGCGTGATCCGCGTCTGGACCGGGCGGGGAATTTCCTCTTGGTATTGGGCGTGCACGGCATCTTCGATGANNATCGGCTAGTCTGCTCTACTTGCCCAGGCGTCGATCTCAACTTTGTAAATGGGGCTGGCAAGCGGCACACCATAGAGCAACGTCATACAAGGTTTGTGATCTTTCAGTCTCGCCGTGATTACGTCTCGTCGCCGCACCGCATCCATATCGCCCACCAGATAAAAAGTGCGTTTCAGAAGATCCGGCACATCCATCTTCCCCGCTCGAAGATTGCGGCAAAGATTTTCTAGCGCAATGTCCAGTTGCTCGATGGGGTCATCAGGCACGCTGCCGTCTTCTCTTCTGCCCACTTGTCCCGAAAGCACCAGCAGCCGCTCAGCGCCTTGAACCTCGATCTGATGGGTATAGCCCGCAATGGGTGGATGTACATTCGCGGGATTGCGATATTCTTTCATTCCGCTCAGTCCTTTCGGCAAGTTCAATCTCCTTTGCAGATTGGGATGCCTGACTCGCGATCAAGCGAAATGTCTCAAAATCAGGGATGCGCTGAGAGATGCGCGCATGGCTTATCCTTGTCGATCCGAGTTGATGACGCCCAGGGCTTGGCGGATTTCGCCCAGGTGATACGCCGTGTGCACGACAATACCCATAGCGCCCTCGATGCTGTGCTCGCCTTCCCAGTTGTCCAGGTTTTTCAGCGTGGCGAGAACACTCTGGTAAGTTTCTTTGAGTTCACGCTTGATGGTTTCCCATTCTTCGGGTGTGACTTGGCTCGTCGTGCGCCAAATTTCTCCCCAGTCCACCTTGCCCACATTCTTGTTCAGAATATAGTCTTGCAGCACGCACCGATAGAACCGCACGTGCTTGACCTGAGCGGCAATCGTCGCCACCTGGTTGGACGCGGCGCGTGAGGCTTGCTCGGCAGTCACGGGCGCGAGCGTTTCAAAGAGCGAGTTGCCTTTGTCGAGGTACGCGCCGTGCACGTTCTCGAATGTTTCGTCGAGCAACTCGAACAACGGCTGGGTGAATCGGTCGATTGAAATCTGTTTGGACATGGAAACTCCTTTGAAAATTTGTCCGGTTGGCTGGCGCTTGTTCAGCGCAGGCCATCCCGCTTACTGGGCTATTCAATCCTCCGTTTGGAGGCGGGTTCCGCCAACCTCATCGCGATCGACATGATCTCATTGACCGTACGCCAGTTGCGAGCCGTGACTGTCACGCCCAACGCCTTTTCGACTCTGGCGGCAAGTTTGGATCGCCCGATGCCGTCAGGCGCGTAGAGATAGAACACTTGCTTGATGAGTTTGAACTGCTCGGTCTTGGTCTTGATGCTTTCGAGCGTTTCCAAATCGGGTTTGCGTGGAACGGCGTCCAAGAAAAAGAGGTGCAGTGATTTCCGTTCGCGTTCGCCTTGTGGAAACGGGTTCGCCGCGATTGCCGCTTGCAACTCTTTCACTGAAAGAATCAGCACCTGGGGCGACAAGCCGCGTGCCTGCTCTATCGCGGCGCTGATCTTGTTGGCCAGCCGCGAGAAATCTTTCTCGTCGCTCTGAAAAACTACGTTGCCGCTTTGGATATAGGTCGTGACATTTCGGAGACCAAGACGTTCCAAAATTGTCACCAGCTCTTTCATCGGCAAGATAGTGTTGCCACCGACATTGATCCCTCTAAAAAGCGCGATGCAGGTCTCCATCCGAATTCCTCTTCCTCACGTTATTTCTCCTTTGATGCGGTTTGTCTTTTCAAGATGTTCTTGATGATGGTCATACGAAGCCAGGAGAATATTTGCGAGTGAGTATCCTTCCAGCCAGGGGTATCGTCCCCCATCGAGCAGGTCTCTTTCCGGAATTCCCTCGGCTAGTTCTAGGAATCGCAGAAATCCTTCTCGCCAATTCTGCTGAACCGTTCGCCAAGATCGTTCGTGGTAGGTTTTGTAGATCCAGGCATTCGTTTGATTCACATTCTCTTCCCAATCCTCACCCAACTCCGCAACCCACCGGGGATACTCGAGTTCCCGATTGAGCGCAGCGGCTTGCATCCGCGCAATGGAGATTTGTTGCCAGCCCCACAAATGGGCGACCACATCTTTGATCGACCAGTTGTGATCAAAACGCGGGGCGGTGATTTGCTCATCGCTCATGCTTGCGAGCAGTTCTTCCCAGCGACCGAATTGCTCTTTCAGCGCGGTCAGGATGTGGTCTTTCATGTTCATGATCTTTCTCCAAACAACCTCGCCGATTATTTGTCCAAAAGTCCCAGTTGCCGTTTTACCACTTGTTGCAGTTTCTTTTTCTTGGCTTGTACATCCTGCATACTGCCAAACTCGGCAAGCCGTCTGCCGTCCGCATAATCGCCGTGGAGAAGACCGGAAGTGTCCTTGACCTTGGCTCCGCCCCAAAACACCAGGCGAATGCAGTCTTTACGAAACAGATTGAACACGACCAGGTATCTTTTGAATTGCTTCGGATCGGAGGGTTTCATTTCGCCGGTATAAAAGAATGTCGGCGCATTCCATTTAATTTCCTCGCCGATTTCCGGGTCGGTCTTTAAGAGGATCTGTCTCAGCGCTGCAACCACCTCCGCAAGCGGGTGCTTGAGTGATTTCATGTACTCGTCCACGCGCTGTGGTTCCGAAGGTTTGGTTGTTTTTTGTGTCACCATCTGAATTCCTCCGATACTATTTTCTTTTGCCTGATTTCACTTGCGCCTTTGCCAGATTTTCGGCGACGCGGTACTTTGTGATTTTGGAGATCAATTTCAGCGGCATGGGTTTGGCGATTGGAAAACGCACCGTTCCCTTGGCGCCTTCATACATCGCCAATTCCTTTTTGAATGCGCGAATACCGGAGGACGTCGGGTAAAACCCAATGTGATCCTTGAATGCGGCAAAATGCACCAGGTTGCCTTTCAACGCAAAAGTGGGTATTTGATAACTGATCTTTTCTTCGGCGTCAGGCGCAGCGGCTCGGATCGTTGCCCGTATTTCTTCCAGTATCCTTTGCGTTTCCTTGGGGAACGTCGCTATGTACTCGTCGATTGAAGTAAAGTGGGCTCTGGTTGTCATCTGTTTTCCTAAGTCCCCGTCGTCTGCCATGCGCAGTGTCAGGCGGCATGGCTATGGAGTTTTGCAAGCCGCTCTGCCGCAAGAACCGCAATGGCAGAACACAACGCGACAAGCCCGAACACTCGCGGATCATAGAACGAGCCATCGCGCCGGGATACCGGGTCTCGAGTAGCCACCGACCATCGCCGTCGCGCTTGGACTCGACCAGGTCGATCGCCTCAACCACACGATCGTCGGGCGCAACGCCGGCGCGGCGCAGGTACTAAGCCCTCGCAGTACGTCATAGTGCCACCAGGTCGTCACACTCCTGCGGGGCGCAACCCTTCCAGGTCACGTGGTCACGGCCCAGTCCCACCGCGCGGCGTGCCTGGTCGCTCGCGGGATCGAGACCCAGATCTCGCAGCAGCAACAAGACATGCATCGTAGAATCCCACCCGTGGTGCCACGCCGCGCCGCTCCACCGACCGTCGGAGCTCTGGAGGGCGAGCAACCGCGCGCCCACGCCCTCGGTAGCAACCCGCGCGCGCTCGGCCGCGACTTGCTCCGCGGGCGCACCGGTCAGGTCGCGCATCACCTGCCAGCCAATCGAAGGGTCAGAGTCAAGCAGCCACGCTATGACCGAACTGTTTGGCTTTGGGGTCTGCCGTTTGGGTGGATTGGTTGCCATCCGTCAGTTTTCCTTACCTTGGTTGAAAGATGCTGCGCAACAAGCGGATTGAAATCGTGAGTTATTTCAAACTGGCAATCAGTTTGTCTATCGTCTGATGCAAACCGGCAATCGAGTAGACGTACATTTGGCTCACCGTCCAGCCGTACTCCGTGACGGTCAGTTCGGTCATGTCGCTTTTGAATTTTTTCAAGACGACGGACGTGCGAATCTCTTTAGGAAAATCGGGCGGCAAGCCCGCCGTCGTCGGATCGATGCTGTTGCCATCTTTGTCGGACATGCCTTGCGTAAACTCGAGGCGTTCCATTGGCACGATTTTCTTGTAGATGCCGGCGCTATATTGCTCATAGCCGCCTTGTTCTTTCGGCGCGCGCATGCAAAACACGTACTTGCCGCCTTCGCGCAAATCGATCTTGCACGACGGCGAGGTAAAGTACTGCGGACCCCACCAGCGCATCACGCGCTCTGGCCCCGTCCATGCTTTCCACACCGATTCAACCGGCGCATCGATGAGGCGCGTCACGACAATATCTTGCTTTGGCGCATCGGACATTCCGTCCTTCCTTTCCTGTGATGTGTTGCAGCGCCGAACTTGTTACATCCTTTTCGCGTCCAACTCTTCGTACAGAAACCAACTGGCGCCATTGTCTGAGGACACTTGTCCTCTCCGATGAAAGTGGTTTGGCGCAGTACCTGAAAAGGTCCAATGCTGGAACTCAGAATGAGCCGGTTTTGACATCTCCTGCACGTTTCAATGTGGCGATCATTACTCCCGCGGGTGTAGATTTGGATTCGACCAACGTATACGCTCCCGGTCTAATCCCTTGACCAAATAGGCGTTTTCCCGTACCGAGTGTCACTGGGAATATCTTGAGCCAAAACTCATCCACCAAGTCGTGCGCCAATAACGTCTGAATGAGATTGCTGCTCCCATGCACTTGTAATTCAGGGCCCTCTTGTTGTTTGAGCTTTTTTATTTCATCCACAACGTTGCCCCTCAGAAAGACCGACTTGGTCCATTCATGCTTTGTCAACGCACGCGAAGCCACATACTTGGTTGCGCTGTTGATACCAGCGCCTTCCTCTTGATGATGGGGCCAATAGGCGGCAAAGATCTCAAAGGTCTTGCGGCCCAACAACAAGTCAAAAGGGCGGCTCATCTGCTCAACCATGACTTGGGCCAGGGCATCATCAAAATATGGAACCGTCCATCCCCCATACTTGAAATTGCCACTGTCATCTTCTCCCGGACCACCCGGCGCCTGCATAACGCCATCCAGGGTAACGAAAGTTAGGACGATGATCCTTCTCATGCGAAACTCCTTGTGTGATTGATTCGGTCAGGTATTTGCTCTATTTTACCGTTGCGACGTAGTTGTAAAAGTTGTCCGCCGCTTGCAGGTCAGCGAACAAGTGCGTGCCTGCGACAATCTTGCCGTTCTCAAACGTCCACAGCACGCAAACCAGGTGATCGAGATTGTGTCCGTCGTCGTGGTTCGTCCAAACGTGTTGACATTCGACGACGTAATTGTCGTTCGCGCCCACGATCAATTTTTCGACGCGAACGCTCGACTTGCCCATGATTGCGCCCATCGCATCAAAGAAGGCGATGACCTCGTCCACGCCGTTCTTGACGCCGCTCAACGGATGCTTACCTAGAGCCATCCACTGGACTTAGAACGAAATGCGTCGCCCTGGCCCTGCCTTCAGAGGCCCGACACGGCGCGAATATTCATCAACTTCCGGTTGTGATTGCGCCTGCACGCTCGTAATTCACGATAATGACGCCTTTCGAGGTGACTATGTTTTCCGTCACCTTGAACGCCGCCGGGATCGTGCCATCGGCAAACAACCGTTTTCCACCGCCCAACGTTATCGGATATATCATCAGCCAGAACGCATCGACCAAATCATGCTTCATGAGCGTCTGAATGAGATTACCACTTCCCCAAACGTGCAAATCCGGACCTGGCTGTTGCTTGATTTTGGCGACTTGTTCCGCAATATCTCCGTTTAAAAACACGGACGGCTGCCATTCGTGAAAAGTCATGGTATTCGAGGCGACGTACTTGGTCGCCGCGTTGACGCCCGGCCATGCGTCCACATGATGCGGCCAGTACGGCGCCCAAATTTCAAAGGTTTTGCGCCCTAACAACAGGTCGAACGGCAGGTTCATCTGCCTTCTCAGGGCCGTTCCACCAATCGCGTCGGAATATGGACGTATCCACCCGCCATACGCGACGCCACCGCTGGTATCTTCGTCGGGCCCGCCTGGGGCTTGTATGACACCATCAAGGGAGACATGTTCAAGCACAATAACTTTTCTCATGACTGAGTTCCTCCTATATCTGGATTACTATCTGGTTGCCTCGTTCAAAGTAGGTAAACGACGTCTCAAATACTATATTGTATCACAATGCGCAAGACACCTCCTATATGTTGAACGCGACGAAGCCAGCCAACTTTTGGTTGGGATGCGCCATTCATCGTTCCTGTTGTGCAAGATTCCTAGTGTTTGACGTGAGCATCGGGAAATTTATCCGCCACGAGATTCAAGCGGATGTTGTGTTCAAGGAACGCCTTGGCTCCGGCAAGCACGAGCGTGAATCCGTCCAAGGAATCCATCGCGTACTGAACGATGGTATCCGCATCGCCGCTAAAGCCAGAGTTGGTGATGCTGACATAAGTGGTATTGTCCGGCCGAGCCGTGAAAATCCATTCGACGAGTGTCGTGCCATACGCCGACCATTCGATGAGGATTCGCTCGTTCGGTTCGATTACCTTTACAGCGACCTCCGCCGACGCACCGTACATTTCCCAATCCCACCGAATTTGTTTCCCAGGTTCGAGCCGATCACTGCCTTTGGTAAACCAGAACTGGGACGTGATGGCAGGATTGACGAATGCCTCGAACACTTCTGCCACCGGTTTCCGAATCAGCATTTCTGCTTTGGCGACTGGCGCTTGGGTCAACTGAGAATTACTCACGTTGTTTCCTTCGGCTTGCTGTCTGGCGACTTGGGTTGCGCATACAGCCGAGACACGATTTCGACTGGATTGCCGTCGGGGTCCATGACCCAGGCGGCACGGAGTGACGAAAGAAAATCATGTGGCGCACTGACGCTGGGAACTCCCTTTTCCATCAACATCGCGTACGCGTCGTCCACGTTGTCCGTCCAGACCACCAATTCAGCGCGCGGAAATCCTCCCGGTCCCAGCGCGAGTCCATGCATGGTCCGTCCAGCGTCTTTCGACGCAAGTCCCAATGTGAGTGAACCAAGCTTTACCTCGACATGAATCGGCTTGCCCTGTTTGGGTGTGCGAAACGTCTCGACAAATCCGANNGCATGCGTCTCTCAAGATTGAGCTATTTTCGCTCCGCCGCGTACCGCAGCACCACGATCCCAGAGCCCGTCGTCTTGGTATCAACGAGTTTCAGATTGGTCTTGGCGATCCCGTTATCAAACAGACGCTTGCCGCCCCCAAGCACGACTGGATGGAGCCACAGCTCATATTCATCAACGAGATTGTATTGCATCAACGACTGCGCCAGTTTGCTGCTGCCGACGACCACCAAGTTTCCCGTACCGGCTTGTTGCTTGAGTTTGGTAATCTCTTGCGCGACGTTCCGCTTGATGAGCGTCGAATTGTTCCATTCCACTTTATCAAGCGTTGTGGACACGACAAACTTGGGCATGCTGTTCATTTGCTTGGCGAACGGTTCATCCGCGGGCGCGTGCGGCCAGTAATTGGCAAAGTTCTGATACGTCACGCGACCCAGCAGGAGACCGTAGGTCTCCGCCATACTTTCAGCCAAGATTTTTCCCGCGTCGGCGTCAAAGTAGGGCACTTGCCAGCCGCCGTGCTTGAATCCGCCTTCCGTATCCTCCTGCGGATCACCTGGGGCTTGCATCACGCCATCCAGCGTGAGGAACATGCCGACGATTATTTTTCGCATCTTGTTCTCCTTTGTTGTGACCCTGGGGTCTGAATTTCGAAATCTTCTCTTGGCGCGGCGCTACTGATTAACGCGATAATGAAGCAGGACGTTGCCCGATCTAAAACTCCTCGCTTCGGCGAGCGTGAGGTTGGATCGCTTGGTGGTTTGGAATAGTGGCTTGCCGTTTCCCAGAACAACCGGAGTTACCGTAAGCAGGTACTCGTCGATCAATCCTTCGCGCGCCAGTTGGCGCATGATCGTGCCACTGCCAAAGAGGGTAATGTCGGGACCATTCCCTTGTTTCAATTTCCTCGCCTCTTGCGCGACATCGCCCTTGACCAGTTTGGAATTCACCCAGTCCAGTTCCTTCAGCGTCTTCGAGAAAACCACCTTGTTCATCTGGCCTAATTCGTCGGCGATCTGCCGCGCTTCTGCGGGAGCATCGGGATCCTTCGCTACATGCGGCCAATAACTCACGAACATCTGATAGGTGGTCCTGCCAAGCAGGAGCGTGTCAGCGTGCATCATCTCGTGCGCGGCTTGGTCCACTTTGGGATCGTGGATGAACCAAGCGATTTCGCCGTTGAGCCCAGCAAAAAAGCCATCAATGGAAATCCGGTTCATCACGATTATCTTTCGCATGCTCCTTCTCCTTTGGCTGGTCTTGCAACACCGCATCCACAACCTGATCACGCGCCAACAAACCTTGCCGCGCGAGCCGGGCTACAAACGTATCAACATTTTCGTAATCGGGGAACTGCCACGCCGAGCCATTCAGCCAGAACGATTGGCTCAGCGCCGCTGATTTTCCCTGATCAGATGAGGATGAGCGTGTTACTATCGGCGCATCCCTAGCCCTACACTTTGGGCTCGGACAGTATCAGCCGATTGCCTTCCGAGTCCACGATGATCGCGGACGTGCCCCAGGGCTGCGAGTCGGGTTCCTGCTTATCTTTTCCTTTCGGGAAATGGGGATTGGCTTTACGGGCGGTGGCGAAAATTGGGCGAACTTATACCGCTAAAAGAACGCCCGTTCGTGATTAGATTATATATCCGAACGGGCGTTCGTGTCAATCAATTTTCTATTAAAACTCGGCGCGCTCGCTCAAAGGATGCGTGTCTATGCGGTCGCTGGGGCGGTAAACTTTTCGATCTCAACCGATTGTCGCGAAAGACTGCGCTGCCCATGTCCGCGTCGCGTTCTGCGACGCCGATGGGGAACCGCTGCATCGCAGGAGACGCGCTGGATCGCTTGATGTAGCACGTCAGCCCTGCCTCACCCGCGCGCGTGGAGCATCGCCAGCGCATTTTCGCCCAGGCCGGTCTCGAGCCTTTGCAGCGCAGTGATGAGGCAAGTCCAAGAACGCGTCGCGTCATTGTCGCTTTCATCCAACGACATCCAGGCGACCCACGGCTGGCTCTGCGCAATCCACTCGCCCAGTAAAGTCGTTTTGCCAAAACCCGCGGGCGCGGCGATGAGCGTGAGCGGGCGCGTCAACCCTTCGTTCAATCTTTCGATCAAGCGCGGACGCGGCACGAGGTTGGAACGCGCAGATGGGATGTGGAATTTGGTTGTGAGAAGCAAAGTTGACACGGGCTGCACCGCGCGCCATCATAGCAAGTCGATCTTGTTTGCAAGTTACTTTTCACCTTCCACGCAAACCGCGCGCAAGATTGCCAACAAGCCCTCTGGCGAATCGCCTTTGCTGACGAACGCAGCCGCGCCGTCCGCCAACGCCGCGCCGCGCATCTCCGGTCGCCCGCTGAGGGCGACGACGCGCAGGCGCGGGCAAAGCGCGCGCAGGGTCGCGATCAGACTCGACGGCGATTGAATGGCAGGCAGTTCCCAATCCAGCAAGATCAAATCAGGGCAGGTTGCCGTCGTCTGTGCCAACAGGTCTTGCGCGTCCGCGCTCTCGCCGATCACCCTCAGACCAGGTTCTTGCTCCAGCAACAATCTCAGCGCGGACCGCACTTGGGGTTGGTCATCGGCTATCAGAATGTCCATACACTATCTTTCGCAGAGACCATAGCCGCTTTCGATCAGTTCGATCAACCGTTGAGCAAAGCGCGCGGCGGGCGCGCCGTCAATGATGTCGTGATCGAAATCGAGCGTCAGACTGAGGTATTCGCGGATTTCGATGCGCCCGTCAATGACGCCGGGCTTTTCGGCGATACCGCCGACCGTGATGCCGAGGGTGTGGACCGGCGCGCCGATGCCCCAGCCGCTGCCTTTGGCAAACATCCCCACCGCGGTCAACGCGACCGTGCCCATGTATTGCTTGACCAGGCGCGGGTTCTTGAGCATGATCCGCATGAAGGATTGCCGAATAAACGCGGGCAGCAACGTCATCCACTGCAAGAGCCGCGTGGATTCATCGTCCATCGGTTGGGACTGGGCGGTGCGCATTTCTTCGTGAATCTCTCGAAAGGTTCTCTTGTTGACGGCGCGAAAGACGTGCCCCGTGAGGAGTTTTTCGCCATTCGTTTCGATCTCAATCGGCGCGGTGAGGTCCACGTCGTCGAAGAGGACGAGTTGCCCNNGAGAGCGTCTCGCCGGTCGCGGTTTTGTGCGCGCGGATGAATTGACGCGGCTGGGTCACGTCAACCTCCACCAAACCGCGAATCGTGTGTTTCCCCCGCGCCATCCGCCCAATGTCAATGGCGAGATTCCGCATCCTGGAAAAAGGAACGACCTGGCAATCATTGTATTTTTTCATGTGAGTCTCCCTTTTGTTTTTCATCTCAATAACCGAATCACAAGCACGATGAGTGAATACGTAAACAGTCCGCCATAAACCTGGAACACGTGATCGGCGAACCACTTGGGAAAGAAAAAATCGGTGACCTGTCCGTGTGTCGAGCCGAGGCGTTCGGCGTACATCGTCAAGGGACAGCGCCAGTCATGCGTCATCAACACCAGCGTTTCCGCCAGAAACACTGCAACGGCGGTCCACGTCCAGTACGTCACGCGGTCCAGCGCGACCTCGTACACCAACACGAACAACAGCGCGCTCAGCGGAATGAAGACAATCGTATGCACCGACTTGATAAACGTGATGGAGCGCAACCGCGCCGAGAGAAATTCGAGCACGCGCACGCCGAGCAGGTACGCGCTGAACCCACTGCTTGCTAAGATCACACCGAACAGATCAACTTGAGTTGTCATTTTCTACCTCCAAATCAGCTAACGGCATTCCGCGAAACGCTTGCCAAACTGTGTCGAGCAGACCTTTGGCTCCAAGACGTTTCTCAAGAGCGTAACAGTGCAACGAGGGTTAATTCTTTCAGATATTTGATCAAAAGCCCACCAGGAAGCGGGCGACGTCTTGTATCCAGTGAAAGGCGATGGCCGACTCGATGTCACGCCTCAGCGCCAGGATGGTCGGGGGCAGCCCCCACAAAATAGCCATGCCTGCGCCGAGGCCCAAGGCCATTAACGGAGCCTGCAGGAAAAGATCACCGAAGTGCATAAAGTTATGCGCCAGCATCGCCAGCAACCCCGCCAACCAGGCTGCCTGGTTCGGCAACGGTTTGCGGAGAGCCAGCCAGAGCAATCCCAGGAAGGCGAACCGATAGATCACTTCTTCGACAATGCCTGGCTGTAAGGCATCCACAAGTGCGGCAAGGGGATTCTGCCAGTCAATCGGGCGGCCTTGAGTCAGTTGCAAGGCAAATACATTCAGCGCTGCCAATGGCGCACCCACAGCGAGCCCCAGGGCGAGACTGCTTCCAAATTTTCGCCACTCGCCATTGGCAAGGCGGAATTGCACTGGACCGCCATGACGCATGATCACCAGCCCGCCCAATGCTGCCAATGTGGTGCAAAATCCCCGGACGAATGCCGGCCCAAGATTGGCGCGCACAAATCCAAAGAATGGGTATGGCGTGTAAAGTGTGGCAAAGGACATGGTTACGCCGACCACTGCACCAAGGCTCACAGCCACAACCCAATCGCTCCTGCGTAAGCCGCGATAGCCAGCGATCCAAACTGCCAGTGCGCCAGCCAGTGTGATGATGGTGAACAGGTCATTGAGTCTTGGCGGATTTCCACTCGCTGCCAGCGCTGTGCGAATGACAAAGACAGCAAGGATGCCCACCATCAGCAACAGTAATGCTCCGTAATGTGAGAGAAATCGTTTCACGATATTATTCTCTTTGGTTTCGACTTACGGGCCCTTTGCCCGAATGTACTCTTGCACATTCACATTGTAGACGACATCTTCGACAGTAAATACCGCCCAGGGAGATCCCTCGTCGGACCAGGTCAACGCAGTGAGCACAGGAATCATGTTTCCATCAACGGGGCGCCATTCCAGGAGTTCATTCAACCAGTGAGTCTTGTCCGCGCTGTCAGGTTCTTTGTAGCGCATGGATTCCATCGAGCGCAACAAACCGGTCTGCGGATCAAAGCGCGCGACAAAACGTTCCTCTGTATCTCCGAAAGGGACGACCAAAGCGGCTGTATGCTCGTCCACCGGTTCCCAACGCGCTTGAGGGTCCGTGACCCAAACAGATGGCATCCAGACGGCTTCAGCCCACAGCGCCAGGTTAGCGCCCTGATCCACTTTGGGACCTTCGCTGACACCAAAAGGCAGTTCCAAGCGGCTGTCATCGTCGAGAAAGTGTTCGTTGACTTGCATCAGCGGCCGACCGAAGAAAGTGGCTTCGATGTAGTGGCGGTAATCCTGGCCCGTGTCATGCGTGAAGCGGAACCGCGCCGGGAAGGTGATACCCTTGATTCGCAGATCGCCTCGCCCGCTGATCACTGCCGACTCGATCGCCGGTACGGTATCGCCGTAAACTTGGCGATAGAAACGCTCAACCGGGGCGGGCAGTCCCTCAGGGAGTGGGACAGTCTCTAGTTCCCCGGATTGTTGGGGAAAGGGTGTAAAGACAGCTGGTTTGATCTGCAAGCCCAGCCAGCCCAGCAAGACCAGGGCGATCACAACACAAGCAATGGCGATAATCATTTTCACAAAACTCTCCTTTGATTTTTTCATTTTGTTCCTCCCCGTGAACCTGTTTCTGCGTCCATTCTAAACCGAAATCTCCCCAGACACATCCGGCATCTGGGGAGATTCTCGACTGGTCAGGTGGCGAGTCTTGTGCCTGGTCAGATGACCAGGTGAAGGGAAATGTCCCCCGTGTACTTTGCAATATCACGCGCAAATCCAGCGATGAAGGTCAATGGAAGGAATACCNNACGGCGGGCACAAATCCAGTGACGGCAATCTCGAGAACGAATATCAGCAGCGCTGAACTGATGATCAGGCACCAAAGCCACAACCTGCCAAGCGGCACCTGAATCTTGATCGGCAGGATTCTCCTCCACCAAGCAAGGGGTTTGTTGATCCGCGTGGAGACAAGCCATATCCAGGGGAAGAATAGCAATTGCGCGACGCCTCCGCCGACGAGGAGCAGTAGGACAAAGAGGAGAACCAGGATGCTTGGTCCGCACTTCTTATGTACGAAGCCGAATGACCAAACGATGATGGTAAGGCCAACCAGCATAGCTGCGATACCTGTTATCAGGAAGTTGGGGATAAGCGTAAGGGCGTACTCATTTCCATGCGGCCACATCCTTTGAGCTTCGCCGATGGCCGAGATAAACAAGCCGCCTGTTGGCACATTCCCCTGAAGAACCTCGAAGAATCCATGGCTCATTCCGGAGACACCGAAGATTGTGCCAAGTGTGGCTACGATTGTTCTGGTTGCTCTATTCATTGTGCTAAACTCCTGTCCCCACTCCTCTTTATGACAGAGCAGGCTTAATCTTTGCAGCCAGGTCGCTCGCCCAAGCGCGGATTGCCTTCCAGTCCCGCAGGTCGCTTGCCGGCATCCCGTGAAGGGGACTAGCCGGCAGGCCAGTAATCAAACGGTCCGAGAAATTGAATTTCGCCGGGTCGTACTTGCCGCCGAACAGTTCTAGCGCGACCGGGGTAAGCCAGGGATACTTTGCCAGCTCTTGATCGAGTTGGGCGTGCACACCCTCCCACTCCTTCTCATCCGTGGGACTGTGAGTTGGGCCGAGCGCGAAAACCGCCACTGGGCGTTCCGTGAGGGCTTCACGGTGCCGCGACAGGAAACTGATCGCGTCTTTGTGCAAGCTGCCGATATAGATCGGCGCTCCCAGCACGACCGCGCGGTAGCCTGCGAGGGTACGCACTTTCCGCATGGGCTGAATATCTACCCCAAGCCCACTTTCGCGCAGCGTCGCCGCGACTGCCTCGGCAACTTCCTGGGTTGAACCGTAACGTGTGGCGTAGGTCACCAGAATTTGAGTATTCATTTCATTACTCCTTCCCATCGTTTTTGACATCCTTACTGTTTTGCCCTCAGCATACAACAAAACCTCCCCAGACGCATCAGCCATCTGGAGAGAATTTCCACTAGTCAGGTGGCGAGTCTTGTACCTGGTCAGGTGACCAGGTGGTGTTGCAAAGCCAGCGCGACGGCTTCGGTGCGGCTGGACGCGCCCAGTTTGGCAAGAATGCTACTCACGTGAAACTTGGCGGTGGACTGGCTGACCACCAGCCGCTCGGCGATTTCGGAATTGTTCAGCCCTTTGACCATCAGCGCAAGCACCTCCCGCTCGCGGTCGGTGAGATCACTGCCCGGCGCGGGCGGTTGATTCGCCGCGTGGATCAGCGCTTGCGCGGCTTCGGGCGCGAGCGTCGGCTTGCCGGCGTGCGCGGCGCGAATCGCGCGCGCCAGTTCGTCGGCGGAAACATTCTTGAGCAGATAACCGATCGCGCCGGCGGCAAGCGCGTCTTGCACCAATTTTTCTTCGGGAAAACTGGTCAGCGCGATCACCTGAATCTGCGGACACTTGGCGCGGATCGCGCGTGTGGCAGCGGCGCCGTCCATTTCCGGCATCATCAAATCCATCAGCACGACATCGGGCTGGAGTTGATCGCACAATCGGACTGCCTCCGCGCCGTTGTTCGCCTCACCTGCCAACTCCAGATCGCCGAACGCGAGCAGAAACGCCGCCAGTCCGCTGCGAACGACGGCGTGATCGTCCACGATCATTACTCGAATCGGTTTTGAGTCGGTCATCGTTGCTCCTTCCAAACCACCGTGATTTCTGTTCCGCGTCCAATCTGACTTGCGATGGCGAACGTCGCGCCCACCGACTCGGCGCGCTCGCGCATAATGCCCAGCCCCAGATGCTCCGGTGAAACACGCGCGAGATCGAAGCCGCGCCCATTGTCGTGGACGCGCAACTCAACTCGATCGGGTTGACAACGCAAGACGACGGTCGCTTGACTCGCCCCGGAATGTTTGGCGATGTTGTTCAACGCTTCTTGGGCGATGCGGTACAGTGCCACTTGCGCGTCAGGCGGCAATGGACATTGCCCCTCGACGGTTAGCGCAACGGGTACACGCGCGCGACCCGTAGCCGCTTCCGCCAACTGGCGCACCAAGTCGCCCAAGCCCACCTCGGTCAATGCAGCGGGGCGCAATTCCAGCAACAGTGTGCGCATCTCCGCGAGCGCGCCGCGCGTCAACTGTCGCAGTTCCTCCAAACGCCGTCGCGCTTCGTCAGGATTCCGCTCCCACAATCGAGGCAGCACTTCGGCGATGAGACACGCGGAGAAAAGCGTCTGTGTGACCGCATCGTGCAGATCGCGCGCCAGGCGTTGGCGTTCCCGCATGGTCGCCAGTTCTTGCGCCTGTTCGTAGAGTCGCGCGTTCTCGATCGCGATGGCGGCTTGATCCGCGAAGAGGCTGCTGATGCGGACATCCTCCTGGGTGAATCCGCCTGGCTTGTTCACCATATCCAGCACGCCGATCACGCTGCCTTTCACGCGTAAAGGAATCGCCAGCAAGGTCGTCGGCTTGCCGCCCTCGCGATACGCCTGCGCTTCACTGGTTGTATCGTTGCTCAGAAGGGGCTTGCCTTCGCGCACCGCTCTCCCGGTGAGTGATCCCTCAATGGGCATCTGAACAAAGTCCGGCGGCGCTACGCCGGTGCTGCGGGCAACTCGCAGCCACCCGTCACGTTCCGCCTCCAACAGGAACACGGTGCTGCCCTGCGCGTGCGTCAGTCCTTGCGCTTCGCTGCAGACGATCTCCAATACCTCCCCGAGGCCGGTCTTCTGTAGCAAAGCCGCCGTGACACGTCCGAGACTCTGGCTTTCAGTCAGCATCAGCGCGATGCGCTGTTGTTGTTCCTCGAGAGAACGGTGCATGGCATTGGCGTACAGATGTCCGAAACGGCTAATCACATGGCGCAGGCAGGCATCGAGTTGCGCGATGGCTTCGCGGGCTTGGGAAGAATTCGGAGGATAAACATTCCAGATGATGGGGCGCGCGGCGTCCTTGCAAAGGAGTAGCGCTTCGATCACTTCGGCGATGTCAAAGCCCATTTGCAGGCGCGTGAGACTGACATCGGTGAGATAAGTTTCGAGAGCGGCAGCGGAATCGTTGGCGAGGACTTGGATGATCGCGTCCAGTCCGCGCAGCGTCGAGGCGCGCAGTTCCTCCGGTGGTCGCGCGCGGTAATGAGATTCCGGTATCTGACGCACCAAGTCCGCCCAGGCGCCGGCGATCTCCTCGCGATGACGTTCTAACAGGATCCCCAGAGGTTGTCCAGCCATTTCATCTCATCTCCCCATGTTCCATTATATCCAGGGGCGGCGATTGCGCAACAGTGATGCCATGCAACAGTGTGCTCCCGGACAGCGCACTGGTTCAGAACTCGCGAGATTGCTCAATGGCAATTTCCTAGGGAACATTGACTTGACGACGTCTTGGGGCAAGGTCGCGCTCGCGGTGCTGGGTTCGCCTGCCGAAATCTACTGCGCCACGTCGAGCAGCGAGACCGAGCGTGGGAAACAAGGACGCGTCCTCAAGCGAAGAACTGTTTGATGTTCTGCCAGCCACTCAGCGTGAATCTGATCTGCTGGACAGACCATTCTGCCGAGTCACAGATTCAAACACTTGAACCCCACACGCCTGCCAACTTGTGTGAACATTCGGGGCAGCAACCATCCTGCAGCGCATTCACCTTCACATCGAAACCGATGCGGCGAATGAGCAACGCGCCGCACGACGGGCAATACGTGTTGTCGTACCGATGACCCGGCGCATTCCCAATGTACACAAAGTTCAGCCCGACCTCCTTGCCGATCTGCCACGCGCGTTCCAGTGTGCGAAGCGGCGTCGGTGGAGCAGTGAATTGGTAGGCGGGAAGGTATCTGCTGACATGCCAGGGGGTCTCGCGCCCAATCTCGCGCGCAATGCGCTCAGCCATCGCGCGCAACATCGTGTCGGTATCGTTCACAGTTGGTATCACCAGTGTCGTGATTTCGAGATGGACGCCGCGTGAGCGCGCAAGTTTACATGCCGCCCAAACCTTCTCCACGTCAACGCCCTTGCAAAATCGCTTCACGGCAACCGCGTCGCCTTTGATGTCTACGTTCATCGCGTCCAGTCCCGCCTCGATTAAGAGCAGCAACACTTTGGGCGTCATGTAGCCGTTGGTCACGAAGGTATTGTAAAGATTGCTTTCGCGCGCGCGACGAAAAACGTCCAACGACCATTCGAGCGAAAGTGTAGGTTCGTTGAACGAAATGGACGTTCCTTGGCAACGATAACTCTCGGTCAACGCGATGAATCGCTCTGGCGAGAGGTAAGCACCCTGGTCGGGTGGAGGCGATTTGCTGATATCCCAGTTTTGGCACCACGGGCAACCAAAGTTGCACGACCAACTGCCGACTGTGAGCGCGCGAGTGCCAGGATGAAAATGGTAGAACGGTTTCTTCTCGATCGGATTCACCGCCAGCGACGATGCTGCGCCATAGATCAACGTCACCAATCTCTCATCCCGATATGCGCGTGTGCGACACCACCCCAAGCCACCTGGGACAATGCAGCAACGGCGCTCGCAAATGTTGCAGCGAATCTTGTTGCCCATCTTCTCTTGGAGGAATGACTCGCGCACCAGGGTTTCCATCAGCCCCAATCCAACAGGTGTTGATTCCCGACGCGCACGTTGACGAGTCCCGCGCTGCGCGCGGCGTGTTCCGCCTGCTTCTCTATGCGCGGTTCACAAATTCCCGAATCGCCTCAAAGTACTGCGCCATTCCTACCATCAGAATATCGTTGTGACCTGCTCCGGGAATCAGTACCAACCGCTTGTCCCCCGACGCCGAGTGCGCGTAGAGCGCTTGCCCATCCGATGGAGGAATCAGCACATCTGCTTCGCCGTGCATGATCAAAGTACGTGTGGTCACTTGACCGATCTTGGAAAGGTTGCCGAATCCGTCGCGATCTTCGTCCGCTCCTCGCAAGCGTATGCCCAAGCGCGCCAAGAGCGCAAACGTGTCGGCAAATCCGCTTTCGATGATGAGTCCTGCCAAATCCTCTGGGGTCTTCCGCGCGACTTCAATCGCCGCCGCGCTGCCCAAAGAGCGTCCCATCACAAAGTACCGAGACGGCGCGAGATCATTCTCTTGGAAAATCCGCCGCAGCTGCTTGGAAACAACGACTGCATCGGCACGGAGGTTCGCGGCAGTCGGGGCGCCAGTACTTGCGCCGTACCCGCGATAATCCATGACGATCAGTGTGATGTTCAGTTGGGTGTAGAGCGGAGCAAGGTCATCGTAATCGGCGGCGATCTCACCGTTCCCGTGAAAAAATAGCAGGGCGGGCGACTCGCGCCGGGCAGGGTACAACCGCCCGCCGATGCTCACGCCCGCTCCAACCTCCACGGCTATTCGGCGTACGCCGGGCATCCCATAGCCCGCTGGCTCGCGGCGGGGATGAAACAAAACCATTTGCACTTCAGGTCGGTCAAGAATCGGGTGTATCATTTTCTACGAAAACGCAAACAAGCCCGGCGCTCCACCGGTATGCAAGAGAATCACCGTTTCATCCGATTTGAAAAACCCCTGCGTCACGAGATCAATTAGCCCTGCCATTGCTTTGCCGGTGTAGATCGGATCAAGCATGATCCCCTCGCGCTCGGCGAGGAGTCGCAGCGCGGCGTTGCCTTCGGACGATGGCGCGCCGTATTTCTCGCCCACGTAGCGCTCTTCGATCAATGGAATATCACGCGCGGCGAACGTTCGATGCTCGCCCAGCAAGGCGCAGATTTCGGTGGTCAGGTGCGCGAGCGCGCGCGGAAACGCTTTCCACAGTTTGCCCACGTCAATTCCAATCACGCGGATCGGCGAATCCAGCAATTACAGTTGCGGTAGCCAAGATTCCTTACACCCTTTGACGTGCGCGCGGCTCAATGATAGAATCATGCCAGGAGAATAACCATGCCGAAAAAGAAGAAAACCAGCCCTCGACGTCCCAGTTCGCGCTCGCGCCCAGCCCGTCCCCAGCCGTGGACCGCCGCGCAGGTCCGCGATGTGTTGACGAACCCCATCTACGGTTATGGGATCGTCCTAGAACCTGCTGACCGCGTCCCCATCGAGATTCAAGAATTTGAAGCGCAACTCGCGGATGAGCAAAACAAGCGCGGCTTTGGTTTCACGTTGCAAGGATTGGACGAACGTTTTCAGTCGTTCTTCACGTCACTCGTCGAAAGCGGCTCATTCACGCGTGGGAAAGAAGCACAGCCCATCATAGACAAAGAAACCTGGCTTCAAGCCCAGCAGGTTGCCATCGGACGCTTGGCGCGCGGCGAGCCGACGTAGTCGCGTCGCGGAATTCGGATTAGCGTTTGTTTGCTCGGAGCAAGCCGGCGAAGCCTGCCATGTGAGCGGGGAATCGCGGTATCGCGGCTCTGCCTCATATCTGCGCGTCTTGCACCGCATGACGTTGAATCTATGCGATGGAAACATAACTTGAGGAGAATATGCGATGAAAACAATGGGTCTGATCGGCGGCATGAGCTGGGAGTCATCCGTCGAATACTACCGGATTATCAACGAACTGGTTCACGCTAAATTGGGCGGCGTTCACTCCGCCAAAAGCGTGATGTACTCCGTTGATTTTGCCGAAGTGGAACAACTCCAGCATCAAAATCGTTGGGAAGAAGCGACCCAAATCATGATCGATGCTGCACGCCACGTCGAAGCTGGCGGCGCGGATTTCGTGGTCATTTGTACGAACACGATGCACAAAATGGCCGAGCAAGTCCAGCAAAGCATTCACATTCCTTTGCTGCATATTGCCGACGCGACCGCAGAAAAAGTGCAAAGTTCCGGAACCCAACGGGTCGGCTTGTTGGGAACCCGGTTCACCATGGAAGGCGAATTTTACAAAGGACGTTTGGAGCAAAAATTCGGTTTGACCGTCATCACTCCCCCATTACAGGAACGTCAGGTTGTCCATCGGGTCATCTACGATGAGTTAGTGGTCGGCGTGATTAGGGAAACTTCATGCGA
>DHFK01000128.1:11909-16372 GCA_002400365.1 Anaerolineales bacterium UBA4826 | reverse complement strand
GCGTATACACGCGCACGCCTAACAAATCTACGGCTGTTAGGTCATCCACGCTTCCGACTTTCAGAAAAGCGAGCCGCCGCTTCTACGAGTCTGCCCCAGGTGATCTTCTCGTGCCCGAATCCCCAGGCGCCCAGCACGGCGATCGGCGCATACACCACCAGGTACAGCACCACGCTGTATCCCAGCGCCACCTCTTTTTCAATAGAAAAAAGCGCGAGCGTCAAAATCGTCAGATACTGAAAAACTCCGATTCGCCCCGGCGAAGAAGGGACCGCCACGCCGACCTGCAGCACCACCAACAGGAGCAGAGGAGCCCAGACCGGCATCGCGAGTTCAAGCGCCAAGAAAGCCAAGTGATTGGTGAGCGCGCTGAGTAGCCACACGATCAATGACCAGCCGATCAAACCGATCAACCGGCGTGGGCGGCGCACCACCACCAGACTGGCTAATCCGTAGCGCGTCTGGCCCACCAACCATTCCCGCCACCGCAGTGGAACGAAACGACTTGCCTGCTCCACCACCCGCAAGACGAAACTGCTTTGCCAAGCCAGCAACACAAAGCACGGCACCAGGATCGCAATGACCAGTGCCGTGCCCCGCGCTGGACCAGCCAGCCACTCGGGCAACGCCATTTGCGACAACAACACCGCCAGGGACAGCAGCAGAAATAGGAGATCTGCCACTTTTTCTATCGCAATGGTGCCCAAGACAAAAGCCTTGCTATCCGCCTCGGATTCCCCCATCAGGTAAGCCCGCCCAAATTCGCCCAGACGCGCCGGCAAAAAGGCATTTACCATCAGTCCGACAGACAATACCGAAAACGCTCTGGCGAAGGAGGGCGATTTACGTACGGCGAGGAGCAACTGCCAGCGGATTGACTTGGCGGCGGCGCTGAGCACGAAACTCGCCACTGCCGCGCCCAAGAGCGGCACATTCACCCGGCGCAGCGTATTTGCCGTCTCCGTCAGGTCAACGTCGTGCAGGGCTAACGCAAGAAAGCACAGACTGAATACGACGCCGATCCAGAGTTGCGAATCCCCCACGCCCCATCGTCGCAGCGTAGCAGGAACGGCACGCGGCTCTTTTCCGAATGTCTTCTCACGCGCGCCTGGCGTCAGCTTCATTCGTTGCTCATCTTCCTGGCTTGCCATGCCTGTGCCGCGAACATGAGCGCCAGCACTATCCACAAGAGACGTTCCCAAAGCGCGGGTGTGCTCTCCACCCAACCTAGGCAAAACAACGCCAGTCCAAGGTAGATCACAAGCTGGGAGGTGGGCATCCCAAGCGATTGCCGCAAGCGTCGCTTTTGCGCGCTCGCCAGGTAGTTGGCGAAACTCAGCGTGGCAAGCACGAAACCCAGCCCCAGGATCCACAGCGCGCCAAAGCCAACTGAAAACCAATCAATCATTCGCGCACTCCGTTCTGCGATCGCGTTGTCGGAACACTACTATCTATCGCAACCCAATTGTCCTGCGCTTGCTGATGCAATCCGCTGATCAATCCCAAGATGACCCAAAACAAGAAAGCCGGCCGCGCCCCCAGCGCCATCGCGTCAGTCACTCCCCAAACCAGGTGAGCCAGCAAGCCCCCTCCCAAACCCAGCACCACGATCTGAACCAGGCGCGCGTCGGCAAGCGGCGAAGTACCCACGACCGAAAACCAGTCCCCCGGTTTGGCGAGCGAAACTGCCGCACGGCGGTCGCTCGGCGCCAAGTGCGCCGTGGCGCGCGCTCTCTGCCAGATTCGTCCAAGCATCCAGAAAGCGCCCAGGTACAGCGCCACAAAAGCGGTCAGTCCAGGCAAACCCAAATCCAAGGCAACTTGCAGGAATTCGTTGTGCGCGTGACCGATGTCTGCATCTGGACTGATCAGAAACAGTGGATACAACATGTGGACAACGCGCCGGAAGGTGTTCATCCCCATCCCGGTAAAAGGGAAATCCTGAATGCCATAGATCGCACGTGACCAAACTTCTAACCGCCCCCCTATCGTATCCAGAGCCACTTCGGCGGAACTAGCGAGACCGCTGCTAACCCCCGATGGGGACAGGGGATTGATTCCATCGTACCAGCCAGCGGCTACGATGAGCACCACGGCGGCTGTCACACCTCCAAGGAAGACCCACCGGCTTTTTCCGGCGCAGAAGACGACAATCAACACGAAACTGATCAGCGCAAAAGAGAGATAGCCCCCACGCGACTGAGTCAGAATCAGAATCGCGATTGACCACAGAGTCGCTCCAATCGTCAACAGGCTGAGGACGCCGGCTTTACCGCGCCCAAAGAGGCTGCGCACATCCTTCGCTCTGGTCAGCAGCAGCCAGGAGAATGTGAGAAAACTCGGAATCACCCACAGCAACGCGCCCGCTACATAGTTGGGGTGAAAGCCCTCCTCAGCGCCGGGCAAGCCGGTGATGCGAGACGATAGGCGCGAGACGATGGGAATCAGCAGAGTAATCTTGGTCACCCAGTGCGTTCCCAGCAGTCCAACCGCCGCAATGCCAAAGCCGATTCCCAAGAAGAGCAAAAAGCCCAGCCACCAACCGCGTGGCCCCTGTCCCTCGCGCACAATAGCATAGAAGATGCCTAGCCCTAACACTATGCCACTGATCTTGGGCAGGCTCACGGCGATGTCGTACGTGGCGTACAGACTAACTAACACCATCAGACTGAGTAGCAACAGCGTCGCGTTAAGCGGCGTGCGCGGCAAGGGCTCATGCCCCGCCAGCCAAGCGACGATCCACAGCCCCGGCACCACCAGGAGAGCCAGTGATCGGCTAGGTGAGGGAAAGAGCAGAAACGGGGCTGCAAGCGCAAGCAGTACCCAATGCCACCGGTCACAAAAAACGACCATCTGTCGGAGGGGCTTTTTCATAATAGGTTTCTCTGAGAAACCGGGTAGCTCGCCCGGCGATCACGGATAGGGTCGCACCGTCGGCGGCGGCTCGGGCGGCATGCGCCACTCGAAAGTGCGGATCTCACTCGGACGCGATAGATCGAATTGCGGCGCGCACTGGTCGCCCTGCAGCCTGCCGCGCCGCGCGACGACGCGCCACTGATACCAGCCATAGCCCTGCGGCGGCTGGGCAATCACGTACGTCGTCGCGGGAATACATGCCAAGTCTCTCGGTTCAGCATCCTCCCGGGACAATTGAACCTGAAAGTACTCCTCCGCTTGGAGCGCACGCTCCCAGGTCCAGGCCAGAATCACCGGCGCATTCCAGCCAAAGGACGCGCGGGCTGACGGCTGGGTTAATTGCGGAGCAGCCAGCAACGCGATAGACGTGCTGGTTGCCGTGGCCGTCGCTATGCGCGGCGCGGTCACTGTCGGCAGCGCGGTGGCCGTGGCTGGCAGTCGCGGCGTAGGGCTTGGCGCGACGGTCGGCGTAGCAGGAATTGGGGTCGCCGAGGAGGTTGCCGGAACCACAGTGGGCGCAATCGTCAGAGTCGGCTGAGGGAGCGCGGTTGGCTGAGGCATCACGGTTGGCTGAGGTGCCTTGGTCGGTTCAGCAGTCGGTGGAGCGGAACACGCCAGACTGGTAAAGGCAACCAAGAGCGCCACACCCAGCGTCGTGACAAACCAAAGTACTCGCAGCATGATTGTCCTCCCTCAAGCGTAAGCCATCCTTGCGTTTGCTTGCGCCATCACGCGTGAACCGGCGCAAGGTTGTGAAACGTGAGAACCCAAAGCCCGCCGGCGGCTGCCAGCATCCCCCAGAAAATGATTCCCGGTTTCGAACCCAGTCCCACCGCGTCGGTCAAGCCAAAGATTTGATGCGCCATCATCCCCAATCCAAGTGCCAAGGCGACCGCGCGGGACAATGGCACGGGACTGGTGGCAAACACAAACCAGACGACATAACCAAAAGCCGTAAGCAGCGCAAGATAAGCCACCGACCCGGGAATGCCGAGGTCCATGGCGACCTGCAAGACATTGTTATGCGCGTGCTGAATCACCACGTCTGGACCAGCCAGTAAGAGAGGATAGAACAGTTTGAGCACTGGGTCAAACATATTGAGCCCGAGGCCAGTGAAAGGAAAATCTCGCATGGCATAGAGCGCGCGCGACCAGACTTCCTGACGCCCGGCAAGATCCAGATTGCCCGCCACGCCTCCCTGCCCACTGGAGCCAACCAGGATCGGCTCGACTAGCGCGGGGCCCTGGAAGATAAGCAGCGCCAGAAAGATGATGATACTCATCGCCAAAACCCAGCGGAAGAGCCGCCAGCGAACCGCGCAGAACACCAGCAGCGAAACCGCGACGCCAAAGAGCGCGCTCCGCGATTGGGTCAAGACAAGCACCCCCACGGTAACTGCCAGCGGAATGACCAGCCCTCTGCCCGTAAACCAAGCGCACAAGCGCGCCAACCAATTCCGGTTGCCCGTATTCCGCTTTTCGTTCCACTGCATCACCATCACGACGAAGAGAAACGGGACGACGAACGCCAGACTCCCGCCGGCTTC
>DHFK01000128.1:2317-11888 GCA_002400365.1 Anaerolineales bacterium UBA4826 | reverse complement strand
CCAAAGCATCCCCGCCAACTTAGGGAAACTGCGCTCCAAGTCAGCGGAGACCAGCACACTGACGGCGAGCATTCCCATCAACAAGATGATGGGCACATCCAGCGGCGTGCGCGGGGTCAGGCGTCCGCGGACGCGCCAGCGCGCCAACCACACAAGCGGAATGAGAACAAAGAGGAGGACAAAGGCGCGACGCGGAAAGAGAAACAGCGGACCGAGCAGGAGAAAAATCCAGAGTTCGTGCGCGACCAGCCAACTCAAGAGACGCTGCCAGCGCGATGTGGAGTGAGTTGCCGCAATCCCTTCAACGTCGTCCGGCGTCCTACGAAGGGTTGCCACTTCCAGCACTGCCGCGAGACCGACGGCAATTCCTCCCAGGAGGATGATCGCGAGCCCGCCCGCTTCCCAGTGTCTGAACATTGCACTCGCGAGCAGAATTGCCAGAATCCACACGATCCCCGAAGGGTAGCCATTCAACCGGCTCATCGCAATGTTCCTCTGTACCACTCGATGGTCTGTCGCAACCCGGCTTCAAACGGCGTTTGCGCCACAAAGCCGAATTTCTCTTTCGCCCGAGTGGTATCTAGTTTGCGGCGCGGCTGCCCGTTCGGCTTGGTCGTATCCCAGACGATCCTGCCCCCAAAGCCGGTGAGGCGCGCGATCAGTTCGACCAAATCCTTGATGCTGATCTCGTACGCGCTGCCGAGATTCACCGGCGCGCTCTCGCCGTAGCGTTCCGCCGCCAGCAGAATCCCTTCCGCCGCGTCCTCGACGTACAGAAATTCGCGCGTGGGACTGCCATCCCCCCAGACCACGATGTGGTCATCGCCCGCGGCGTGCGCGTCCACGCACTTTTTGATCAGCGCCGGAATCACATGGCTGCTGGCTGGATCAAAGTTATCGCCTGGTCCGTACAAGTTGACCGGCATCAGAAAGATGCTGTCAAAGCCGTACTGCTGGCGGTAGGCTTGGCTTTGCACCAGCAACATCTTCTTGGCGAGTCCATATGGCGCATTCGTCTCTTCGGGATAACCATTCCACAGATCATCCTCGCGGAACGGAACGGGCGTAAACTTGGGGTAACAGCAAATGGTCCCCAACGCCACGAACTTGGCAACGCCGGCTAGCCAACTCTCGTGGAGCAGCGGGATGCTCATCATCAAATTGTCGTAGAAAAATTCAGCCGGATGATCGAGATTCGCGCCAATGCCGCCTACCCGCGCCGCCAAGTGGATGACCAGCTGCGGCTGGCTATCGGCGAGCGCGCGGCGGATGTCCTCTAGGCGGCGGAGATCATAGTCGCCCATGTCGGACACAGACACCGCCGCGCCGCGAGCGTCAAGTTTCTTGACGACATATTGGCCGAGAAAACCTCTACCGCCGGTCACTAGAACACGCCGGTGCTGCCAGAACCGCTGGCGGTCAACCCAATCGCCCATCATTTCTCCGTCTCAGATCTACCCGCGCTCCGCCCTTCCAGAAACTGTCGGCATCCAACGCGCAAAAAACTAATCAGCCTCCGGGGTGCTTGTCACCTCTGCCGAGGCTGATGCCCATGACCACGTGACGGAAACGGCGCGCCGTTCCGCGCTAAATCTAGCACAAAGTTTAGGTAAAGTCAATCTTGCGCNNCTTGCGCCGGTCAAAAAGCGTCAACCCCTTGGGAGGCTTCACCGGTCGCCCAACGCAATGCCGGATCACCCAGCAAAGTAAAAGTGTCTATGACCTCGCGCTCCGTCGCGTCATCGGGATTCAGCGCGCGTTTCGCGTGTACGATGGCTTCACCGATCGTTCCGGCGCGCGCGCGGAACAGCGCGTCGAATAACGCCAAGCCCAACTTCTCCTGCGCCGGCGTGAGTGAAAGCCCGGTGGGCACAAGCCCGGCGATGATGCCTCCATCTTTGCGCGCCAACAATTGCTCGGTTAATGAATCTTGCTGCGGGTGATAAAAGAAACCGTCCAAGCAAGTTGGCGTAAACAGGAACGGCAACCGCTCGCCATTCGACAGCGCGCCGACGTCGTTCGAATCAAAGAGCGGACCCGCTGCCCAGGATTCGATCGCGCCGTGCCCCGCATAGGTGACGATCCGCGCGCCGCGATTCCACTGTTCCAGCAGCGCCTGGCGCGTCGCCGCCAGCGCAGCCGGCGTGCGCAAGTAGACGCGGAGCGCTTCGGTCTCCGGCGCAAGCGCGCCAATCAGTCTCTCGGACATCGTTTCGAACGCGGCGTCTTGATCGTCTGCGACAAAGAGCGCGCGGCGACGCCATGCTGCGTCGCCCTTTGCCGATTCGTAAGTGACGATCTTGGCGATGAGGGTCATCAGTTGCGCCGGCGTTTTCGCCGGCAGCCGACCGATCGCCATCTGCGCCACGTCATCCGCCGATGCGACGTACCAGTGATCGCTGCCGGCTTGATTGAGGTGCAGCGTGGAGAGAAGATAGGTCGGCAACAAATTCTTGTTCGGCGCGTTCAAGTAATCGCGATAATCATAACTCGCCTTGCCAACCAGCAGCGCAAAACGTGGCGCGGGGGATGCCCAGCGATGGTACGCATAATCCAGGAACGCGCGAATCGCGTGCGGCGATTCAGCGCCGTAGCCGAACTCGTCGTAGATTTCGTCTGTGGTCACGACGCGGACGCGGAGTCCGTGTCGTTCGCGCCATTGCACGAGCGGCTCGAGCGCGTCGAAAAAGACCGGCGAGGTGATGACGACATAGTCCGCTTGCCGATCGGTTGCGCGCAGGTCCGTCGCTTGCAATGGAACGATCCGTGCGACGCGCCGACGCGCGTTCGGCGTGAGCGCCAGCCAGCGGCGCGGCGCATCGCTCTGAAAAGTTAGCGCGCCCGCGGCGCCGCGCGCGTTGGCGACGCGTCCAGGATCGTCAGGCTCTGTGATGTCGAAGAGGTCAACGTCCTCTTGGCTGAATCCTTCGATTCGGTAGTTCCCTGGTCCGACCTCGAAGGTCAGCGCATCGTCCCGAGCGGTCAATGCCCGCGTGTAGGTGATTTCGATCGAACGCAAGAGAACGACGTCGGCGTTGGCGCGCGTATCGCCCGGCGCGATCAAACGGAGCGTGTTCGCGCCCGCGCGCAAAACACCCGGCGGAATCGGCGCGTCCACCACGTGCGCGCCCTGCCCGTCCCACGTTTCATCCGCGACGCGTGTGTCGTTGAATAGCACGATAACGTGGTGATCGGGGGCAACCGCATCTAGCGTGCTGCCCCAGAGTTCCACGCGCGCACGCGCCGGCGCACTCTGCCCAGATACAAGCGTGAGGGGAATCGTCGTCGTCATCGGCGCAGAGAGCGATTGCCAGAACCAGGGCGCGCCGGCGCTAGCGGCTTGAGGGACGTAGAGCGTCGGCTGCGTTACGCGGAGTGTGTCCTGAAAAGTGCGCTGCGGCGTATCCCGCGCGGGCAGCACTGTAATCTCGCGCATGCGCTTGCCGCGCGGCGCGTCCCACGTCAGCCAGTACACGTTGAACGCCGAGTAGGGGGAATCGCTCGCCTGTCCGTAGAACTCGATCGCGAGATCATTGCCTTCACCGACGACGCGGATCGCGATGGCGCGATCGCCGCGCAACAATTGCAGCGCTGCCGGGTCAAGCCCATCCAACGCCACGCCCGCGTCGCGCAATTGCGCCGCGCTGACGCGGTAGAGTCCATCGGCGGAGACGAGGAATTTGACGCGCGCCGCGGGCAGAGGCGCCGAGAAGGGCACGCAGGCGGAGAAAAGGAGGAGACAGAGGGCAAGCCGGCGAGTGAGCAAAGCGTGGAGCATGGGCTGAGCAACGCTCCAGCGAATTGTCAAAGCGCGCCGCGCGTGGATGTGTGCGCGAGCAAGTATAGCCCCAGCACGCTAAACGCCAACGCACCCAGGCCAAGGAGCCCGCTCAATCCGATGATCGCCACGCGAAACCAGCGCTCCATCCGGTCGCGATCGGATGTCGAATCGGACGACGGATCCGTGGGCATTTCTTCATCGGCAACCGGCTCAACTGTCGGATTGAGGTTCGCCGCCAGAGCCAGTATCGTGGGAGTTGGCAGCGCGGTCGGAACAGTCTGCCCGCGCGCCGCTTGGCGCTCCACCGTTGGCGAAGCCGACGGCACGGCGATCGCAACGTGCGTGACCACCGGCGCGCGTGTAGGCGTGGACTGCGCCGGGGTCGCAGTGGGCGCGGGCGCGAATTGCGCCGGGGTGATCGTCGCGAGGCGCGTGAGTGTTGGCGTGCCTGGCACTGGCGTAGCCGTCGGGGTACTGCTAGCAACCCGCGTTGGAGAAGGCGTTCCGGTAGGCGAACGCGTGGCGGTCGCGGTTGGCGCGCTCACCGCTGCCGAGGCGGGACCAAAGAGTTGAGTGCCGCCGCGATTGTCTACGCTTTGCAGTTTGTAAAAATAGGTTTGCCCGAGCGCGACCGAACTATCGCCGTAGGAGTATGAACTGCCGGCGATGCAGCCCAAGCATTGGGTGGGGATGAGGTTAGCGTTGATCCTGGTAAAAGTTCCAGCCGCCGCATTGCTGCGCAGGAGGTTGAATCCCACGTTGTTGATCTCGCTTGCCGTTGTCCAGGTCAACTCGATCTTGGCTGCCTGCGCTTGCGCCTTGAAGGATGAGACGGTGACGGCGGCGTGAGCGCGCGTGGGGAGGAGTGCTAACAGGAGCCAAAAAGCGCAAAGTGTAATGCGTAAAACGGGATGCGTGAACCAAGTTTGCATTTCACATCATCCAGCGCACAAGCCGTGCGCCAATGCGGAGAAGGATATGACTCGCTTTCAGCGCGATGCGCCGCGCCAGATGGGGGCGAAGGCGTCGCAAAAATACCTGCGCGCGCGAAAGAAAAGCGAGCGCTGCGCTGGTCCAGCGGGCACGTCGCGATCGGAGACTGAGCACGCGCCCATTGCGCCGCACGGCGGTGACGATCCCGCTCAACTGCGCGGCTTGCCACACTTGGTCAGCCTCCAGCGCGTTGTCGCCTTTCGTGATGAACAGCGCGCGCCCATCTGCGACGCGCCGCCCGATCAGCCGATGTGCCAGCCACATTCCGCCGACTTGGATGAGGAGAATGTCGCCGGGGTACAAGTCCACCGTGGGCGCGCGCTGCGCGATCACCTGATCGCCCGGCGCGAGTGTGGGAAACATGCTCCAGGTTGATATCGTAAAATGAACGGCGCCGCCGGCGCGGAGCCGCGCGTCAATCAAGTCGTTGGTGGTATCGGTACGCACGTGAGCGCCACCCCACACATTTTTCGCGATTCTACCGCGCGACGAGCGGCAGATAGACCGGAAACTGAATCGCCAGGCGTGCGGCGGGATCGCCGAGCAGGTTGAAGGTGTCGAGCAAATCCAGATGCGCGCCGCCGCCGTTGGTGTACAGATTCCGCTTGCCCAAGACCGCCGCCGCGCCGATGCGCCGCACCCCTTGTTGCATCACCGCGTCGAAGAAACCCTGGTCGAGAAGATCGTGTCCGCTGGCGATGCCCAAGCCGCTCGCCGCCCAACTCGCGAGCGCGCCTTTGCCCGCCGCGCGCACGTTCACCTCCGCCAGCCCCGGCAAGCCAGGATACTGAAAGTAGCCAGAGTAGCACGTCATCTCCAGCAGCAGCGGCAGTTTGTTGTCGTTCGCCAGAGTGTCCACGTCGGCGTTGACGAAGAACTGCTCGTGCGCCCATCCCTGAATGCCGCTGTGACCGATATAGTTCACGACGAGGCGCCCGTCGTTGATCGCGGCAATAATCGCACTGCGCGCGATTTCGGGATCCGTGTATGGCGATTGACCATAGTAGACGCGCGCCGCAGTGAAGGAGGGTGGCACATACTGCGGGTTGTTGGCGATCACATCGGACAACGCCCAGAAATCGCCGGCGCCGTCTGGGTTATCGGCGACAAAGCCGAAGGTCTTGCGCCAATTGCCCGAAGGTGGATTCTGCTCATTGTTCAGAATCTTGCTTACCATCGCGTCCACTTGGGCGGTGGTGTTGGCGGGCAGTCGCCCGATTGCCAGACTCGGCAGCGTATTGCCGACGTTGAATGTGACGAGCCGATTGTCGCTGGCGGTCTCGCCGATCCACGGATCTACGAACCGCAAGTAGGGCGGGATAAAAGTCGAATTGGGCGGCGTGGTGATGTTCAGACACGTTCCTGGCGTGACGCAATTCCCTTTTGGATCGAACGTGCCATCGCCGACGAGGAGCGCGAATGCAGGCGCGGGGGCTTGCCAGTTCGCGTACGCGTACGCCAGAAAATCGCGCAGCGCTTGCGCGTCCACCAAGCCATCGCTGAATTCGTCGTACACATCTTGCGCATCCACCACTTTGACGCGCAGCCCCTGCGCGGCGCGGAGATTCGCCAGCGGCTGCACGTTCGGAACGAAGCCGCCGTACGGGATGATGATGTAATCCGCGCCGTTGGTCGGGTTCTGCAGGTCCGACGCCGTGTCGAGCGTGATGCTCGTCGGCATTTGGAATTGCGGGGGCGTCAGCGTGATGTACTCGCGCGGCGTGGTGACCGTGTCGGCGAACTGGAGTGTGTAAGAGCCTGATGGCGTGATCGTCGTGTTAGTCAAGCGCACGACGTTCTGCGGATCGGTGACGTCGAACGCCTCCACCGTTGCGCTGCTAAAACCAGCAATCTGGTAGCGCCAGGTTCCGCTCGCGGCTTGCCGAAAACGCAGCGCATCGCCGGTCGCGTCAAACGGGCGCGCGTACGCGACGTCGAAATGATTGACGAAAATCAGACTGCCCGTCTGAGTTTCGCTGACGCGCAGCGTGTTCGCGCCTTCGTTCAAATATACTGGCGCGAACGCGATCGTCGCGTTCCGTTCGGCTTGACCGCTCCAGACGGCATCGTCAATTGGATTCCCGTTGACGTAGACGAGCGTATGGTGGTTCGCTTGACCTTGGTAGATGAATCCATAAAGGTTGATCTTGAGCGTAGCCGAATAGTCGCCTGTCGCGATGTGATCCGCCTGAAAAGTGTAATCGGCGGAACAGGGATTGCACGACGCGCTGTTCAGCATATAGTTCCAATACCAGTGGTCAACGTCCTCCGCCCACGGAAAATAGGAATAGTACAGCCGGTCTTGCTCGAGATGAATCGAATGGGTGAATGATGCCGGCGCAGACCCCGCGCCGCTCGCATCGCGCGACGACATGCGTTTGCCGGCTACGCCGCCGTAGGTCAGCCAGTAGATGTTCGTGTTCGTGTATTTCGTGTTGACGCTCTGTCCCCAAAAGAGGAGAGAGCGCGCGTCGTCGCAACCGCCGCTGCTCTCCCACACCAGGTAGGTCGCCAGTTCGACGCCCTGCTTGTAGACCTTGAGCGTGTTCGGGTCGAGTGTCGCGGGATTGACGCCTTGCGCCTGGAGTTGCGCGCAGGTGATTCTGTGCATCCCGTCGGCGGTGACGGCGATTTTGTACCATGGGTTGGAAGTTGGAGATTGGAAGTTGGAGGTTGGANNCGCCGAGTGCCTCGCGCGTTTGACCGCGCGGATAAGTGAACGCGATTTCGACGCGCAGCCGCCGGTGGAAGAGCAGTTCACGCGTGGCGCCGTTGTACTGGAGCGGATGGAATTCGACGATGAGATAGCGCTGGCTGCGCCAATTCCCATCGGAGGCGATGCGCGCGGCATCAGCAGGGTAGAATTGATTGGCGGAATACGCGACGGCATCGCGGGCGAATGAACGACCCGCGTCGCGCGGTAACGATTGCGTCGGATCGTATTCAACGCGCGGCGTGGGCGCGGGCAGTAGGGGCGAGGTGACCTCGCCCCTACTTGATTCGTCGGCGACGATTTTTAGCGTGGCTTGCGCGCCTGGCGGGATGCCGATCATCGCGCCCTGGATTGGCAATTGTGGCTTGCCCGCCTCGCCGGTGTTGCTCAAGCCGGGGACGGAGAGAGCGACGTAGGTTGCGCCGTCAACGGGGTGTGTGCGCGCGTCATAACCGGCGAGTTCCAGTTCCAGGAGGACGCGGTTCACGTCGGATTGGAGCAGGCGCAGTTGCGCGGGGGGTTGGGCTTGCGCGGGTGCGCCCCATGCCAGAAACGCGACGCTGAGGCAAAGGGCGCGGAGCAGTTTCATCGTCTCACGCCTGGCACTGATATCTGCACTTACTTTTCCAGTTACCATGCTCAGCCCATTCATTTTCGTCGGTCAATCGCGTTTGGCGCGCCGGCGTCGCCAGTAAACGCCCATTGCCGCGAGCGCGCTGACCACGAGCAGCATCAGTGCGACCTGCTGCGCCGGCAACGCCGCGGGCGCGGTAACCGCGATGGGCCCGTGCCGCGCGGTCGCGCCGCTCAACTCGACGTCTTCGAGTTGGTAGTAGTACGTCGCGCCGGGCGTGACGTTAGCATCTTCGTAGCGATACTTGCCGCCGATGAGAGCATCGTTGGAGGCGGGGATGAGTTGCGCGTTGATTTTGGTGTAGGGTCCATCCGCGCCTTCGCTGCGATAGAGGTTGAAACCGGCGGTGTTGATCTCGCTCCCCGTCGTCCATTCGACGACGACGCGGCTGGGAGCAGGCGCGCACGCGGCGAGGCAGGCGACGAGCAAAATGAGCCAGGGCAGCGTGAACCACTTCATCGCTGTTCTCGGTGATCTCTGGCTAGACCGACGTTGGCGCGCTGGTCGCCGGGCGCTCCGACAGCGTCAGGGCTTGCGCCGCGCGCAATTCCTCCACGAACGCCAGCACATCGCGCGACGCGTCGTCGGCGCTCACCGCATACTCGCGCGCGATCACGCCGGCAATCTGCTCGACGCTACGCGTGCCATCCAGCAACTCCCAGACGCGCGTGCCGACCGGGTTTAGCACGTTCACCTCGCCCGCATCCGCCAACACGATCACCGCCGCGCCGTCCACCACACGCGCGGCGACCTGCGCGTGCGGCACGGGACAACTTTTCATGTCCATCAAATCACCCTCCAGAAACCATCGTCGCGACTAAAGTGCAACGCGCGAACAGGCACCTTCGCCGCGAGATCCGTACAGATTTCGACGACCCGCCGCGCGGGCGCGGGCTGCGCCATTACGAACGGAACGCACGCCGCCAGCCGCGCCACGGCTTGCGGCGCGGACAGCGCCCGCACCCGATGCTCTGTGTCTTTGACCAGCGCGAACACGCCGCGCAACTCTGCCACGTCGTTCGTGCGCGGCGCTTCCGGCAGATCGCCGCGAAAGGGGACGCCAAAGACGCGATAGTAGGGGCGGGAGGACCCCGCCCCTACGTTCTTGATGATCACCAGGTCGTCGCTCAAGATCGTGTGCGCTTGCGAGAGGCGCGCGGTCGTNNGGGTCGCCTTGCGGGCGCATCACGAGCGCGCCGTTGCCTGCCGTGCGCTCCACCCAGCCTTTTTCCAGATGCGATTCGAATTCGATGCGTCCGTTGTGCGCGGAGGTGTGAATCTGCCACACGCCATTTGTTTGGAAGGGAATGTAGGCGGGTCCCGGCTCGACGGAGATCGTGAGTGAGAGCGCGGGGGTGGAAGTTGGCGCGACAAATGCCGCGTAGCGCTCGGCGATGTGCGCGCGCGTCGGTGCGTCACACCCGCCGAGCCGGAGTGTTACCGGGATGTC